>DATCPD010000267.1:0-6503 GCA_036564325.1 Solirubrobacteraceae bacterium | reverse complement strand
GCCGGCCAACCGGTGTGCTGCGAGGTGATGACCAACGTGCTCTACTCGCTCTCACGCTCGGCGCTGGGCCTCCCGTCGCTGACCGGGGCGCTCATCGAGCGCATGTATGACGATCGCGCCGGCCTGTTCCGGCCGTTGGTCCGTCCGCAACCGCGCCGGCCGGCGGCCGTCACCTGGACCGCCCTGTCGCCGCTGGCTCTGCCTGATCTCCCCGAGGAGATCGGACACCGGCTCGTGCGGGAACACCTGCTGAATCCCGCCCGCTTCTGGCTTCCGTTCCCGCCGCCATCTGTGGCCGTCGATGATCCGAGCTTCTCGACCGACGACCGGCGGCTGTTTGGGCCGCGGCGCTACTGGCGCGGACCGACCTGGATCAACTCGGCCTGGCTGCTGTGGCTCGGTCTCATCCGGCTCGGATACGAGGAGCAGGCTCATCAGCTCGCCGATCGCATCTGCACAGTGGTCTTGCGCCAGGGGCTGCGCGAGTACTACCACCCGCGCACGGGCGCGGGAATGGGGGCCGTGAACTTCGGCTGGTCGACGCTGGTGATGGAGCTGGCGACGCGCGAGCCTCGAACGCGGACGAGCTACCTCGCACCCCGACGTCAGACACCGGCGGACTGAAACTGCTGCCGGGAAGTTCATCAAAGGTTCAGCCTGCCGGCGGGAACGCGCGCTACCGTGAAAGCATGGAAACAGACACCAATACCAATGCTCAAGCTGGCGTGGATCTCACCGAGGACCAGTGGCGGGAACGGCTGACCCCGGAGCAGTACGACGTGCTGCGCCGTCACGGAACCGAGCGTCCGTTCACCGGGCAGTACTGGGACGTCAAGCAGGACGGTATCTACCGGTGCGCCGGGTGCGGAGCGGAGCTGTTCAACTCGGACACCAAGTTCGACTCCGGGACCGGATGGCCGAGCTTCTTCGAACCGGCCGTGGCCGAGAACGTGGAGCTTCGCTCAGACCGCAGCCTCGGCATGGCCCGTACGGAGGTCGTGTGCAGACGTTGTGGCGGGCATCTCGGCCACGTCTTCGATGACGGGCCGCGTCCGACCGGACAGCGCTTCTGCATCAACTCCTGCGCGCTCGACCTCGATCCGGCCCGCCCGCAGTCGTAGCGTCCACTCAGCCGCTCGGCTTCACCCAGCCGAGCGGCGGCGACGCAGCCTGACGACGAGCCAGACGACCGCCGCCACTCCGACGGCGATCGCGGCGTACACCCCGACCTGGGTGATGACATTGCCCGCCGCCGTGCCGCCGAAGTAACCGACGAGGCCAAACGTCGTCCCCCAAGTGATCGCGCCCAGCGCGTTCCAGAAGAAGAACACATGAAACGGCATGTGGTTGATGCCGGCCAGCCACGCAGCAGCCACCCGCACGAGCGCGATCCAGCGGCCGAAGAACACCGCCTTGTTGCCGTGCTTCTCGTAGAACCTGTCGCCGGCGGCGATCGCCCGGACCCGGTGGTGCTGGAACGGGCCCGGCGCCTGGAGCACCTCGCGGCCGATCTTGCGCCCGAGCAGGTAGCCGATGTTGTCGCCGATGATCGCCGAGGCGACGCCGATCACGATCACCAGCCAGATCTGAAGCTTGTGCTGGCTGGCCAGCACAGCGCCCAGCACGAGCGCCGTCTCGCCTGGCGACGGCACGCCCATCGATTCGAGCCCGATGATCGCCGGAAGCGCGTAACCAAGGCTGCTGGAGATGCCAAAGATCGCCGCGTAGGTCAGCATCAGGCTGGCGGATTGCGCAGCAACGCGAGCAGCGACAGCCCCGCGGGAAGCGTCCTCCCGCGAGCCAGCCAGCGCGCTTCCAGCCTCATCGGACGCTCCAGTATGCCGTTCAGCCAATCCGGCCCGAGCTTCAGGTCTGGGGTGTAACCGTCGCTCGCACGGCGGCGCCGTTGAGCGATTCGCACAGCGGCCGCGGGCGCCAACAGAAGACTGTTGAAGGACGTCAGCCGCTGGACACTCCAGCCGGCCTCCGTCGCCGCCGCGCGCAACATACCGCGCCCGTAGCGGCGGAAGTGATGGTTCGCCTCGTCGTGCAGCGACCACAGGGCCTGGTAGGCCGGCACGGTGACCAGCAGCCAGGCTCCAGGCTTGCTCACGCGCCGGAGCTCGCGCAGCGTCTGCCGGTCATCCGGCGTGTGCTCGATCACGTCCAGACAGGTGATCAGGTCAAAGGTCGCGGCGTCCCATGGCAGCTCCTCCAGCCGCCCGATGCGCACGTCGAAGTCGCCGCGCCCCCGAGCGACTTCAGCCGCTTCGGGGTTCAGCTCGATCCCCGAGACCGAACCGAGCGGCCGCAGCTCCTCGAGCGTGCGCCCGGAGCCGCAACCCGCATCGAGCACCTCGGCCGGTCGCGGCAGCGGCAGCCGTTGTAGCTCGGCGTCGATGATCCGGCGGCGCCCCCGGTACCACCAGTGGTGCTCGTCGACATCCAGCATCGTCTTCATCAAACGCGGGTCCATGGCGCTGATGCTGTCAGCTAAGCAAACGCGACGACGTCCTCCTCCGGAGCACGGGCGCCGGGGAGCCACAGCGTGAACTTGGCACCCGGCCCCGGGAAATCCTCCAGGTCGAGCGTTCCGCCCATTCTCTCGGCCAACTCTCGGCCGATCGCCAGACCGAGGCCGAACCCCGCCTGACCCGCCGTGTCGCGTCCGCGTTGGAACCGCTCGAAGATCATCGTCCGCTCGTCCTGCGGCACCCCGGGACCCTCATCGCAAACGCTCAACGAGGGCTCCGGCTCCCCCCGGAGCTCGACCGTGATATGCCCACCCGGGGGGCTCATGCGAACCGAGTTGTCCAGCAGAATCCTCAGGATCCTCGCCACGCTTCCGGGATCGCCCAGCACCCACACGGGTCCGGCCGTCTCCTCAAGCGCGGAGACGATGCCGCGCTCGCTCGTTCCGAGCTCGAACTCGGCCATCACGGCTCGGCTGAGCTCACCGAGCTCCACCGGTTCCGAACGCAGTTCCACCTCGGCGTCGAGGCGGCTGAGGTCCAGCAGGTCGCCCGCCAGGCGCCCGAGACGCCGCGACTGGGCTCGAGCCCGCTTGAGCAGCGAACGAGCGTCTTCGATGTCAGGCGCACCCATGCGCAGGTCGTCATCCAGCAGTTCGAGCATTCCGTCCAGTGAGGTCAGCGGCGTTCGGAGCTCGTGGGACGCCGTGGCGACGAACGCGCGACGGGCCTGTTCCTGATGGCGAAGGCGCTCCTGCATGATCGCGAAGGTGCGCGCCAGGTCGCCCACCTCGTCGCGCGCGCGGTCGAGCGGCACCTCAACGCTTCGGCGCGGATCCGCCAACTGGAGCGCCGCCTGACGCAAACGGCGCAGTCGCCGGACGAGCGTCGCCGCGAGCGGAATCCCGAGGATCAGCGTCAGCGCCAGTCCGGCCAGCACGGCCGTGATGAACGCGGTGCGAACCACGTGAACGGCGCCCGCCACCTCGGTGATCGGCCGGCGCACCGCGAGGACGTACCAGTGGCCGCCGTTGATCAGTGGGACGGCGACCCGCGCCACTTCGGTGCCGTCGACACTGCCGAAGCTCTTGATCGTTCGGTGGGTCTTGAACGCCGCGCGGACGTCGTCGTCGGCGCCCGCCTCGTCGACCGCCGCCTCTGCCGTCGGCACTCGTTTGCCCACTCCGGCGGCGTCGGGATAGCCGAACAGGGTCACCGTCGCCCCGAGGCGCTTTGACAGAAACTGCTCGCTGGCCTGCAGCGCCGCCCGCTGCGCTGCTCCCGGTCCCACGTTGTGGATGCCGGGTGCTGAAACGCCCGAGTGGGGGTCGCGCTCCGCCGTATCGAGGACGTAGGTGAGATCCAGCCGCTTGAAGCTCGCGGCCGCGCTGTGTCCCAGGTCCCTGACCAGGGTCGCTCGCGCGGAGTTGCGCAGCCCGTGCTGGAGGGGCCCCAGCAGGGCAACCGCAGCCACCGCGAGGGTCGCCACCGTGGTCACGAGCACCGCGCCGACGATCCGACCGCGCAGACCGAGGGCTCCACGCCGCGGTCGCGCCCGCATCCTAGGGACCTCGCAGCCGATATCCGGCGCCGCGCACCGTGAGGATGTAACGCGGCTTGTCAGGCTCGGGTTCGAGCTTCTCTCGCAGGTGCCGGATGTGGACGTCGATCGCTCGCGGATCACGGTAAGCGCTGTCGCCCCAGATCGCGCGCAGCAGCTCCTGGCGGTTCAGCAGGCGCCCCGGATCGGCCATCAGGGAGTCGAGCAGCTCGAACTCCGAAAACGTCAGTCGTACCGGCCGCCCCTCGATCGTCACATCACGCTGTGCTCGGTCGAGCGCGATCGGGCCGACGACCAGCACCTCGTCTCCCATCGCCCGCGTACCTGCACGCCGAAGCACCGCTCGGATACGGCTGCGCAACTCAGCCAGACCGAAGGGCTTGGTGACGTAGTCGTCCGCCCCGGCCTCGAGGCCCAACACAGCATCGGCCTCTGAATCCAGGGCGGTGAGCATGATGATCGGGACGACGTTGCGCCGACCCCGAAGGGTCCGGCAGACCTCGTAGCCGTCGGGTCCCGGACCCAGCGCGACGTCGAGCAGGACGATGTCGAAATGGTCGGTGCTGGCTCGGTCGATCGCCGCCCGCCCATCGGCCACCGCCATCACGCGGTGTCCCTCTCGCGAGAAGGACCGGGTCAGCATCTCCCTGAGATCCGATTCGTCATCGACGACGAGGATGCTCAGTGAAGCGTCGGCGCCGCGAGCGCCTGCTGTCGCATATGGCGGTGCGCTGTGCTCAGAATTCATCGTCGGAGGGCGATCGTAGCGGGCGGCTCAGCTGGGGAGCGCTCCTGCAGACCTGGCGACGGCTCAAGTCGCCAGCTGGTGCTGCCGATCATTGAGCTTCTGCGGCTTCGTGTGCTGACCCTTGCGGCGTGTGGCGCCGCCGCTGCCCTGATCGCAGCGGCCCCCGCGCAGGCAGCGACATCGACCACCAATGGCGGGCCACTTCCATCACCGCGACCAGCGCGACGCTGAACGGCTCCTTACAGGTCACCTACCCGGATTCGGCCTGGGCGTTCCAGTACGGGACTACGACGGCGTATGGCAAGGTCACACAGGCTCAGATCGTCCAGCCGGGCTCGTCCTATGCCGTTAGCATCAAGGTCAGCGGCCTGACTCCGGGCACGACGTATCACTTTCGGCTGGTCGTGTACCAGGAGACCACCACGACCTCGGACTTCAGCGCCAGCCAGGACCGGAGCTTCCAGACCCTCACCGCTCCGACCGGTCAGCCCCCGGCGGGGACCCCGCCCTCGACTGGGACGCATCCGGGCTACGGGACCGCCGCTCTGCGCAGCCGTTCCGTGCTCGTGCGCAAGGGCAGGCTCGCCGTTGCGCTGCGGTGCGCGGGCAAGCAGGGCTCACGTTGCACAGGCTCGCTCACCGTCAGCGCCGCCGGCAAGCACGGCCGCAGCGTCCGCTGTGCAAGCACCAGGTTCTCGCTCAGCGCGGGCAGCTCGCGCACACTGCGTCCGCGCGCGAGCTCAGGATGCACCAAGCTGCTGGCGGCTGCCCGCCGGCACCGGATCCAGGCCACGCTCCGCGCCAGCTTCAGCACCCATCAGGCGCCGCTGCGTGTACCGGTGACGCTTCACCGCTGAACGCAGGCCGTTGGCTCAGCGAGCAGCGAGCTCCGGCTCACGGGTCCCCGGCGGAGGGGACGGCGGGTTGACCGCTGGGACCGGCCTGCTCCGCGGCGCCAGTCGTCCGGCGGCGGCCACGGCCCACAGCATCACGACCCACGTGACCGTGGCCAGCGTGACGTGTACCCAGACCATGTCGGCGGGAAGCTGTAGCTCGTACTGCACGCTGCCGACGAGACCCTGGGCAGCGAGCAGCACGCCCAGCACGGTGAGCGGCTCGAGCTCTGCCTGCTGGGACGTACTGCGGCGGCGCAGCAGCCACACGGCGACAACCGCAATGCCGAACAGGGCAGCGATCGTGGCGTGCCGGTGGATCACCCACTGGAGGGTGGCCGGACCTTTGAAATGAAGACGGTGAATCCGCTGCCCCGGAGAACCGCCGGCGTGGGGGCCGGCCGCGGTGGCGGCAGTGCCGGCGAAGATCGTCAGCGCGCCGAGCGGGGCCAAGGCCCGGATCGACCAGACCGACACCCGGTCCGCCGAGCGCGGACGAGCGCCGGGTTCATAGGCGCTGCGCCAGGCCAGCGCGACGGCCGCCACCAGCACAATCATCGACAGGGCGAAGTGAGCCATGACAAACCCCGGGGCCAGATGCTCACGCACGGTGAAGCCCCCGAGGACCGCCTGCGCGACGACGCCGAGCGGCAGCAGGACGGCAAGGACGGCCAGATCCCGGCGGAAGGGTCGGCGCGTGAAGGCCAGAACCGCCGCGATCACCGTAATGATGCCGACCAGGCCCGAGAGCGCACGGTTGCTGAACTCGATCAGCGCGTGGGTGCTGATCGGGGGCAGCGCCTTCCCGTAGCACTTCGGCCAGTCTGGGC
>DATCPD010000263.1:0-1677 GCA_036564325.1 Solirubrobacteraceae bacterium | reverse complement strand
GGTTCTACATCCTGCGGACCAGCCTCACCAAAACCGGCTCTCCTCTCGGTTTGGGGGTGACTTATCGGTGAGGGAGCGCGATTTGGATGCCGGCGCAGCAGAGGTAGATCATCGCGATCAGTGCGTTGGCGGAGTGGAATCCGTAGGCGCGGTGTGAGAGCAACCTCACCTTGCTGTTCAGCGCCTCGAGCCGCCCGTTGCTGATTCCGATTTTGATCGCAGCGAGCACGCCCGGTTTGTGTTTGCGGATCGTGCGGGCGAGCTTGACGAACGGTTTCAGCCGCGAGCGGGACGCCCACGCGAGCCACGCGTCGAGGCGCTCGACGGCCTCGTCTTTGGGTAGCCGGTAGATGTAGCGCATCTCGCCGTAGAGCAGGAACGCGCGGTACATCCGTTTGTTGGTGGTCACGACCTCGGCGAGCTTGAGCAGCTGCTTCGGGGTCTGGTTTGAGGGATCCTTGAGCAGGCTGTAGCGCGTGCCCTTGATCCATTTGCCCTCGCCGGTGCTCGAGCGGCCGTGGGCGTTGTACTCGTCGCGGCGGACCTGGTCGGCCGCTTTGCCGGCGAGCTGGACCACGTGGAAGGGGTCAAAGCACACCTGGGCGTCGGGGACCGCCTGGGTGATCGTCTTCTCATATCCGGCGGACATGTCGATCGAGACCGCCCGGATCGACGCCTTCTGCTGATCGGTGAGCCCGTCGAAGAACGCCTGCAGGCTGGCGGCGTTACGGCCCTCGGTCGCCCACACGATCGCGCCCGTCTCGTGGTTGGCCACGCAGGTCAGGAACCTGTGATCGGCGCCGTGGCTGACCTCGTCGACGCCGATCAGCTCAAGACCGTCCAGCCGGCCGGCGGGGAGCTTCTCGGCCACGACCCGCGCGAGGATGTTGCCGACCGTCTCCCAGCCGATCCGCATCAGCCGGGTGAGCTGTGTCTGGTTCATCTGCTGCGCCAGCCACGCGGTCATGTCGTCGAAATCGCGGGTGTAGCGCGCGCCGCCGCGCGCCCACTCGACGTGCTCGGGGAGATCGCCGCAGCCCGGGCAGTACAGCCGTCTGAGCCGGCACTCGATGTGGCAGCGCACCCCGCCGGCATCCAAGTGCCGCCAGCGCTTGACGCGGTGATCCTTGACCTTCAGCCCGCGCGCTCCGCAGCCCGAGCAGACCGGCCGTTTGCGGCGTAACGCGACAGTGACGATCACCGCCTGCTCGCCGAACTCCACATCCCTCACCCAGGCGCCCGGAAGCCCGAGCATCCGGTTGAATGCCGTCGTGACCCGCACGTCGCCCTCCTTCGCAGACCGCTTGAACTCAACAGCCAGCAGCCTGCCGAAGTCGGGGCGGCGGCGGGTCGCCCGGCACGCGCGCAACTTGCGAGACCTCCTGCAGAGCCCAGGCGCAAGCGAGGTAGCGGAGCCGCGCGCCGCGCGTCAAGCGGCAGTCACCGCCACACGACCGGCTCCGCGGAACCCTGCGCTTGCAGGAGATTCGGCCGCTTGACCCGGGCTTCGGCTCCGCTATCTGGCGATGATCGCCGGCCAGGGGCCGGCATCCGTCACATCAAACGGCCAACGGCCCCGCCTCCCCGGATTCACCCCCAAACGACGAGGAGTCCCATTTTTTGTTTGCCTGACGCCTGGAGCCCCTTCGCGTTTAGTGAATGGGAATAGTGCATGAG
>DATCPD010000231.1:0-6731 GCA_036564325.1 Solirubrobacteraceae bacterium | reverse complement strand
ACTTGGTCACCGCGGCGCCTACGCCGAGATCCAGCAGGTTGCCGTAGGCGACCAGGGAAGCGACCAGGACCCACAAGCCGTAGTTCGCCGCGCCGAGCCGGTGGACCATGAACGGCGTCAGCGCGAACCAGACGCCCAGTACTACGACCTGCCCCGCGACGTTGCTTGCGGTGCTGCGCATGAGATGGCGTGCGATCGTCGACATTTGGCTCTATGGCCGCCGTGTCCCTTGCCCCGTCCGATCCTGGCGGGCGAGCTCGTCCCGCGCGAGCTCGAGGAACAGCAAGCCGCCCTCGGGCGCGCCCATCGTCTCACCCTCCTCGCGCAGTTGGGCCGACCGGGCGTGGACGAGCCAGCACAGCAGTCGCAGGGGCTCGAGCGTGGACGGGTCGAGACCGACGCGCTCCGCATAGGCCGCCGTGCACTCCACGTACACACTGCCCGTGGAGCTGGACGGAGTCAGCATGCGGCGGTAGGAGGCGAGCTCCTGACCGGTGTGCATCGTCCGATCGACGAAGAACGCGGCGTAGGTCAGGAAGTACAGGAGGTCGAGTCCGGGGACCCCGCGCCACTCGGCCGACTCCCAGTCCAGCATCGCTATTGCCCCGTCGCGCTGAGCGAGCACGTTCCAGGGCGAGCAATCCCGCTGCTCGCAGACTTCGGGAAGCGCGCCTAGACCGGAGAGGATCGCGCGAGCGCGCTGCTGCTCGGGTGGCGAAAGGGCCTGCAGGGCGACCTCCGCCACACCCTCGCGCCAGGCGGTGGAGCGACGCGGCGACGGGGTGGCTGCGAGGTCGGCCAGGAAGTCCGTCACCTTGAGCGAGAGTGGGCGGTGCGTCTCCGGAAGCAGCACGTCCAGCAGCAGCCGGCCGGTCACGACGCTCTCGGCGAGGGCCACCCGGCCGGCGATCGTCGCGCGCGCGACGAGGCGCGGGATGCCATCCCGCGCACCGTCCGCATGGACGGCGCGCAGGACGGATGCCTCGCGTTCCAGGCCGGCTTCGGCCTCCGCCACCCGAGGCAGCTTGAGCGCGATCTGCGGCTCGTGCCGGCCGGAGCTGAAGGTCAGAGCGACGAGCTTGTTGCGCGGGCTTTGCCCTGCGGCGATCAGCAGGCACCCGGCGCCGTCCCCGGTGCCGTCCAGTCCCCAGGCGCGGTGATGGGCTGCCAGGATCGCCGGCAGCGACCCCCCAGGTTCTCCGGCTCGGCGCTTCACCGGCAGGGTCTCGTCGCCAGCCGCTGCCGAGGACGATGGCTTCCGCGCCGCCGCACAGATCGGAGCCAGGAGACCGAGTCGCCAGAGCGAGCGCCACAGCCAGCGTTGGGTGGCTACCGCGATGCGTGTGAGCCGCCGGCGCGGGCGCGGACGCGTGTCGAGGAACCAGCTGACGGCCTCGCGCGTCTCGATAGGCAGCCAGACCTGGGGCGTCCGGCGGCGGGGCGGCGGCCATGGCCAGTAGCAGGCGACCTGCTCGACGCCGGCCGCCTCGAGTCGCCTGCGCACGGTCGCGCCGCCGCCTGGGACTGGATGCCACCATTCGACGTAGAGGGCTCCGCCGGGCGCGAGGGCCGCGCATGCGCGCTTCAGCCGGCGGGCGCCCGGATGGCGCAGGACGACGAGGTCGCACTCGCCTGGCGCCGGCTCGTCGAGGAGCCGGGCCGCCACCGTCTGAACGGCCTTCCGCAGCGGCCCTGGGACCGGACAGTAGGCACGCTGCGGCTCCGGCATACCCACCAGGAAGCGCCAGTCGGCGCGGCGCAGGAGTGCGTTGCGGTTCATCTTACGGCCGCCCGTGCGTACTCACCTGCGGGTCACTGAGTAGCTCATAGACGGCGCCCACCGTTCGGTTGCCAGACGCAGCGCTCGAAGGTCGGGATCACGACGCCGATCGCGGTAGGCGCCGGATCGCGATCTGGCACTAGCCGCCACCTTCGCGCGGCCGCCCTGCCTGTCTGGTGAGCATCCACAGCAGCCGGTTGATCCGGCGGCGACGCTCTGGGAAGAGGAACACCACAGCGAGAGCCGCTGCCGCCCGGCGTGGCGCAAGCGCCATCGCAGCGAACCATCCGATGAACATCAGCTTCATCGGCCAGCGTACGTCGAAGCGACGCACGGCCGCGATCGCGCCGCCCAAGGCGAGCCTACCGACGCGGTCGCCCGGAAGTGGGTGGGCGTCCGGCTCGAGCTTCCGGGATGTCAGCCGATTGGCCAGGTCGGAAACCGAGAGGATCGGCCCCGGTGGAAGCGTCAGTCCCAGCTCGGCGGCCATGCGTCGCAGATGGCGGCGTGTGGCGGCCGCATAGCGGACGTTCTGGCGGACGTGATGCATATCGAGCGTCGCGTGGGCGGGCTCATAGCTGTTCGAGCCGTGAACGCGATAACAGACGCAAACGTCCTGCAGCGACACGACATCGCCCAGCAGCGGGACCAGGTGCTTCAAGTACCAGTCCGCGCTCGTGGCGAACTCGCGCTCCGGGATGGGCAGGATGCGCCTCAGCGCCACGGTCGAAAACGCGCTGTTTCCCGTCCACGGGAGGTCGAAAGGGAAGATCAGCTGGCTGCGGCGTAAGTTCCCCGTCGGCAGTCGAACGTAGCGGGGCGGCTTGAGCACCCCCGTCGGCTGGCCGGCCTCGTCGATCACCGCCATCCGGTATTGGACCTTTACCGCTTCCGGTGCCGCCGCGAACACAGCGGCGACCCGCGCCGCCACGTCCGGAAGCAGCACATCGTCGGCGTCGAGGAAGATCACGACGTCGCCGCGGCACTGTGCCCACCCGGCGTTGAAGGCCGAGGCCTGACCGCCGTTCTCCTTGAAGACGGTGGTGATGCGATCCCCGTAGCCAGTGATCACCTCGCGCGAGTGGTCCGTAGAGCCGTCGTCGACGACGATCACGCGACTGTGGGGGTGGCGCTGTGCGAGCGCGCTGTCAATCGCCGCCTTGAGGAAGCGGCCGTAGTTGTAGTTGTCGATCACGATGTCGACGGCGACTGGCTGGCTCATGGGCCCGTTGCCGCGGAGGCGAGGGGCACGCTCCCGAGCGTCAGATCGACCCGTCGGGAGAGGCGACGCGCTCCGTGATCGAGCCGGTAGAGCAGCGCCCCAACGCGCGCTCCGGCGCGTAGAGGTGGCGGGACGGGGACACGGTGCTGCTCGCCGGGGGCGAGCCTGAAGCTCGGCGCGGCGGCGACCGTGCGCCCGTCCACCGTGACGGACAGCTCGTAGCGAGCGGTCTGCAGATCGCCGCTGCGGGCGATCGCCGCCGCACGCCGCGCGCCGTTGGCCTCGATCCATAGCGCGGTGGAGCCCGCGCTACCGCCGGGCGCCCGCAGCGGCGTCGTGCCGAGCAGCAGGGCACCGGCGATCAGCGCGAGCGAGGTTCCGATCATGAGCGCTTCGGTCGGCCGAACGGGTGCCAGTCGGAGCCCCGTCCATTTCGAGCGCAAGCCCCTGTCCCTTGCTGCGGCCCCAGCTCGGAGGGTTCCCAGGGCGGACCCGACCACCGTGAGAATCACCAGCACGGGCGCCCAGACGGTTGGCTCCAAGGGGATGCCTACCACATCCAGAGCGATTGCCCCGAGCGCCACTAGGACCGCGCTCGCTCCCAACGCGACCAACAAATGCTCTGGGATCCGCTCTCCGCGTGGCAGCACGGCACGCCCAAGGGCCGCGCCCGGAAGGATGAGGACAAGCGCGACGCCGGCGATCACTCGGGCCGGCGAGCCAGCGGAGAGCACGAGGATGGCCGCGCCGCAGCTTGCGGCGAGGACCGGGAGAACCAGCTCACGGAACCACAGCCGCATCGCTCACCCCCTTCAGGTCGTCGACGACAATGTTGCCGTTGTCATAGATGCGCTGCGCTCCAGCGCGCTCGAATTTCGTCACCGCGGCAGCAGGAAAGCGGTCGTGTGGCCCGATGGGGTGCCGGGGAAAGAAGTACCCGGCGCTCGTGTTCGCGCTTGCTCTGAGCGCATCGACCACCACGTAGCGGATGCCGTCGTGGCGCAGAAAGTCGAGCTGCCAGCGGTGCAGCATGGGCGTCTCCAGTGCGGACTTGATGTCAAAATTCGAGGCGGTGAAGGCGTACTCCCGCCCGTAGACCATGAGCAAGCGTGCATCTGCGTCATAGGCGGCCATGGGTCGTCCCGGCCCGAGCACCTCGCGCGCCCAGCGGGCGACTGCCACCCCGGGGGGGTCGACGTCGGCGCCCGCCGTCGAGACGCGGTAGGGCTGCGCCAGTCGATCCGCGCTCGTCGAAGTCGAGATCACACCACCGACGAGGAGGACGCCGGCGGCGGCCCAGGCGGCGACATGGCTCAGGCTCGGCGCCCACATCCACAAGCGGTCCAGCGCCTCGAAGGCAGCGAGGGCGACGACAAGCGCCACGCCGACGAACAGGAACTCGGACGCGCGGGCGGCGGTCTCCCACGCGGCGGGCACCAAGCGGAGGGGCAGCGTGCCCACGTACGCGACGCTCGCACATCCCAGCACCACCACGAGGGGCTGGTCCCGGTAAAGGCGCCAGAGCACCAGGAGCCCAAGCGGCAGGGCCGCCACGATGATCAGCGCCGACCCGATCCCGACCAGGTGCTCCCAGGCCGGCGCCACCTGCCCCTGCCCCGTGCCTGAGCTGAACAGCCCCCGGGTGGCCGACTCGCCCGCGGCCGTTTGGAACGTCTCCGCGATCGCGTTCGTGATCACCGGCGACAAGTAGCCGACTGTGCGGCTGGCCACGAACAACAGCCATGCCCCGGTGGCGGCGACGGCGGTGGCCGCGAAAACCCACGGCCGCCATGGCCGCGCGTGCCACCAGGACTGGGGCACCAGGCAGACCGCCAGGAGCAGAGCGACCAAGCCGTACGAGGTTATGTGATGTGTCACCACCACGGCGAGGATGGCCGCTACGGCCACGATCCCCCATCCACGAAGCGCCGCACCGGAGGGCGGCCGAGCACGTACCACGGCGAAGGCGGCCAGCAGGGCGAGTGGCAACGCCAACGACTCGTAGGAGAACGAGGCGCTGAAGAACAGGTAGTGCGGATTCGCTGCGTAGAGAGCGGTGGCCAGTCCGGCGAGGCGTCCCGATCCGGTCACGGTCTCGTACAGCAGGAACAGAGTGAGGGTGAGGATCACGCGGGCGACGCCGATCACCACCAGACCCGCCGCGAACGTTGACACGCCGCTGGCGGATGACAGCGCCGCGGTGACGCTCTCGAGACCCGGGTACAACGGGGTTACATGGAGGATCGGATTGGAGCCGAAGAGCGCATGCGAGTGCAGGATCTGCAGGACGTTGTACTGATGGAGCGGCTCGTCGGCAGTGGTGAAGGCGAAGGGGTCGCGCAGCACCTTGACGAGATACAACGCGACCCCAAGCAGCAGGAGCAGGGCGACGCGTTCACCACGCCGTGGCGCGGTCGACGCCAGGCGGTCGACGATCGGGACGAAGATGACAAGAAGACCGAGCCAGAACAGCAGCTCAGCATGGGGCCGGCCGCTGCGGGACAGGGCATCCGCCACCGACACGAGCGCTAGTCCGGAGGCACTGGCCAGCGCCAGCGCGGGGAGGCGACCGAGGCTCAGGCGGCGATCCCCGCCCGCGACGCGCTCCGCCGAGACCTCGGCCACCGGGCTCGACGCCGTCGTCGTCAGCATCACCTCGACCGTGCAGCCTGTGCTCCAGCCGCTGCTCCCTCGCTCAGGCCGCGGGAGGCGGTCACCCGCCTGTAGACGTCCTCGAGCTGCGGCACCACAGTTGCCGGTGTGAAGCGCCTGACGCGCTGGCGCGCCGCCCGGCCCATGCGCCCGCACAGCTCCGGGTCGGAGTGCAGACGATGCAGGGCGCCTCGTAGGGCGGCGGGGTCGCCCGGCGCCACGAGCAGGCCGGTCTCGCCGTCGGCCACGATCTCGGGGAGGCCACCGTGATCCGCGGCGACCAGCGGGCGCCCCGTCGCCATTGCCTCCAGCGCGACGACGGGGAACGCCTCCTCGGTGATGGACGGGATGACTCCGAGGCCACAGCGGCGCCACGCCGCCATGACCTCGGAGTGAGGGCGAGGGCCCAGCACCACGACGTTGGGGGGCGGGGAGGAGAGCCTGGGGGAGAGGGGCCGGCCGATGAGCACCAGCGGCGGCGCGTCGGGCAGCTCGGCGTAGGCGTCGAGCAGGAGCTCGACGCCCTTGTCGCGGACCAGGTCTCCAACGAACAGCGTGAAGCCGTCTTCGGGAAGGCGGTGCGGGGAGTCGTTCGCCTCGCCGAGCAGCGACTCCTCGGAGAGGAAGTTAGGCAGCACCTGCCACCGGGCACCGAGCTGCGGGAGTCCCGTGTTCAGCGCAACGGCGTTGCTTACAGGCAGGAACATGTCCACCGTCGACAACGCCAACGGCCGCATCGCTCGCGTCCCCAGGGCCACCGACGTGCCCTTGACCCGACCATAGTGCGCGGACGCGCACCGCACGCACTTGATCGGGCCCGGTCCGCTGCACGGCTGGTCCGCGTACACGAACCGCTTCGTGGCGCAGATAAGACTGTAGTCGTGCAGGGACAGCACCAGCGAGCTCCCCGAGCTGCGCTTCAGGGGCATCACCGACTGGGCCAGCCAGTTGTGACCGTGAATGACCTCCGGGCGCTCGCGCCGGATGACGGCCATCAGGTTGCGCATTATCAGCGGATCCGGCAGCGGCGGCGCGTGCGGCCGTTCGCTGTCGCTGTAAAGGCTTTGGAAGCGCTGG
>DATCPD010000216.1:0-6188 GCA_036564325.1 Solirubrobacteraceae bacterium | reverse complement strand
GGCGGCCCGCCCTACCACGGAGCGCTCGATCAGGCCGCAGGCCAGCAGCACCAGCACGAGGTAGGCGCCGACGGTCGCCGCGCCGACCGCGCCGGCGATCACGTAACCCAGCCAGCGGGACCGCAACCGGACCGCATGCTGCACTCGCCTCCAGCTCGGGATCAGCAGGTCGACGCCCGCCCGTACCGCCACCGCGGCGACGGCCGCGCCCGCCCCGGCGCCGGCCCCCCGGATCCAATCGGGTGGTGAGCGCGCCAGGAAGGCAGCACTGAGCGCGGTGACCGCGATCACCGAGGGGAGGATGAAGCCGAGGCCACCGACGACGGCACCGGCGCTGCCGCGGAGTCGCTGCGCGCAGAAGATGGCCAGCTGGGTCGAGGCCGGGCCGGGGAGGAGGTTGCACGCGGCGATTGCCGCCTCGAGTTCCGGCTCGGTCATCCACTTCCGCCGCTGGACGACCAGGCGCCGGAACAGGGCGATGTGCGTGGGCGGACCGCCGAACCCCGTGACTCCGATCCGAGTCCACTCCCGCGCGATCGTCCAGACCGAAACCGCGGGAGGCTCAGCTGCCGGCTGGCTCACCGCGGGCATCGTCGGCCAGCCGATGCAGCGAGTCACCTTCGAAGCGGAATCCCTTCCAGTCGTCCAGACGCGTGGCGCCGAGCCGGTCGTAAAACTGCAGCGCCGGAGTGTTCCAGTCCAGCGCCGACAATTCGACGCGGCCGCACCCGCGCTGCACGCCCAGCCGCGCGACGTGGGTGATCAGCGCGCGGCCGACTCCGCTGCCTCGGTGCTCCGGCCTCACGTAGAGGTCCTCGAGCCAGATGCCGGACTGGCACAGCCAGGTGGAGAACGTTCCGTGGAACAGCGCGAACCCGACCGGTTCCCCCTCGATCGCGGCGATCACCGCCTCCGCCGCCGGCGGTGGATCAAACAGGGCGGCGGCCAGCAGCTCCTCGGTGCCGAGCACCCGGTCGGCGGCCCGCTCGTATTCGGCGAGCTCGCGGATCATGCTGAGCAGCAGCCCGGTGTCCTGCTGCCGCGCCGGGCGGATCTGGCAGGCCTCGGTCAAGCGCCTTCAGGTGGATCGATCTCGCGCTTGAGGATCTTCCCGGTCGGACCCTTGGGCAGATCGTCCACGAACCACACGCGCCGCGGATATTTGTACGCGGCGACCTGCTCCTTGACGTAGTCGCGCAGCTCTTCGGCGCTGACCTCCTCGCCCTCCTTGAGCGCCACCGCCGCGCCGACCTCCTCGCCGTACTCATCGTGCGGAATCCCCAGGACCGCGGCTTCACGCACGGACGGATGCTCGTACAGGACCTCTTCGATCTCCCTGGGGTACACGTTGTAGCCGCCGCGGATGATCATGTCCTTCTTGCGGTCGACGATGAAGAAATAGCCGTCCTCGTCGACCGTCGCCATGTCGCCGGAGTAAAACCAGCCATCGCGGATCGACTCATCGGTGGCGTCCTGACGGTTCCAGTAGCCCTTCATCACGTTGTGACCGCGGATCACGATCTCGCCGACCTCGCCCTGATCCACCGGCTTCCCGTCGTCGTCTACGACCTGCATCTCCACGCCGTCGATCGGCGTGCCGATCGAGCCCGGTTTGCGCTCCTTGTCCGGGTGGTTGAACGAGGCCACCGGAGAGGTCTCCGACAGGCCGTAGCCCTCGAGCACCTTGCATCCGAACGCCTCCTCGAACCCGCGCATCAGCTCGACCGGCATCGCCGAGCCGCCCGAGGCGCACACCTCCAGGGTCGACATGTCGAAGTCTTCGCGCTGAGAGCAGTGGAGCATCGCCCCGTACATCGTCGGCACGCCCAGGAAGACGTTGACGTGGTCGCGCTGGATGATCTCAAGCGCCTTCGCCGGGTCGAAGCGGGGAATCAGCGTCAGCGTCCCGCCGGCGGTGATCGTCGCGTTCATCGAGCAGGTCTGGCCAAACGAATGAAACAGCGGGAGCGCGCCGAGCACCACGCTGTCCGCGCCGAGGTCGAACAGTCCGCTCGCGATCTCCGCGTTGCGAGCCAGGCTCTGGTGGGTCAGTTCCGCGCCCTTCGGGGTGCCGGTGGTCCCCGAGGTGTAGAGGATCACCGCGGTGTCGTCATCGTCGGTGTCGTGGACCTCAGTGACCGGGTCAGCCGCGCCGACCAGGTCCTGGAAGCCGGTCATCTCCACGAGGATGCACTCGGCGCCGGCCTTCTCGGCGCCCCCCTGGGAATCATCGGCGAAGTCCTCCCACGCGAACAGGATCTTGGCACCCGAATCCTCGATATAGAACGCCACCTCGCGCCGTTTGAGCAGCACGTTCATCGGCACGACGACGCCTCCGGCGCGCAGCACGCCGTAGTAGACGACGGCGAAATGCGGAACGTTGGGGAGCATGATTCCGACGCGATCGCCGGGCTCGAACTTGTGCTCGCGCAGCAGCCCGGCCACGTGGGCGCTCGCGCCGTCAAGCTGCTTGTAGGTCAGCTCGGCGTCGTCGAGCTTGATGGCGACGTGGTCGCCGTCCCGTTCAGCGGCTTGGGTCAGGATGCCGGCCAGATTCATCGCCACGGCCGTAGCCTACCCAGCTCAGGAACCCGTGAACTCCGGCGGGCGCTTCTGCATGAAGGCCAGCACGCCCTCCATGAAGTCAGAGGACTCGGCCCGCTCCTGCTGGGTCACCGCCTCGAGGTCGAGCAGCTCGTCGAAGCCGGCGTACGAGTGGTGGTTGATCGTCCGCTTGATGCTGGCGTAGGAGCCTGGAGGGCCGGCGGCGAGCCGGGCCGCGAGCTCGGTAACCGCTCCCTGTAGCTCGGCATCGGCGACCACGCGGTTGATCAGCCCCCAGTCGGCGGCCTGCCCGGCGCGGATCCGCTCGCCCAGATAGGCGATCTCGAACGCGCGCGCGTGCCCCACCCGTGCCGGAAGCGTCATCGAGGCGCCGCCATCGAGCCCGAGGCCGATGTTGACGAAGGCGAGCAGGAAGTACGCCGACTCCGCCGCGACGATCAGATCGCAGGCCAGGGCCAGCGAGCAGCCGATGCCGACCGCGGGGCCGTTGACGGCCGCGATCACGGGCTTCTCGACGGTGCGCAAGCGCAGGATCAGCGGGTTGTAGACCGCGCGCAGGCGGCCCAGCACGTCGGGCCCCCCGTGCTCGGTGAACTCCCCGCCGGCCTTGAGATCCGCCCCGGAGGAGAAGGCCCGGCCGGCGCCGGTGAACACGATCGCTCGCACGTCGGGATCCGCGGCCGCGTGGTTGAGCGCGGTGAGCATCTCCTCGCCGAGCTGGCTCGTCCACGCGTTCAGCGCGTCGGGACGGTTGAGGATGACCCAGGCAATCCGATCGGCGATCTTCAGCTCGACGGTCTGCAGGTCCAAGCTCAGCATGTTCGGCCTCCGGCACTCCGTTGTTGGCAGAAGGACAATAGCCGCTCCAGGTGCCCTGCGAGGGTGCGGATCAGCGAAGATATGCGTCCGTGAACCTGCTGCCGAAGACGATCACCGCGCCCGTCGGCCGACTCGGCGCCGCGGCGCAGAACGCGCTCGAGGTGGCGCGCTTCGGCGGCCTGACGACGGACGAGGAGCCCTCGCCGTACGAGGTGGCGAGCGAGCAGCGGGTGTACCGCCTGCGCCACTACTACCCGGGGACCAGCAAGCGCCCGGGTCCGCCGGTGCTGCTGGTGCCGCCGATGATGCTCGCGGCCGAGGTCTACGACGTGTCCCCGAGCACCAGCGCCGTCACCCTGCTGCGCCAGCATGGGGTCGATCCGTGGGTGGTCGATTTCGGCGCGCCGGAGCGCGAGGAGGGGGGACTCGAGCGAACCCTGGCCGACCACGTGCTCGCGGTCTCCGACGCCGTCGACCGCGTGCATGCGGCCACGGGCCTGGATGTCAACCTGGCCGGCTACTCGCAGGGCGGGATGTTCGTCTACCAGACGGCGGCCTACCGCCGCAATCAGGGTCTGAGCTCGCTGATCACCTTTGGCAGCCCGGTCGACACCCGGCTGGCGATGCCGTTCGGAATCCCCGAGCAGTTCGCCGCCGGTCTGGCTGGGGTTCTCGCCGACCGGGTGTTCCGCGGTTGGGCACTGCCGGCGTGGGCCAGCCGAACCGGGTTCCGGCTGCTCGACCCGGTCAAATCGATGCGCAGCCGCGTCGACTTCATCCTGCGACTGCACGACCGCGAGGCGCTCCTGCCACGTGAAGGCCAGCGCCGGTTCCTCGAGGCCGATGGCTGGGTGGCCTGGCCGGGCCCCGCGATGGCCGACTTCCTGCGCCAGTTCATCGCCCACAACCGGATGCTCGAGGGCGGGTTCGTGATCGAGGATCGTCTGCTCACGCTCGCTGACATCGGGACACCGATCCTGTCGGTCGTCGGCACGGTCGACGAGATCGCCCCGGCCGCCGGCGTCCGCGCCATTCGGCTGGCGGCGCCGCAGGCCGAGGTGTACGAGCTCGCGCTGCGGGCCGGGCACTTCGGGCTCGTCGTCGGCTCAGCCTCCAACACGATCACGTGGCCGGCCGTGGCCGGGTGGGCCCGGTGGCGGGCCGGCGACGGACAGCTGCCCGACGAGGTCGTCCCGGTGCCCGACGACGGACCGTCGGTCGAGGTCTCACCCGAGGTCGGCAACCGCATGGTGTACGGCCTGGAGCTGGCCGGCGCGGTCGGCACCGGAATGGCCCGATCCGCGGTTGGCACCGCCTCGCGAACGGTGCGTACCGTGCGTGAGCTGGCGCGCGAGACCGCCGGGCAACTGCCGCGCCTGGCCCGCCTTGAGCAGATCCAGCCGAGCACCCGGATCTCTCTCGGCCTGCTTGTCGACGAGCGCCGGCGCAAGGCCCCCGACGACGTCTTCTTCCTGTTCGAGGACCGTGCCTACAGTGCGCGGGAGACGAACGAGCGGATCGACAACGTGGTGCGTGGGCTGATCTCGATCGGCGTGCGGCAGGGGGAGCACGTCGGGGTGCTGATGGGCCCGCGCCCCAGTGCGCTGGCGCTGGTCGTGGCGATCAACCGGCTCGGGGCGGTTGCGGTGATGCTGCGGCCCGACGGCGACACGGCACGGGAGGCCGAGCTCGGACAGGTGACCCGGATCGTCGCCGACCCCGAGCGTGTGCCGCTGGCCGCCGGCCTCGGGAAGCTCCACACCTTCGTTCTCGGCGGCGGCGGCGGCCCGCGTGAACTCGGTGTGCCGCTGACCACCGACATGGAGCAGATCGACCCTGACACCGTGCAGCTGCCGCGCTGGTACCGCCGGGACCCCGGCCGCGCGAGCGACCTGGCGTTCATCCTCTTCACCGGCGAGGGGGCTCGCACCCGGATGAGCCGGATCAGCAATCGGCGATGGGCGCTGTCGGCGTTCGGCACCGCCTCCTCGGCGGCGCTCTCGAGCTCGGACACCGTCTACTCGATCACGCCGCTCTACCACCCGTCCGGGCTGATGATGAGCATCGGCGGCGCCGTCGCCGGCGGCGCGCGCCTGGCGGTCGGCACCACCTTCGACCCGAGCACGTTCTGGGAGGAGGTCCGGCGCTACGGCGTCACCGTCGCGGCCTACACCTGGACGATGCTTCACGACCTCGTGCAGGCTCCGCCGCAGCCCGGGGAACGCCATCATCCGGTCAGGCTGTTCATCGGGTCGGGCATGCCGAGAGGACTGTGGCGCCGGGTGCAGGAGCGGTTCAAGCCCGCCCGCGTGCTGGAGTTCTACGCGGCCACCGAAACCGGGGCGATTCTCGTCAATGTCAGCGGATCCAAGCCGGGGGCGATGGGGCGGCCGCTTCCCGGCAGCGCCGAGGTACGGGTTGCGGCCTATGACATCGCCGCCCGCAAGCTGATCCTGACGCCGGACGGATTCGCCCGAGAATGCGCCGTCGACGAGGTCGGTCTGTTGCTTGCCCGGATGCGGCGCAGCGACCAGACCAGCAGCACCCCACTGCGCGGCGTGTTCTCGCGCGAGGATGCGTGGGTGACCACCGGCGATCTGTTCCGCCGCGACGGTGACGGCGACCTGTGGCGGGTCGACAGCATGGGCGATGTCGTCCTGACCGCCGACGGCCCGGCGTTCACCGTCCCGATCCGTGACGCCCTCGGCGACCTCCCCGCCATCGATCTGGCCGTCGCCTACGGGGTGCTGCCGGACGGTGCCCAGCACCCGATCGCCGTCGCCGCGGTCACGCTGCGCGACGGG
>DATCPD010000094.1:0-17805 GCA_036564325.1 Solirubrobacteraceae bacterium | reverse complement strand
CGGCAGCTTCGTCCTCGACGGCGACAGCTCGATCCGCCGCCGGCCGATCGACCGCGTCGCCGAGCCGCTGCGCATGATGGGGGCCCGGATCGAGGCCACCGATGGTCGCTATCCGCCGTTCACCGTGCACGGGACGGCGCTGCAGGGCATCGAGTACGAGCTTCCGATCGCCAGCGCCCAGGTCAAGTCCGCCGTGCTGCTGGCCGGTCTGGTCACCGAGACCACGACCGTGATCGAGCCGGTGCCCACGCGTGACCACACCGAGCGGATGCTGCTGGCGGCCGGGGCCGGGGTACAGCGCAGCGGTGACGCGGCGGACGGATTCCGCACCAGCGTCAGCAACGCCGATGAGCTGGAGCTCGACACGATCGACGTGCCCGGCGACCTGTCCTCGGCGGCCTTCCTGATCGCAGCCGGGGTGCTGGTCTCAGGGTCACGGCTGGTGTTGGAGGGCGTGGGGGTCAACTGGACCCGCGCCGGCTTTCTGCGGATCCTCGAGCGAATGGGCGCGATCGTGCTCGGAGAGCTCGAACCGGTCGACAGCTTCGGCGCGCAGGAACCGGTGGCCGACCTGGACGTCAGCAGCGCGGCGATCGAAGCAACCACGGTCGAGCCCCACGAAGTGCCCCTGGCCATCGACGAGCTTCCGCTGGTGGCGCTGCTGGGCTGCTTCGCCGAAGGCGAGACCGCCGTCCGCGGGGCGGGTGAGCTGCGGATCAAGGAATCGGACCGGATCGCCACCGTCGTCGAGGGCCTGCGCGGGCTCGGCGGCGACATCGAGGCGACCGAGGACGGTTTCGTCGTCCGCGGCACCGGCGGCCTGCGCGGCGGGCAGATCGACGCCCACGGCGATCATCGGCTGGCGCTGCTGGGCGCGGTCGCCGGGCTGGCCTCTCAGGAGGGCGTGGAGGTCGCGGGCATGGAGGCGGCCGCGGTGTCCTATCCCGGCTTCGCCGACGACATCGCCACGCTGGTGGGGTAGCTCGTGCCCCGATGCGCGCCGATACGCACTTATTCCCGCATACCGGGAATAAGTGCGCGTCCGTCCAGCATCACGACGAGGCACTAGATGGTCGTCGCGATCGACGGGCCGGCGGGGGCGGGGAAGTCAACCGTGGCCCGCGCCGTGGCCGGCGAGCTCGGGTTCACCTACCTGGATTCGGGGGCCATGTACCGGGCCGTGGCGCTCGCCGCGCTGCGAGCCGGCGCCGAGCCGGCGGCGGTCGCCGGCTCGGTGAAGATCGAGCTTGGGGACGGCGTGCGGCTCGACGGCCGGGACGTGAGCGCGGAGATCCGGACGCCGGAGGTGTCCGAAGCCGCGTCCCGGGCGGCCAGCGAGCCCGCGGTGCGCGAGGCGATGGTGGCTCAGCAGCGGCGGATGCTGAGCGACGGCGACTGGGTCGCGGAGGGCCGGGACATCGGCACCGTGGTGGCGCCGCAGGCAGAGCTGAAGGTGTTCCTCACCGCCGATCCGCACGAGCGAGCCCGCCGCCGCGCGGCCGAGCTCGGGGCCGACGCCGCGACGGTGCTGGCCGAGCAGCAGATCCGCGACCAGCGTGACAGCACGCGTGAGCTCTCGCCGCTGGCGCCCGCACCCGGCGCCGTGGTGCTCGACACCACCGGGCTGGGCCTCGACGAGGTGGTGGCGAAAGTGGCCGAGCTCATGCGGGAACGGCACCGACTAGCCTCGGGAGACCAATGAAAGTGGCAATCGTCGGATATCCCAACGTCGGCAAGTCCTCGCTCGTGAACCGCCTCACCGGATCACGTGAGGCCGTCGTGCACGAGCGCGCGGGAATCACCCGGGACCGCAAGGAGCTCCAAACCGACTGGAACGGGCGACCCCTGACGCTGATCGACACCGGAGGCGTCGACCTCGACGACCGCGACGAGCTCGCCCGCCAGATCCAGTCCCAGGCGCGTTCGGCGCTGGCTGACGCGTCGGTCGTCGTGTTCGTGGTCGATGCCAGAGCCGGGCTCCGGCCCGGCGACGGGGAGATGGCGGACCTGCTGCGCCGGGGCAGACTCCCGGTCGTCGTGGCGGCCAACAAGATCGACACCGCGGCAGATCAGCCGCTGGCCGCGGAATTTCACTCGCTCGGTTTCGGCGAGCCCGTCGCCGTTTCCGCCGCGCAAGGCCTCGGCATCGGCGACCTGCTCGACCGGATCGTCGAGGCCGCGCCGGAGCAGGTGGGGGAGCCGGAACCTGACGACGCCATCCGCCTGGCGCTGATCGGCCGTCCCAACGTCGGCAAGTCCTCGCTGGTCAACAAGTTCCTCGGCGCGGAGCGGGTGATCGTCTCACCCGTCGCCGGCACCACCCGGGACGCGATCGACCTGCCGATGACCTTCGAGGGCCAGAACCTCGTGCTGGTCGACACCGCGGGGCTGCGGCGGCAGGCCAAGGTCGGCGAGTCGGTGGAGTACTACACCGCTCTGCGCTCTCGCCGGGCCGCCGAGCGCGCGGACGTCGCCCTCGTGGTCTGCGACGCCACCGACGGGATCACCGCGCAGGACCTGCGGGTGGCCGAGCTGGCCATGAAGACCGGGTGTGCGACCGCGCTGGTGCTCAACAAGTGGGACCTGACCGACGAATTCGACCTTGACCACGAGCGCGCTCATGCCCATCGCAAGCTGCGTCTGCGCCCGCGGGTGCTGACGGCCAGTGCCAAGACGGGTCGACACGTCGAGCGGCTGCTGGTGGAAGCGGTGGGACTGGGTGAGCGCAGCCGGACGCGGATCCCGACCCCGCAGCTAAACCGCTTCCTGTCCGAGGTCGTGGCGGCGCGACAGCCGCCGAGCGGCCGCCGCCGCACGCAGCAGCGCCTCAAGCTGCTGTTCATGACCCAGACGGCCGAGCGGCCGCCGCGGTTCTCGATCCAGGTCAATTCCCACGCACTGGTGACCCGCGACTACGCCTACTACGTGGAGAATCGTCTGCGGGAGCGCTACCGCCTCGAGGGAATCCCGGCGATCATCGACTTCGTCGAACGCAACGAGCGCCGCGGGATGGCGACTCGCGGCGTCGCCGCCTGAGCGAACCCCAGGCCACCCGCTACGGGGGAGGTCGCTACCCTGTCTCGACTTCAGCCCGCTCCTCCACCTTGGGGTGAGGAGGCCGTTCCGACCGTGGAGACCTTCCCCCAGAGCTCATGACCACGCTTTCCGACAACGAGTACCTGTTCACCTCCGAGTCCGTCACCGAGGGCCATCCGGACAAGATCGCCGATCAGATCTCCGACGGTGTTCTCGACGCGGTGCTGCGCGATGACCCCACCGGGCGCGTGGCCTGCGAGACGCTCGTCAACACCGGCCTCGTGGTCGTCTCCGGCGAGATCACCACCGACACCTACGTGGATATCCAGGAGATCGCGCGCGAGACGGTTAAGAAAATCGGCTACACGAATGCCGAGATGGGCTTCGACTGCCACACCTGCGCCGTCATCAACGCGATCGACAAGCAGTCCCCGGACATCGCCCAGGGCGTCAACCAGGCCTACGAGGCTCGCACCGACCCGGGCGACGACGATGAGCTGGATCTGGCCGGGGCCGGCGACCAGGGGATGATGTTCGGCTACGCGAGCAATGAGACCGATGAGCTGATGCCGCTGCCGATCGCGCTTGCGCACAAGCTCGCCAAGCGCCTGGCCGACGTCCGCAAGGCGGAGATCGTGCCCTACCTGCGCCCGGACGGCAAGACCCAGGTCACGGTCCGCTACGTCGACGGTCGCCCGGTCGAGATCGAGAAGCTGCTGATCTCCACCCAGCACCGCGAGGGCGCCGAGCCGCTGATCAAAGAGGACCTGTGGGAACACGTGATCGAGCCGGTGCTGCCGAGTGACCTCTACGACACGCGCAAGCTGCACAAGGGCTTTCTCGTCAATCCCACGGGGCGGTTCGTGATCGGCGGCCCGATGGGCGACTGCGGCCTGACCGGACGCAAGATCATCGTCGACACCTACGGGGGGATGGCCCGCCACGGCGGCGGTGCGTTCTCCGGCAAGGATCCGTCGAAGGTCGACCGCTCAGCTGCCTACGCGGCTCGCTATGTGGCCAAGAACGTCGTCGCCGCGGGTCTGGCGGACCGGGCCGAGGTGCAGGTCGCCTACGCGATCGGCGTTGCCCATCCGGTGTCCGTGATGGTCGAGACCTTCGGCACCGAGAAGATCGGCCGCGGACGGATTCTCGAGCTGATCTCCGAGCACTTCGATCTGCGTCCGGGAGCCTTCCGGGAGTACCTGAAGCTGCACCGGCCCATCTACCAGAAGACAGCGGCCTATGGGCACTTCGGTCGTGACGACCACGATTTCACGTGGGAGCGGACCGACAAGGCAGAGGCGCTGCGAGCGGCGGCGGGCCTCGGCGGCGCCGTCGAAGCCTGAGCGGTCCGGTTCGGGACCACCAGCGCCGGCGCCGCTACAGCTGCGGGCTCTGCTGAAGCTCGCGGATCGCCTGATCGACCGTCCGCACGATCGCGTGCGGATTCGAGACGCCGCGGAACGCGAAGTCAAAGCCGGCTTCCGCGGCCGTGTCGAAGTCGACGTTGCCGACTCTCAGAATGCGGTCGAGCAGGGACTGCTTGGTGCCGACGTTCTGAACCCGGGCGAGGCGCGTCTCGTGCAGTTCCCGGGAGAGGATCCCGGCGTCGATGGTCAGACGCCGGTTGGTGATCGTGTACGTCGTCTGGATGCGCTTGATCAGGCCGGCGACCAGCACGAGCGCGCAGCAGGCGACGACGGTGATCGCGACCCCGGCGACTGACACCTTGCCGGAGCTGACGCGCGTGATCACGCCGACCACTGCGCCCACCAGCACGCTGGCGGCGATTCCCTTGACGTAGAAGCCGAGGATCGAGCGCCACGAGGGGTGGCCGTGAAAGAAGATCTGTTCGCCGGGCTCAGGGTCCACCGGCGCAGCCTATCTGCCCGCCGGGACGCAATCTACTCTGGGACAGCCATCATGATCACTCTCAATTCATGCTGCTGCGCGAGCCGTTGATCGCCCGGGTCGAGCCGCTGACCTCGACGCGGGCGGTGCGGGGTCCGTTCGACTATCGCCTCCGTGAAGATCAGGCACATGTCGAGGTCGGCTCGCTGCTGCGGGTTCCGTTTGGTGGCCGCAAGGCATTCGGGATCGTCGTCGATCTCGCCGAGCGCTCCGAGCTCGCTCCCGAGCGTCTGGCCGAACCCGACGCAGTGCTGCCGGTGGGCATTCCGGCGGATCTGCTGTCGCTGGCCAGATGGCTGGCCCGGGAGTACTGCTCGACGTTTGCCCGCGCGCTGTCGCTGGTGCTCGCGCCCGGTGCAAGGACCGGTGCCCGGCCGAAGCGGGCGCTGGTGGCGGAGCTTACGGGGGAGGGCACGCGGGCGCTGAGCGCCGGCGACGCGCTGACCGAGCGCCAGCGCACGCTGCTCGCCGACCTCCAACGCCGGGGACCGACGGTGGCGGCGGAGCTGGGGACTCCGGCGCTGAGGCGACTCGAGACCCGCGGACTCGTCTCCCTCGCTCCGCGGGCGATGCGGCGCCGGCCGGCCCAGCATCACCTCTCCAGCGTGAGCAGCTCACCGCCGACGCTCAACCAGGAGCAGGGACACGCGCTCGAGGCGATTCTGGGCGCGCTGCGCGGCGATCGGAATCGACCCCGGGAGTTCCTGCTTCACGGCGTGACCGGATCCGGCAAGACCGAGATCTTCCTCCAGGCGGTCAGCGCGACGCTGGCGGCGGGCGCGAGCGCGATCGTGCTCGTGCCGGAGATCTCGCTGACCCCGCAGGCGCTGGCGCGATTCCAGGCCCGCCTTGGCGACGTCGTGGCGGTCATGCACTCGGGCATGAGCGAGGGCGCTCGCCACGACGAATGGCTGCGGCTGTGCCGTGGCGAGGCCGGGGTCTGCGTCGGGCCGCGGTCGGCCGTGTTTGCACCGCTGTCGAGGATCGGCCTGGTCATCGTCGACGAGGAGCACGAGGGGTCCTACAAGCATGAGGGGGATCCCCGCTACGACGCTCGGACCGTTGCTGAGCACCGGGCACGCGAGCACGGCGCCGTGCTCGTGGTGGGGAGCGCCACCCCGCGCCCGGAGAGCTTTCGGTCGCTGCCCCGGCTGGAGCTGCGGGGTCGGATCGACGGTTATCCGCTGCCGCCGGTGGAGATCCTCGACATGCGCGGCCAGCACCATCCGCTGCATCCTGAGACCCGGATGGCGCTCGCGGACATCAGGCGCTCGAGCGGCAAGGCGGTGGTGCTGCTCAATCGCCGCGGCTGGTCGAACTTCCTCTCGTGCCGATCCTGCGGGCGCGTGTGGATGTGCCCCAACTGCGAGGTCGCGCTTGTGCTCCATCACAGCGGCCACGTCGCATGTCATCACTGTGGCCACCGTGAGCCGGTTCCCGGCCGCTGCCCGGAGTGTGCGTCGGTCGCGGTCGCACGGCATGGCGCCGGAACCGAGCGCATCGAGCGCGAGCTTTCGGCTGCGCTGGGCCAGGCCGGCTTTCCCGTGCTCCGACTCGACGCGGATGCGAGCGGCCTTAAGCAGCGAGCGCGCACCCTGGAGCAGTTTGCCGCGGCTCCGGCCGGCGTTCTCGTCGGAACACAGATGGTGGCCAAGGGCCACGACTTTCCCGACGTCGGCCTCGGCGTCGTCCTGGACGCCGATCAGACGCTTCGCTTCCCCGACTTCCGCGCCGAGGAGCGCACCTTCGCCCTGATCACCCAGCTGGCCGGGCGGGCGGGGCGGGGCTCCGCGGGCGGCCGCGTGCTGGTGCAGACGACCACGCCTGACGCCCGGTCGATTCGTTTCGCCGCTCGTCACGACTCCGAGGGCTTTCTCAGCGACGAGCTGGCCCGGCGGGAAGCGCTCAGCTACCCGCCGTTCGCGTCCCTGATCCGCGTGGTCTGCTCGGCCGAGGACGCCGCGGACGCCGAAGCCGTGGCGGGGGAACTTGGAGAACTGATCGCGCCGGCCGCGGGGACGGTTCTGGGACCGGCGCCCCTGTTCCGGCTGCGCGGGCGCGCGCGGGCCCAGCTCGTGATCAAGGCGCACGAGCGCGGCGCGGCAATCGAGGCGGTTGGGGCGGCAGTCGACGGGATCGCCCGCTCCGCAGCCCAACGAACTGTTAGCGTGAGCGTGGACGTGGATCCGCAGTAGCCGAATGGCAGACGCGAACCGATCACACCGGGGTGCGCCGGTGACGAGCTCCGCACGGGTCGACCCCGTGGAACTGAGCCGGGAGCAGATCCTCGCGGAGATCGGGGACCCGCCTGACTTGACCGTCGTCCGCGGCCTTGGCAACTGCGGGGACCAGTTGATTCTGGAGGGGATGAGGGCGCTGTTGGCCGACCGGATCTACCGTGAGGTGGAGCTGACGGAGATGTGCGCGGCCCGCGGGCACACCGTGCTGCTGAGCGGGGGCGGGGCGTTCTGCCGCCCGTTTCATGAGGTCATGCCGCGTGCGCTCTCGGTGGCCGCGCTGAGATTCGAGCGGGTGATCGTCCTGCCGAGCAGCTTCGACCCTTCGGAGGACGTCGTCCGTGGCGTGCTGGCCCGGACGCGCGCGACGGTGTTCGCGCGGGAGGCCGAGTCCTACCGCAGGATCGCCCCCCTGTGCGATGCTCGCCTCGCCCACGACTGCGCTTTCTTCTTCGACTTCACCCGGTGGCGTGGGCGCGGCAGCGGCACCCTGAACGCGTTCAGGACCGACCGCGAGGCGCGGGCGAGCTGGAATCTCCCGGTCGACAACGACGACATCTCGGCCACCGCGCCAACGCTCCAGCAGTGGCTCGAGACGATCGCCGCCCATGAGCTCGTCCGCACCGATCGCGCTCACGTGATGATCGCCGCGGCCCTGCTCGGCAAGCAGGTCGAGTTCGCGGCCAGCTCGTACCACAAGCTCGAGGCGATCGCCGAGTTCGCCCTTTCCGATCACCCGGTGCGGCCGCTCGCCCCGCCCACCCACCGGCCGCGCCTGGCGCGCGCCCCCCGGACGCGGGCATCCGGGGAGCCGGCGCCTCGTGTCTCGGCCGTGATCCTCAGCCGCGACCGGCCAGACCTGGCCCTGCGCGCGATCGACTCGGTGGCGTCGAGCTCGGTGGCGAGCGAGATCATCGTGGTCGACAACAACTCGGCGCCGTCGGCAGCCGATCGGCTCGCCGTGGCTTGTGAGCAGCGGGGAACCCTGTTCCGCCGCTCCGAGCGCAATCTCGGGTGCGCCGGCGGCCGCATGCTCGCGCTCCAGGATGCACGAACTGAATTCGTTCTGTTTCTCGACGATGACGCCGAGCTTGCGCCCGGTGCGCTGGAGCTGCTGCTGAACGAGCTCGACGAGCATCCGGAGGCGGTCGGAGTCACCGCGACGGTGATGATGGGCGACGGGACGATCCATCATTCCGGCGGCTGGATCGAGACCGCGGACGGCGTGGTCGAGTTCCCGCTGATCGGCGCCGGCGAAAGCGATCCGGATCAGCTTGCCCCGACGGGTCCTGCCGGCTGGGTAGCCGGCACCGCGGCGCTGATCCGCCGAGCGAGTTTGGACGAGTTTCCGATCGACAGCGGAATGCAGGCCTACTACGAGGACAACGAATGGTGCTACCGGGTGGCGGCGAGCAGCGGTGGCAGCTTTCGCCGATCGCGTGAGGCCCAGGCGGTGCACCACTTCACCCGAAAACATGGGCCCGGGCTGGATTTCACCTCGCGTTCGCTGGCGGTCGAGCTGCTGCACGCCCACGCCGCCTTCTACGAGCGCCATGGCCTGCTGCTCGGCGTCGGGCTGTTCGAGCTCACGCCGGAGCTGCGGGATCCCGCCGGTGACCGTGACCTCGCCGCGGCCCGGCTGCTGATGGAGTTGCTGCTGGCCAAAGGCGCCGACTGGACGTTCATGGAATGGATGAACGGCGGGCTCAGCGGACTGCTCTCCGGCCGGCGGGAGCTGGTGGCCGCCGAGCAGCGCGAGCGGGAGCTGACCGAGCAGCTCGACCGGCTCACCGCGCAGGTGGATCGACACGAGGCGACGATCGCCGAGCAGCAGCGCCTGCTCGAGGTTCTCCACCAGCGCCATCTGACGCTGGAGCGGGTCGAGAACGGTGGCTGGTTTGCACTGCGCCGGCGCCTTCAGCCGGTTGCCCGGCTCCTGGCCCCGCTGCGCCGGCGGGTGGGTGGCTGAGCGTGCATGTGATCGAGCTCGCGCCGCCCCGGGTCTCGCACGGTGAGGCGACGTTTTCCTGGACCGTGACCCCGCGGACGCCGCTCTACCTGCGCACGAGCTTCAGCCTCAGCTTTCCCCCGGAGGTAGACCTCGACGAGGTCCCGCCGGGCCTGTGGTGGCGGGTCGCGCTGATCTGCCTGCACGCGCACTGGCCGCTGCTGCGGCCCTGCCGCATCGTCCTGCCCGTCACGCTCCCGGCGGACGAGACCGAGTTCTGGTTGCGGCTGCTCGACTCTGCGGTGGCCACGCTCGAGTCGTTCGTCGACGGGCAGGACACTGCTCGCTCGATCGAGATCGTTGGCTCGGGACCGCCGCTGGACCCCCTGACCAGCCACCGCGGTATTGGGCGCGGCGGAAGCATCAGTTGCTTCAGCGGTGGGCGTGACGGGATCACTCAGGCGGCGATGCTGAGCGAGATCGCGGAGCCGCCGACGCTCGTCACGGTCACCTCGCCGGTCAGCTGGAGCAACGAACACGACACGCCGCGCCGTCGCGAGGTGCTGCAGGAGATCACCCGTCGCCGTGAGCTTGAACTGATCGAGGTTCGGTCCGACCTGAGGGGGAACTGGAAGAACGACTTCGACGTGCGCTACGCGGTCGGCACGAACGAGGTCACCGATACGTTCCTGTATCTGGCCGCCGCGTTGGTGGTCGGCGCCGCGCGCGGAGCGCGATTCGTGATGATGGCCTCCGAGGCCGAGGTTCAGGAAAACCACAAGCTCCGCGGGATGGTCGTTCAGACGCGCCACTTCATGTACTCCGCCGCGACCCATCAGGCGCTGAACGCGCTGCTCGCGCCGACGGGGATGGCGATTGGCTCGACGACCAACTCGCTGCGCCAGTTCCAGGTTCAGCGCCTGCTGGCCAAGCGCTACGCGGATCTGCGCGACCTGCAGTACTCCTGCTGGGAGCTCGAGCGCGATCAGGCCGCGTGCAGCCGTTGCCGTGAGTGCCGGGGAATCGCGCTGAACCTGATCGCCAGCGACACCGCCCTAGCGCGTGGCCGCCCTCGCCAACGGGGACCATCCCCCCGGTGAGCGAGACCGCGCGCTGGCGATCTACCGCCGGGTCCGTGAGGACGCCCTGTCGCATGAGCTGGAGCGCGAGCCCGGATATCGCGCCGGTTACCTGGACCTGCTGCCCGACGAGCTCCGCGCGGGCGTAGCGGCGATCCTGGACCAGCATTTCAGCCCGGCGCCGGCCCACGAGTACGCGCAGGCGCTGGCGAACACCCGCCTCTTGACAGGCTGGATTTCAGCGCCGCTGCGCCAGCCCGCAGGACCCCGGGCGAGTCCGCCGGCCGGTGCGCGGGCAGCTTCCCGTGGACGACCCATTCGTCCCGCCGCGGCGATCCCACCCGGTCCGATCGTGCTGGACGAAGACGAGCTCGCTTCCGTCGCGGACCTGATCCCGGACCCCGAGCCGGACCTGGTGCACCCGCCCGGCGGACGGCTGCTGCGAGTCGCCGAGACCCTGCTGGATGGCAACGAGCTCCGGTACGTGAACGAGTGTGTGACCGGCAACTGGATCTCCTCGGCCGGCAGCTTCGTGCCCCGGATGGAACGGGCCTTTGCCGATGCGGTCGGCGCCAGCCACGCGGTCGTCTGCTCGAGCGGTACCGCGGCTCTGCACCTCGCGCTGGTCGCGGCGGGGGTGGGCGCCGGAGACGAGGTGATAGTCCCGGCCTTCACGATGATCGCGACGGCCAACGCGGTCCGTTACACGGGCGCCGAGCCGGTGTTCGTCGATGCCGATCCGCGGACCTGGAACCTGGATCCGGGGGCGATCGCCGACAAGATCAGCGGGCGCACGCGGGCGATCATCGCCGTGCACACCTACGGACAGCCTGCGGACATGGACGCGCTGGAAGCTCTGGCGGCGGACAACGGCCTGCTCCTGATCGAGGACGCGGCCGAGGCTCACGGCGCGAGCCATCGCGGCCGGCCGGTCGGCAGCATCGGGGCGGTGTCGGCCTTCTCGCTCTACGGCAACAAGATCCTCACGGCCGGAGAGGGCGGAGTGCTCACGACCGGCGACACCCGGATCGCCGAGGTGGCACGCGAGCTGCGCGACCATGCGTTCTCCCGCGAGCGTCATTTCTGGCATCGCCGCCTGGGCTTCAACTACCGGATGACCAACATGCAGGCGGCGGTCGGACTTGCCCAGACCGAGCGGCTTCCGGAGCTGGTCGCGCGACGCCGGGCGAACGCCGAGCGCTACCGAGAACAGCTTGGCGCGATCGAGGGGATCGGGCTTCCGCCCCAGCTCGAGGGCGGCGTGAGCTGGGTGTTCGGCATCACGGTTGACCCGCGTGCCGGCGTCGGTCGCGATGAGCTGCGGCGGCGGCTCGGCGCCAGAGGGGTGGAGACGCGCACCTTCTTCGTCCCCATGCACCTGCAGCCGATCTACTTCCGTCAGTTCGCTCACCAGCGCTACCCGGTGGCCGAGGAGCTCGGCCGCACGGGTCTCTATCTCCCGTCCGGGCCCGCGCTGTCCGATGAGGACATCGGCTACGTCGCCGCTGCGGTGCGGGACAGTCTCGAGCTGGGAGCGCCCGGCGGAAGCCCGAACTCGGTGTAGGTGTTCTCCAGTGCGGCTCTGAACTCGGTCGCCGAGAACTTCTGCCCATACGTGGCCATCGCTTCGACGCCGAGCCGCGCGCGGAGGCGCCGGTCGCTCAGCAGCCTCCTCAGCGCGTCGGCCAGTTCCTGGTGATCGCCCGGGCGCACGAGCAGAGCATCGTGGCCGTGCCGCAGGTCCTCAGGGATGCCATCGCAGGCGCTCGCCGCCACCGCGATCCCGGAACGCAGCGCCTCAAGCACCGAGATCGACCCGCTCGCCTCGGCCAGGGAGGGGAGGACGAATACGTCGGCCTGGCGAAGGTAGGGCCCGACCTCTGCCACCTCACCGGCAATCGCCACCCGGCCGCCGAGCCCGAGCTCGGCACTCAACCGCCGGTGGGCATCCAGCAGCCGGCCCGGCCCGACCAGGCAGGCGCGGAAGCGGACCCCCGACTCGGCCAACGCCGCCAGCGCGAGCAGCAGGACGTCCAGGCCCTTGCGCGGATCGTGCCTAGAGGTCGAGAGGACGACTGGGGCGTCGGGATCGTCAAGCTCGGCGAGGGGTGGGGGGAGAGACCTGCTGGGCACTCGGGCGGTCGGGACGGAGACCTGCGCGCCCCCGCCGATCGCCTCCAGGCTCGCGTAGGGAAGGCGACGGATCGCGAGCGCGGGTCCATACGCGTCGTCGAGGATCCGCCGGACCGACTCGTAGTTGACCAGGACCTGTTCGGAGTTCCTATAGCCCCAACCCTCGACCCGGTCATCTGCGACCTTGATCCAGGCCAGCCACACGCCGTAGCGAACACGATTGAACACTCCGTGGTGAGCGTGCAACCCTCGCTGCATGGCACCGACCTCGTAGGCCCGGGTGCCGTACGCGCTGGCCAGCGCGACCGAGCTCACTCCCGCCCGTGAGAGTGCGCGGCTGGCCACCACCGCCGCCGCCGCCCAGATGGCAAAGCCGTGGATCACGTGCGGTCCGGAGCGACCTCGCAGGAACTGCAACACCGCCCGGCCCAGCACCAACGGCTGCACGACGACGGGCACCGTGGGGAGCCCCGGCACGGCCACCCTGTGCACGACACCCCACTCCGTGCGGACCGTCTCGGTCCGGCTCCCCAGCGAGAAGATATGCGGCTCCAGACCGGCGAGCTGGCCGGCGATGGCGTGTGCCCGCACGTAGCTCGAGTGCCCGCCCACCTCGTCGACCACATCTTTGCCCGAGATCAGTACAAGCGGTCGCCTCATCGCCGCACGCTACCAGTGGTAGCGTCACGCGGGGTGCGCTCGGTCCTGTTCTGCAACGAGATGCTCGGGCTGGGGCATCTGCGTCTCTCGCTCGCGCTGGCCGGCGCGCTGGTGGAGCAGGACGATCGGGCGACGGCGCTGGTGGTCACGGGGTCGCCGGCGTTCGCTGGGATGCGACTGCCCCCGCGCGTCGATCTGCTGAAGCTGCCGTCCCCGCCCGTCGGATCCGATTCGCAGTGGAGCGTCACACCGCTGCGGACTCGAAGCGGGCTGGCGCTGGGCGAGCACGAGGCGTCCGGTCTGCGCTCCGCCGTTTCGCTTGCCGCCGTGCAGCAATTCGATCCGGAGGTGGCGGTGGTCGACTATCGTCCGCTGGGCCGCGGCGGGGACATCCGTCCCGCGCTCGAGTGGCTCCGGCGGCGAGGTGAGTGCACCGTCGCGCTGGGTCTGTGGGAGGTCGACGACGTCGGTGAGCGGTTCCACGCGGTCTGGACGCCGGAGGTGCTCAGCGCGCTGGCGAAGCTCTACGACATGGCCCTGGTCTACGGAGAGCCGACTGAGGACGATCCGCGCGTCCAGACCCTCCACGACGCGGGGATCCCGGTGCATGTCACCGATCTCGTCGCAGCTCCGCCTGGAACGGACCCGCCCGCCGACCTGCCGAGCAGCTACCTGCTGGTGACCGGGGGCGGCGGCGTCGACAGCTTTCCCGTGCTCGAGGCGGTCCTGGCGGCGATCCGCCTGCGGGCGATTGCACTGCCCACCGTGATCGTGGCCGGACCGATGATGGCCACCGAGCAGGTCGCCCGACTCCGGACCCTCGCCGCCGGCCTGGACGCTCAGATCGAGGAGTTCCGGCCAGATATGGAGGCGGTCCTGGCCGGCGCCAGGGCGGTGGTCTCGATGGCCGGGTATTGCACGGTCGCCGAGATCCTGGCCAGCGGCAAGCCGTCCCTGCTCGTCCCCCGAGGGTTCCCGCGCGAGGAGCAGCTGGCCCGCGCGCGGCGGTTGGCCGCAGCCGGCCGAGTTCTGCTGATCGAGCCGGCACGGCTGAATCCGGAGCGGCTGCGGTTGGAGATGGATCAGCTGCTGGAGCGCGCGCCGGCGGCTGCGCCCCGACCGGCCGGGGCGGCCGAGGCCGCAGCGATCCTCCAGCGGTCGAGGGAGGAGCAAGCCACGGCTCAGGCCGGATTGCGGACGCGCGGCGGGAGCCCGAACTCGGTGTAGAGATCGGTGAGCGCTCGCGCCAGGACGGGGGCGGCGAAGCGGCGCTCGTACGTCGCCCGAGCCTGGGCGGAGAGGCGGGCGCGTAGCCCGCTGTCGTTCATAAGCCGGGTCAGCGTCCGGGCCAGGTCGTCCTGATCGCCGGGAGCAAACAGCAGCGAGTCGTGGCCATCGGTGAGATCTTCAGGAATCCCGTCTATGGCGCTGGCGGCGATCGCGGCCCCGGTCTGGAGCGCCTCGAGCACGGCCAGGGCGCCGCTTCCCTCCTGCACCGACGGCAGGACGTAGATGTCGCAGTTCATCAGGTAGGGGGTGACCGCGGGGACGCGTCCGGGGATCAACACCCGGCCTTCGAGGGCCAGCCGGCTGATCAATCGGCGATGTGCGGTGAGGAGCAGTCCCGGTCCGACCAGGCAGGCGCGGAAGGCGACGCCCGCGTCGCGCAGGGCGGCCAGGGCTCCGATCAGGACGTCAATCCCCTTGCGTCCATCGTGACGGCTGACCGACACGATCAGCGGGGCCTGAGGGTCGCCGAACCCTCGCAGAGGTGCCGGTAGCGCCGAGTCGGTCGGCGGATCCTCGAGCGCGGTGGGCGGGGAGTAGGTGATGTGCCGGATGCTCATGCCCGGCCCGTAGTGCTCGACCAGCGCCCTCTCGACGCTCCGGTAGTTGACGAGCACCGCCGGCATCCGGCGATAGGCGCGGGCCTCGATCGGCGCGGTCACCGTTCGGACCCAGGCCAGCTCGAGCCGGTGCAACGGCTTCCAGACCGGGCTTTCCCGGACCACGGTGCTGGCGAGCTTGGAGCGGGTCTCGTGCGCGATGACCATGAACACGGTGGCCAGCGGAACCGCGTGGACACCTTTTCGCTCCAACTGGCGGCAGGCCGTCACGCCGCAGTCGGCCCATGCGCCGAAGCTGTGAACGATGTGTGGGCCCGGCTCACCTTCCAGGAAGCGAGTGATCGCCGGAACCAGCCATGGGCGCTGGAGCACGCTGGTGATCGATCGCGGCGGGCGGACCGGGGATCTCACGCGATGCAGGAATCCGTCGTCGGTCTGCAGCACCTCGCTCTTCGGTGTCAGGGAGAACAGGTGTGGCTCGTAGCCGGCGAGCATAGCCGCGCGGGCTTGCCCCATCGCGTAGCTCTCGCTGCCGCCCGAGGTCCGCAACGGGTCGCGGCCTGAGACGTAGACGAGCTTCCCGCTCACGTCGCGGGCCGAAGGCCGAACTCGCTGTACAGGGCGATCAGTTCTCGCGTCAGCACCGCCGGGGCAAAGCGGCGTTCGTAGGTGAGCCGCGCCGCCGCCCGAAGCCGCGCCCTGAGGGGCGGGTTGGCCAGCAGAGCGGCCAAGTTTCGGGCCAGAGCCGGCGCATCGCCGGCCGGGACCAGCAGCGCGTCGCGCTCGTGGGCAAGATCCTCGGGAATCCCGTCAACCGCCGAGGCGACGATCGGCGCGCCGACCTGCAGCGCCTCGAGCACTGACACCGAGCCGCTTCCCTCCTCCTCGGAGGGCAGCACGAACGCATCGCAGTTGGCCAGGTAGGGCAATACGTCAGGCACCTTTCCGGGGAGCGAGACGCGCGTAGCCAGGTCCAGCGACCCCACCAACCGGCGGTGGGCCGCGAGCAGCAGCCCGGGACCGACCAGGCACGCGCGGAAGGCCACGCCCGCGTCGCGCAGGGCGGCCAGGGCTCCGATCAGGACGTCGAGTCCCTTGCGCCCGTCATGGCGCTGACCGAAAGGATCAGCGGCGCAGACGGATCGCCAAGCTGCTCCAGGTGTTGGGGGAGGGGAACCGGGGAGAGAGGATCGCGGAAGGCCAACGGCGCCGCATAGGTCAGTCGCCGGATGTTCAGACCTGGCCCGTAGGCCTTTTGGAGCATCGCCCGCACACTCTCGTAGTTGACCACGATCGCATCCGCGCAGCGAAACGCGTTGCGTTCATAGCCAACCGCCACGTGCCGCGTCCACGCGAGCTCGGCGCGATGCCCGAGCCGCAGCGCGGGGCTCGACTCGATCACTCCACTCGCGCCCTTGGCTTCGACCTCGTGCTCGGCGGTCCCGTACGCGGTGGCGATCGCCGCGACGTCGACACCTCGCGGTCGCAGCTTGTCCCGGCAGTGCGTGGCCGTGCCGGCGCAGGTGCCGAAGCCGTGCAGGAGGTGGGGCCCGGGCCGGCGTTCAAGGAGCCAGCAGATCCCGGGGACGATGAACGGCCGCTGGAGCATACTGAGAACCTGCCGGGGCGGCCGAACCGGTGAGCGCAGGCGATGCACGAACCCGAAGTCCGTCTCCAGCACCGCGGCTCGCGGAGCCATCGAGAAGATGTGCGGCTCATAGCCGGCGAGGATCGCCGCGCGCCCCTGCGCCTCCACGTAGCTGGCGTGCCCGCTCGCGGTGATCGTGGGATCCCTGCCCGCGACGAGGACGAGCGTGCCGGTGGAGCGGGGCGGAGGATCGTGATCGGCGCCGCTCATGATCGCGGGCGAGCATACGTCCTAGACTAAAAAGCGTGGCAGAGCAAGCATGGAGCGCCGCGGCGGACGAGGCTCCGCCGGAGGACCCGGCGCAGGATCCCGAAGCGGCGGCCGAACCCGAGCCCGACCCCGAGGCAGTAGCGCGCCGAGCGGCCGCGCTCGCCCACGTGCGCAAGTTCGGGGACCCGGTGCTGCGCACTCGCGCCCGGCCGGTGTCGCAGATCGACGATGCGCTGCGATCGGAGATCGGCCGCATGGGCGAGCTGATGAACGACGCGATGGGCGTGGGCCTCGCCGCCAACCAGGTGGGCGTGCTCCACCGCCTGCTCGTGTACCGAGTCCTGCCGGAGGCACCGCTGGCCGCGCTGATCAACCCCGAGGTCGAATGGGCGGGCAATGAGCAGGAGATCGCCGAGGAGGGCTGTCTCAGCCTCCCGGCGGTGCTCGTGGACGTCGAGCGCCCGGTGCACGTCCGCGTGCGAGCGATCAACGAGCAGGGCGATCCGATCACGATCGAGGCGTCCGGGCTCGAGGCACGCGTGATCCAGCACGAGATCGACCATCTCGACGGCGTCCTGATCCTCGATCGCACTTCGCGCGATCAGCGCAAGGAGGCCATGCGGGCGCTGCGAGAAGCGCAGGCCGCCTGAGCCGCTTCTGTGCGGACGGTCTTTCTCGGAACCTCGGAGTTTGCCGCGGTCATCCTGCGGCGCCTTGCAGCGTCGCCCGATCGCCCCGAGCTCGTCGTCACCCGGCCCGATCGACCGCGCGGGCGGGGGCGGAAGCTGGCCGCGCCGCCGGTCGCCGAGCTGGCCCGCGAGCTGCGGATCGAGCTCGACCAGCCCGAGTCGGTCAACGATGAGGCTGCTCAGCGGCGGATCGCCGACGCTCGGCCCGAGGTCGTGCTCGTGTGCGCCTTCGGCGCGCTGATCAAGGAGCCGCTGCTGTCACGCTATCCGATGCTGAACCTCCATCCGTCGCTGCTGCCCCGCTGGCGCGGGGCCGCTCCGATAGAGCGCGCGATCATGGCCGGCGACGAGCAGACCGGCGTCTCGATCATGCGGCTCACGGCGGGTCTCGACAGCGGTCCCGTGTG
>DATCPD010000204.1:0-9243 GCA_036564325.1 Solirubrobacteraceae bacterium | reverse complement strand
CCCGAGCTTCTTCTGGATCTGGCGGCCGTCGGGGAGTCGGTACTTGGCATACCAGACTGGATTGCGAGCGCGCTCAAGCCGAAAGACGTGTCCAGAAGGGGCGCGGAAACCGGAGTTCATACGGGCATTCTACGCTAATCCTGGGACATATTCGGGACACAAAACGCTTCCGCGGAAGCGTCCTCAGTACGCCAAACCCCTTATTTACAGGTAAATCCCGATGGCCCGGGCAGGACTCGAACCTGCGCGCGACGGATTATGAGTCCGCTGCTCTAACCGACTGAGCTACCGGGCCGGTGCTCGGACGCGAAGCTACCACTGGCGGGGGCGACTGATCTCGTCTGCGGGTGGTTGCGATACGCTCCGGCGGCGATGTTGATCTCCGCCAACGCGCTAGGAATGACGCTCGCCCTGCTGGCGACCTTTCTCGGGATCGGGGTGGTCGTGAACGTCCTGATCGTGTTCATCGTCGGCCAGGTTTTCGCCGAACGCAAGCAGAACCAGGAATCCCACGAGCCCGGTCAGTAGGGCTTGCGGCGGGAGCTGTTAGACGGGCTGGAGCTGGATGACGATCGTGGGCGGATCGACGTTGCCGCGGTCTACGACTATCTGACCCACGAGTCTTATTGGGCCAAGGACCGCCCGCGCGAGGCCGTGGATCGGAGCATCCGAGAGGCCGCCCGCATCGTCGGCCTGTATGACGGGGAGCGGCAGGTCGGTTTTGCGCGCGTGATCTCGGACGGCATTCACTTCGCCCACCTGTGTGATGTGTACGTGCTCGAGGGCTACCGCGGGCGCGGCCTGGGGGAGGAGCTGGTGCGTGAGGCGGTTGACAACGGGCCGCAGGCACGGCTCAGCTGGACGCTCGCCACGGAGGACGCTCACGGGCTCTATCGGCGGTTCGGATTCTCGGCTCCTAACGAGAGATTCATGGAGCGCCGCCCGGATCACTGAAGGAACGGCGACGGCTGGCGTCGAATGAACTGGCTGCCGATGAAGCAGACAACAACCCCCACCGCGACCGCTGAGACCCCGAACGGTCATCAGGCGCTGTCGTCATATATCCGCGCCCGATTCGACGAGTTTTCTCGCTCGCAGAAGGACGTCGCCCAGTACATCGTCGATCACCTCGACGAGGCTGCGTTCCAGACCGCGGAGGAACTCGCGCGGCGCGCCAACACCTCCTCCAGCACGGTCGTGCGGTTCTCGCAGGCGCTCGGCTTCGAGGGCTTTCCGGAGCTCCAACAGGCCGCGCGCGACGAGTACCGCCGGCGTCCAGCCGGGGTCAACGATCCGCTCGCCGGCGCCACCCCACTGTTCTCGCTGGACCACACCGAGTTCGAGGCTGCGCTGGCGGCCGACCACGTCAACGTCGAGGACACCGCGCACAAGCTGTCCCGCGCCGACGTCGAGGCGGCGGTTGACGCGATCGTCTCCGCGGAGAAGGTGCTGATCGCCGGCACCGACCAGATGGCGTTCTTCGCGAGCTACCTGCGGCATCTGCTGATGCTGCTCGACCTCCGGGCCGAGATCGTCGCCAGTCCGAGTCAAGAGGCCCTCGGGCGCCTGAGCCGGATCGACGAGCGGACGCTGGTGATCGGACTATCCGCCGGACGTCCGCATCCCCTGATCAGCCGGACCATGAAGCTCGCGCGCCACCGCAAGGCGCCGACCCTCGCCATCACCGACGCGACCCTCTCAGAGGTGGCGCGGCTGGCTCGGATCCGCCTCTATTACTCCTCGAACACTCCTGCGTTCGTCCGCTCTCACACCGCCCTGCTGTCGCTGATCCAGGCCCTCGCCTACGGCGTCTACGCCCGGGACGCCCAGCAGTACGACGTCCGCATCAAGGCCTTTCGCCTGAAGTAGCGGGCCGGGCGATGCCCCTCGTCCACCACGAGCAGTGCTTCGGTTGCGGGCGCACGAACCTGTTCGGCCTGATGCTCGAGGTGGAACGAGCCGACGACGGGTCTGTCGCCGGTCGCTGCTTCATCAAGCAGGACCACCAGGGCGCGGTCCGCGGGTTCGCCCACGACGGGATCGTTTCCACCGCGTTGGGCGAGGCGATGTCGCTGGCCTGTGGCCCCGGCACGCTGGCCCAGGCGGTCACGGTCGGATTCATCGGCGCCGCGCCGGTCGGTGAGTTCCTGCACGTGGAGGCGCAGATCGAGGAGGATTCCGACGGGTTGCTCACGGCTACCGCGAGTGCCAGCGCCGGCGGGGACGTGGTGGCGAAGGCGCGCGGGACCTACTCGGCCGCAGGCGGTTAGCGCCAGCCTGGTCGTCGGCGGTTAGCAGCGGCCTCACCCGGGTACGCAAACTGCACGCCCCATGCCTCAGAGCCTGACGCGCCAGATCCTGCAGGAGCACCTCGCCGAAGGGGAGCTGAAGCCCGGGTCGCCGATCTCGCTGCGGATCGACCAGGCGCTGCTGCAGGACGCCACGGGAACGATGGCGCTGATGCAGTACGAGGAGCTCGGCGAGCCGCGGGTGAAGCTCGAGCGGGCGGTGCAGTACGTCGACCACAACGTCGTCCAGCTCGACTACAAGAACCCCGACGACCACCGGATGCTCCAGGCGCTGGCGCGGAAGTACGGGTTGCATTTCTCGCGCCCGGGCAACGGCATCAGCCACTACATCCACATGGAGCGCTTCGGCAAGCCCGGACAGACGATGCTGGGGGCCGACTCGCACACCACCCAGGGCGGCTGCCTGGGGATGATCGCGATCGGCGCCGGCGGCCTCGACGTGGCTGTCGTGCTCGGCGGCTATGCGTACGAGATCGCCTGTCCGGAGGTCGTCGAGGTCCGGCTACAGAACACGCTGCGGCGGCCGTGGGTCCAGGCCAAGGACATCATCCTCGAGCTGCTGCGCCGCCTGAGCGTCAGCGGCGGCAAGAACAAGGTGCTCGAGTTCACCGGCCCGGGCGCCGCCGACCTCAGCATCCCCGAGCGGGCTACGATCGCCAACATGGTCGCAGACCTCGGCGCCACCGCGGGCGTTTTCGCCTCGGACGAGAAGACCAGGGACTGGCTGACGCGTCAGAACCGAGAAGGCGACTTCACGGAGCGCAAGCCCGATGACGACGCGGAATACGACGATCGGATCGAGATCGACCTGAAGGAGCTGGGACCGCTGGTGGCCAAGCCCCACTCCCCGGACAACGTGGTTCCGGTCGAGGAGGTCGCGGGCACGGAGCTGGCCCAGGTGTGCATCGGTTCCTCGGTCAACAGCGGCTACAACGACCTGGCGCTGCCGGGTGCGCTTCTGGCCGACCGCGACGGTCAGATCGTCCACCCGAGCATCTCGGCCACGGCCACCCCGGGATCGCGGCAGATCCTGGCGGCGATCGCTGAGTCCGGCGTCTACCGGCAGCTCTCCGACGGGGGCGTGCGGATGCTCGAGCCGGTGTGCGGGCCGTGCGTGGGGATGGGGCAGGCCCCTCCCAGCGACGCCAACAGCCTGCGCACGTTCAACCGCAACTTCCCCGGCCGCTCCGGCACGCCTGAGGACTCGGTGTTCCTGTGCTCGCCGGCGGTGGCGGCGGTGTCGCTGCTCAGCGGCAAGATCGCGGATCCGCGGGAGTACGGCGAGCCGCCCGAGCTGCTGCCGATGCCCGAGCTGCGGCCCTACGTCGAGGACGTCCACATCTTCGCTCCCGCAGATCCCGAGGAAGCCGAGAAGATCGAGATTCCCCGGGGCCCCAACATCAAGCGGCCGCCGGAGCACAAACCGCTGCCCGACGAGCTGAAGGCGAAGATCGCCACGGTCCAGCCCGACGACATCTCGACCGGGGACCTGGCGCCGGATGGGGTCGAGGTGATGTCCTACCGCTCGAACGTGCCCGCCATCGCCGAGTTCACGCTCCGCCACCGCGATCCGGAGTTCCGCCAGCGGCTGAAGGAGTGGGGGAGTGGCTTCATCGTGGCCGGCGACAACTACGGCCAGGGTTCCTCGCGGGAGCACGCGGCGCTGGCGCCGTTGCACCTGGGCGTCAAGGCGGTGATCGCCAAGTCGTTCGCTCGGATCCACCGTCGCAACCTGATCGCGCAGGGGATCGTGGCGCTGACGTTCGAAAACGAGAGCGACTACGACCAGGCCGAGGTCGAGCAGACCTGGATCCTCCCGAACCTGAAGGCGGAGCTGGAAGACGGCTCTGAGACGATCACCGCGAAGATCGAGGACACCGACACCGAGCTCACGCTCACCCACGACTTCTCCGAGCACGAGCGGGAGATCCTCGTCGCCGGGGGCCTCCTGTCCTACCTGCGCGAGACCTAGGAGCGCGCTACGGGCGCGGCGCCACCAGCAGCGCCTGCGTCGCCCGCCCGACCATGCCCGCACGGTCGTAGAGCACGCTCTCACTGACCCCGATCCCGCCCTCGGCGATCGTCGTCCGGGCGTCAAGGCAAATCCACTCGCCCTGCGGCGGGCGGTCGATGTACAGCGTCAGATCCGGGTTGATGAACACGTACTCGTCCCAGTTCAGCGGCGAGCTGATCCCGTTGCCGAAGTCGCCGGCCGCGGCCAGGCTCTGGAGCGGTGTCGCCTCCTCACCTTCGACCAGCGGCACGCGCATCCGGAACCACGCCGTGGCCGGCCCGCGGGCGCGGAACTCCCCGGCCACGAAGCGGATCTCCATCGTGTCCGGCGCGAACATCGGCCGGTAGGGAGCCTCGAGGTCGTTCGGCGCCCCCTCCTCGGGCCCGTCCGGCGCCGGAACCAGCGCCGTCGCCGGGGCATTCGCCGCCTGCACTTGCAGCGCGCGGGCTCGCACGACCTCGACTCCCTCATCGCTCCACAGCGACGCCTCCATCAGCTGTACCCGCCGCCCGGGCCGCACCACCTCGGCGTGAACCTGCAGGGCGGCGATCGGCGCCGGGCGCAGGAGCTCGTAGGTCACCCGCACGATCGCCAGTCCGTCGACGGCGGGCAGTGCCTCGAAGGCGCGCATCAGCAGCGCGGCCGGGGCTCCGCCGTGTTGGGCCCCCGGATCCCAGGGCCCGCGGGCCAGCTCCGTGGCCAGGAATCCCCCGTTGTGGGGCTGGAACACCGCTTCAGGCATGGCGCCACACGCTATCGCCCGGCTACACTTGGGCCGGATGAGCGCGCACAACGGAAGCGGCCGCGACGAGGCGACCTTCACCGTGAAGGCCGGCCTGGCCGAGATGCTCAAGGGCGGCGTGATCATGGACGTCGTCACCGCCGAACAGGCCAAGATCGCCGAGGACGCGGGTGCCGCTGCGGTGATGGCGCTGGAGCGGGTGCCCGCCGACATCCGGCGTGACGGCGGGGTCGCGCGGATGTCCGATCCGGCAATGATCCAGGAGATCCAGGCGGCGGTCAGCATCCCGGTGATGGCCAAGGCCCGGATCGGGCACTTCGTCGAGGCGCAGGTGCTGGAGGCGCTCGAGGTCGATTACATCGACGAGTCCGAAGTGCTCACGCCGGCGGATGAGGCCAACCACATCGACAAGTGGGCGTTCAAGATCCCCTTCGTGTGCGGAGCCACCAACCTCGGCGAGGCGCTGCGGCGCATCGGCGAGGGTGCCGCGATGATCCGCTCCAAGGGCGAGGCCGGCACCGGCGACATCGTCGAGGCCGTACGGCATCTGCGGGTGATCGGCAAGGAGCTCAAACGCCTGGGCACGCTCGATGACGCCGAGCTCGCCACCGCTGCCAAGGAGCATGGCGCGCCGCTGCATCTGGTCCGTCAGGTAGCCGCCGACGGGCGCCTGCCGGTGGTGCTGTTCTGCGCCGGCGGCATCGCCACCCCGGCGGACGCCGCGCTGGTCATGCAGCTCGGCGCCGAGGGCGTATTCGTCGGGTCGGGCATCTTCAAGTCAGAGGACCCGGAGCGCCGCGCACGGGCGATCGTCGAGGCGACAACGCATTACCAGGACCCGGCGCGGATCGCGGCCGCGTCAACCGGGCTCGGCCAGGCGATGGTCAGCCTCGAGACCTCCAAGCTGGAATCCGAGCAGCTGCTCTCCCCGCGCGGCTGGTAGCGCGTGGGTGTGGACGGCGGCGACCGGCCGGCGGTGGTCGGGGTGCTGGCGCTTCAGGGCGGATTCGCGGCGCACGAGAAGATCGTCCGCGGGCTCGGGGCGCAGGCGCGTGAGGTCCGGGTGCCGGCTGATCTCGAGGGGCTCGACGCGCTGATCATCCCCGGGGGGGAGTCGACGGTGATGACGCTGGGCATCGAGCGCGAGGGGCTGGCCGAGCCGCTGCGGGAGCTGGTGCGCCGCGGTACGCCGGTGCTCGGTACCTGCGCGGGCATGATCATGCTCGATCGCGACCATCTCGGCGTGCTGGACATCCACGCCCAGCGCAACGCCTTCGGGCGTCAACTGCGCTCGTTCGAGTCAGAGGTGGAGGTGCAGGGCGTCGACGGGGGGCCGTTGCGCGCCGTATTCATCCGCGCGCCCTGGGTCGACGAGCACGGCGACGGGGTCGACGTGCTGGCCGAGATCGACGGGCACCCGGTGGCCGTGCGCCAGGGCAACGTGCTGGCGGTGTCGTTTCACCCGGAGCTCGCCGGGGACGGACGGCTCCACGAGCTGCTGCTGGAGCTCGCGAGCTAGTCGACGCCGAGCCGGTCCTGGCGCTGGCTGTACTCGCGGAACTGCGCTTCGAAGTGAGCCCAATCGAACGCCGGCACACCATCGGGCTCCGGCGGAGGCTGCTCGTCGACGGGCTCATCGCCGCCTGGAGGATCCTCGGAGTCGGTGCCGCGGGACAGCCAGGCGGCGAGCGCGCAGACGGCGATCCCGGCGGCATACACGAACCCCGCGAGGCGCGGATGGTGCGTGAGCGAGGCCAGGCCACCGACGGCATAGAGCGCGATCGCCGAGAGAACCAGCCGGCGGAGCTCATTGCCGGCGACCGCGCGCCGCGGCGCGCGGAGGAGGAGGCTGCTGAAGATCGCGGCGGCCAGCGCGAGCGCCAGGACCAGCTTCCAGGCGGTTGAGGGCGGCACAACCATCGTCATCCCCGATGATCGACCATCTTCGCGGAAAATCAACCCAATCTTCGCGCAAGCTAAACGACCAGGCCGTGTCGGACCGTGTTTTCGCTCACCGCCCGCGGCTCGACGAACTGCAGCAGGTAGTCCGGGCCGCCGGCTTTGGCGCCGGTGCCGGACAGGCGGTTGCCCCCGAACGGCTGGCGGCCGACCATCGCGCCGGTGATGCCCCGGTTCACGTAGAGGTTCCCCACCGGGGTCTGCGCGCGGACGAGGCGGACGGTGGCTGGGTCCCGGGCGAACAACCCACCGGTGAGGGCAAACGGGAGCCGGTCGACCACCTCGCAGGCCTGTTGCACGTCGCGTACCCGCTCGATCGCCAGCAGCGGGCCAAAGACCTCCTCGGAGAGCACCGCGGAGTCGGCGCTCAGATCGGACGCGACAGTCGGCGAGCAGAACCAGCCCCGCTCTGGCACCGGCGCCACCTGGGCAGCGATTCGGCCGTCCCGTGCCGCCCGTTCGATGTATCCGTGCACGCGCTCGCGGGCAGACTCCTCGATCACGGGCGGGACGTCGGTCCCGAGCTCGGAGGCCTGGCCCACGGCGAGGACGGCGGTGGCGCCGGCGATCCGGGCGATCAGCGTGTCGGCGATCGCTTCGTGTACGAGCACGCGAGAGGCGGCCGAGCACTTCTGCCCGGCGTAGACGAATGCGGAGGAGACGATGGCCGGCACCGCCTCGTCCAGATCGGCGTCGGCATCGACGATCACGCAGTTCTTGCCCCCGAGCTCGGCGATGACGCGCTTTAGATGCTGCTGCCCGGACTGGACCAGGGCGGCAGCCTGAATGATTTCAAGCCCCACCGGCAGCGACCCGGTGAAGGCGACCGTCTGCACGTCCGGATGCTCCACGAGCGCGGCGCCCACCTCTCCCTCTCCGGGCAGCAGGCTGATTGCGGCCGCGGGCACTCCGCCCGCTCTGAGCGCCTCCAGCAGCCGCTGGGCGCACCCGGGTGACTGTTCGGCCGGCTTCAGCACGACAGCGTTGCCCGTGGCCAGCGCGGCCGCCGTCATGCCGCAGGCAATGGCCAGGGGGAAGTTCCACGGCGAGATCACCGCGGTGACCCCGCGCGGCACATACTCGAGCTCGTTGCGCTCCCCCGGCACCTGGACCAGCTGGCGACCGGCGGCCAACTCCACGGCTCCGCGGGCGTAGTACTCCAGGAAATCGATCGCCTCGCAAACGTCGGCATCGGCTTCGGGCCACGGCTTCGCGCACTCCCTGACCTCCAGCGCGGCCAGCTCAAGCCGGCGCGCACGCATCCATTGCGCTGCGCCGATCAACGCGGCCGCGCGCTCGTCGGCGGCCACCGCCCGCCACGCCAGCGCTCCCTCACGCGCGAACCCGACGGCCGCGTCGACCTCCGCCGGGGAGGCGACCGCGGCCAGTGCCACCACTCGGCTGGGATCGCCCGGGTCCAGCGAGGGCAGCTCCTCGCCGGCGCGCAGATCGCCGCCCACGGTGACCGGAACCGCGACCGGCAGGCGACGGTCGAGGGCACTCAGCGCATCGGCGAGCTGGGCTCGCACCGCGGCCCGGCGCAGCTCGAGAATCGGCTCGTTCTGGAACGGCGAGAGCGTGGGCACGGTCGGCCCGACCCTAACATTGCCCCGATGCCGGCGAGCCCTGAGCGCGCGGTGCGCCCGCCCCAGATCAGCGTGATCATCCGCGCGCGCAACGAGGAGGCCAGCATCGGCCGGTGCCTCGAGCGGGTCGTCGAGCAGCGGAGCGATCCCCACGGCCCCGGGACCGAGGTAGTGGTCGTCGACGCCGGTTCGGAGGACCGGACCGCCCGCATCGCTGCGGCCCAGGGGGCCCGCGTGATCGAGCTGCCGGCGCGGTCGTTCACCTTCGGCCGGGCGCTGAACCTCGGAGCCGCGAACGCACGGGGGGAGATATTGGTCGCGCTCTCAGCCCACGCGTTCGCGCCGGACCCCGGATGGCTGGAGCGCCTGACCGAACCGTTCGCCGATCCCCGGGTGGCCTGCGTCGCCGGCGACAGCTTCGATCCGACGGTCACCCGCTCGAGGCTCCCCGGCGCCAGGACATCGAACTCGCGCGGCGGTGAAGTTGGTCACTGGCGACGAAGGCGACGATCGACCATGTGAGGGCGAACGCGCCCGCCAGGGCGAGCAGTGACGGAATCTCGTCGAGGGTCGACTTGCGGAGGACCAGCTCGTCGTGCTCGTAGCGGCCGGTCATCTTCGCGATCACAACGA
>DATCPD010000168.1:0-3673 GCA_036564325.1 Solirubrobacteraceae bacterium | reverse complement strand
ACCACCCTGATCGCCTCTGAGGTGGAGCGCGTGCGGGCGCCGGAGCGGGCGTCCGAGGAGGCCGCCACGGGTTTCCTGCGCGCGGTGCTCGAGCGCCGGATCCCCGACCGGGGCGACCTGCTCGCCCGGGGCAAGGAGCTCGGGACCGACCTGGCCGCCGGCGGCAGCGTCCTCGTCGTCCGGGCCCATCCGCGCAATCCCACCGAGGACGACTGGCGGCGCCGGCTGCTCGCCGTCTCGAGCCGCGGCGCGCGCTCGATCGCTCCCGGCACGATCGCCACGCCCAGCGACGACGAGCCGGGACAGATCCTCGTGCTCGTGCCCGATCCGGACGGTGAGACCGGACGCCGGGTCTCCTCCTCGGTGCTGCGTGAGCTCGAGTCGGGGCTGCCCGGATTCGCGTTCGCGCTCGGCCGCAGCCGGCGCACGGAGGACCCCCTCGAGCTGCATCGGGCCGGCAACGAGGCGCTGCTGGCCGCCAACGTCGTCGAGGGTGACTCCGAGCGCTCCGAGCTGGCCTACGAGCAGACCGGGACCTACCAGCTGCTGTTGCCCTACATGAAGGACCCCGCCGAGCTCAAGCGCTTCTACAGCGAGACCGTCAGGCCGCTGGTCACCTACGACGAGCAGTACGAGACCGATCTCCTGGGCACGCTGGCCACGTTCCTCGACTGCGACGCGAACGTCAATGCGACCGCGGCCCGCCTGATCACCCACCGCCACACGATCCGGTACCGATTCGAGCGCGTGCGTGAGCTGACCGGGCTCGACGTCTCCTCGACCGACGGCCGGGAGAAGCTGTCGCTCGGCCTGAAGGCCATGCGCGTGCTCGGAATCGCCGCGCCGGGAGGGCCGGCCACCGAGCCCGGGGCCGAGGGCGGCCGGGTGCCCCGCTAGGCGGCTGATTCCGCCTGGCCTCGATTGTCCCGGCGCCGGCCGCCCCACCAGGACACAAACGCTCCATCCGGCGCGGGTTCCCCGGACCGATGTGGCACTTTGGTCGCTGCACGACCAAACCGCGCACCGCGTCACCCGCCGCGGTCGTCGATGTCGCACTTTGGTCGTTCTCGAGCGGCGCGAGACATGTACAACGCGACAACCGCGCCCCCGCGCGACCCAGGTCCGTCGGGCTATTCATCCATGTCATGAACAGCACGACAGACCGAGACAGATCCGGAGCGATTGTCGTGCTGTTCAGGCTAGGGACGCCGCGGACCTTCGTCGATCGCCCGCTGCACAGTCTGGGCGATGACCTCGCCCGCCACCCCGAGCGGCTCCGTGCTCCGGAGCGCGCGGGCCAGTACGAACGCCCCCTCGAGCGCCGCGAGCATCGCGATCGTCAGCTCTCGCGCCCGCTCGGGGGTGAGGCCGGCGCCCTCATACATCCCGGTTCCGGCCTCGATCCAGCTCTCGAACACGTCGGCGCAGGCCTGCCTCAGGATCTCGCTCGCGCTTGAGACCTCGAGCGCCACGGTGGCGATCGGACACGCATCCTCGTAATCGGTCTCGACCAGGTGCGCAGCTGCGCCGGCGAAGAACTGCCGTACGCCGGTGATCAGATCGGGTGCCGGATCGAACACGGCGGGAATCAGCAGCTCGTACATCGCGCCCGAGGTGCGGACCGCCTCTGCCGCGAGCTGCTCCTTGCCCCCGGGAAAGAAGTGGTAGAGGGAGCCGAACGGGGCCTGCGCCTCGGTCACGATCTGCTTGACGCCCGTGGCGTTGTACCCCTGCCGGCGAAACAGCTCTGCGCTGGCGTCGACGATTCGGTCTCTGGTTGCGGCCACGTTGACCCCTCTGGGTTGGATCACTTGCGTTCGGGGGTAGTCTATCGCTAGAGCGATCAATCTAGAGGAGGCAACAGATGCTTTCGTGGCTGGCGAAACGGCTGATCTCGTACAACATGACGCGCCTGAACGCTGGCGACGCGCGGCCCACGCTGCGGCTCGATGCCCCCGATGTGCAGATGCACTTCCCCGGCCGGAGCTCGTGGGCCACGCATCTGCGTGGCCGGGACGAGCACGCTCGCTGGCTGGACCGGTTCGTGCGCGCGGGAATCCAGATCTTTCCCGACGAGGTGGTGATCAAGGGCTTCCCCTGGAGGCAGACGGTGTGCGTGCGCGGCCACGACCATCTGCGCGCCGACGGCGAGCTCGTCTACGAGAACCGCTACGTCATCTGGGGCCAGCTGGTGTGGGGCCGGCTGAAGGAGTACGAGGTGTACGAGGACACGGAGAAGACCGAGGCGTTCGACCGCTGGCTGTCCGAGCACGAGGCCGGTCGGTCAGCTGCGCTGGCTGGCTGACCAACTGGAGCGTTCCTGGGCGCTTGACCGGTTAAGATCGGCCCCGGATGACGGTGGGGATCATCACGGGGTCTGGCACATACGCGCTACCGGGGTTCGAGAACCCCGAGCCGCTGCCCGTGCCGACGCCGTTCGGGGAAGCGGCGGTGACGCGAGGCACGTTGGCCGGCGTGGAGGTGCTGCACATCTCGCGCCACGGAGCGGGTCACCTGCGCCTCTCCAATCAGGTGACCCACCGCGCCAACATCTGGGCGCTGAAGGAGCTCGGCGCGAGCGCCGCGGTCGGGTGCACGGCCTGCGGCGCGGTCGACGGGACACTGGCGCTCGGCTCGCTGATCATCTTCGACGACCTTCACTTCATCTCCAACCGGCTTCCCGATGGCAGCCTGTGCACATTCTTCTCCGAGCCGGGCGACCCCGCGCGCGCTCACTGGATCCTTTACGGGGGGCCTTTTTCGGCGGAGGTCCGGTCGGCGCTGACCGGGGCCGCGCTGGATGCCTCTCATCCCGTCCGCGGGCGGGGAACCTACGGCCATGTCGATGGCCCGCGCTTCAACACGCCCTCCGAGATCGCCCAACTCGCGGCCTGCGGCGTGAGCGCGGTCAGCCAGACCGGCGGTCCTGAGACGGTGCTATGCGGCGAGCTCGGGCTGCCCTACGGGCTGATCGGCTTCGTCACCGATTACGCGAACGAGGTCAAGCCAGGGGGGACGACGCCGGTATCCGAGTTGATCGCACTGATGGGCCAGGGCACGGCGGTGTTCGCCGACGTCCTCGTCCGGGCTGTACCGATACTCGCCTCGGTCTCCTCGCGTCCCGCCGGGACGGTCTATCGGTTCCACCAGCAATGAGCGGTGGCAAACCGTCGGTGGTGGTCATGGCGCGGGCGCCTCGCCCTAACGAGGTCCGGCGAGCGCTCCAGCCGTTGCTCGGCTCCGGTGGTTGCGTCGCGCTCCAGTCGGCGCTGATCGAGCAGGCCGTGAGCTGGGGCCGGCAGGTCGCCCCGGGGGCGGTGCATGTGGCTCATGATCCGCCCGATTCCGGCCCCGAGGTGCGCTCGCTGGTCGGGGAGGACGTGTCGCTGCTGCCTCAGAACGGGGACGGGATCGCCGGCCGGCTCGCCGACGCGGCCGCGCGCGTCTTCGCCCGGGCCGCCGGGCCGCTGCTGATCGTCTGGCCGGACCTGCCGCGGCTGCGCCCCGAGCACGCTGCCGGTGCCCTGGAGGATCTCGAGGCGGGCTGCGACCTGGTGCTCGGGCCGGCGATCGACGGGGGCTTCTACCTGGTCGGGCTGGCCCGGCCGCTGCCGCAGCTGTTCTCGCTGCCCGAGCAGGCGTGGCGGAGCTCGGATGTGATGAAGGTCGGGCT
>DATCPD010000165.1:0-15601 GCA_036564325.1 Solirubrobacteraceae bacterium | reverse complement strand
CCGTCGATGTTGACCGAGCGCAGCCACCACCAGTCCTCGATCGAGCGCTCGAGAAACGGGCCGGCGACGCCGACGCCGGCGTTGTTGACGAGCACGTCGACCGGGCCCTGCTCGGCTTCGATTCGCTCCGCCACGGCCACGACCGCGTCGTGGTCACCGACAGTCGCAGGTGTACGCCACCCTGGCGGCGCCGAGACGCGCGCACGCCTCGGCCGTCGCCCGCGCCGCGGCGCCGTCGAGGTCGATCGCGATCACCGCTGCCCGCGCGCGCATGCGAGCGACGTCGCCGCGCCGATCCCGCTTCCCGCCCCGGTCACTGCGACGCGGGACCCGGCGATCTTCACTGGCATGCGGCTCCTTTCGGTGGGTCATGACGCCGTCGGCGCGGCCGGCCATCGCCGGGCCGGCTCGCGTTCACCGGTACCCGTCAAACCGGCTCGGGACCCTAATTGGCGTTCTGCCAAGTTGCTAGCCTGACACGCTGATGGCCACGTCCCCGGCCCCGCGCTGGCAGCGTCTCGATCACGACGAGCGCCGCCAGCAGATCCTCGCCTGCGCGCGCAGGCTGTTCTCCGAGCGCAACTACTCATCGGTTTCGACGTCCGAGATCGCGCGGGAGGCCGGAATCGCGCGGGGCCTGCTCCACCACTACTTCGGCACCAAGCGCGACCTCTACCTGGAGGTCGTCCGGACGGTGATGCGGATGCCGTCAAACCCGGTCCCCCTGCAGAGCCCGGGGCGCGGCATCGAGCTGGTCATCGCCGAGAGCGTCGATCGCTGGCTGGAGATGCTCGAGCGCAACCGCGGCACGTGGCTCGCGGCGATCGGCGCCCGTGGCCTCGGCCGCGATCCGGAGGTCGAGGAGATTCTCGAAGACGCGCGCGAGCAGGCCGCCGATCGCCTGATCGAGGCGCTCCAGACCTACGAGGCGGCCCAGGCACCCCCGCAGCTCCGCGCGGCGATCCGCGCCTACGGCGGATTTGCCGAGGCGGCGAGCGTGGAGTGGCTCGAGCGCGGTCGATTGACGCGGGAGCAGGCGCGCGTCCTTCTGGTTCAGGGCTTTCTCAGCATCGTCCGGGACGTGCTGCCCACGGTCGAGCAAGCCACCGCGGCCAGCGACGCGAGCGTGTGATGACCACCAACCGGACGTACGTGATCGGTGTGGGGATGACGAAGTTCGACAAGCCCGGGACCAAGGAGGGCGACTACCCCGATTGGGCCAAGCAGGCGGGGGAGCGGGCATTGGCCGACGCCGCCGTGCCGTTCACCGCGATCGAGCAGGCCTACGCCGGATACGTGTACGGCGACTCGAGCTATGGCCAGCGCGCCATCTACGAGCTCGGGCTGACCGGGATCCCGATGCTGAACGTCAACAACAACTGCTCGACCGGCTCCAGCGCGCTGATGCTGGCCCGCCAAGCGGTCAAGGGCGGCCTGATCGACTGCGCGCTGGCGATCGGCTTCGAGAAGATGGAGCGCGGGTCGCTGGGCATGAAGTACACCGACCGCACGCCGGCGCTGGACAAGCACATGGCGCGCATGTTCCAGATCCGCGATCCCGAGAGCTCGCCGTTCGCGCCTCAGATGTTCGGCAACGCCGGTCGCGACCACATGGAGAAGTACGGCTCCAAGCCCGAGCACTACGCCTGGATCGGCTGGAAGAACCACAAGCACTCCACGAACAATCCGTACGCCCAGTTCCAGACCGAGTACACGCTCGAGCAGATCCGCGACGCACCGATGATCCACGCGCCGCTGACCAAGCTCCAGTGCTCACCGACCTCGGACGGCGCGGCCGCCGCGGTGGTGGCCTCCGAGCGGTTCGTCGACCAGCACGAGCTGTGGGACCAGGCGGTGGAGATCGCCGGCCAGGCGATGGTCACCGACCTGAGCAGCAGCTTCGACGAGCGGGCTGACTGCATCAGGATCGTCGGCTACGACATGAGCCGGGAGGCCGCGCGCCAGGCCTACGAGGAGGCCGGGGTCGGTCCCGAGGACGTGCAGGTCGTCGAGCTGCATGACTGCTTCAGCGCCAACGAGCTGATCACCTATGAAGCCCTCGGGCTCGCCCCGGAAGGCGAGGGTCACAAGCTCGTCGAGGCTCAGGCGACGACGTACGGAGGGACGGGACCGGTGGTCAACCCGTCGGGAGGGTTGATCTCCAAGGGACATCCGCTCGGTGCCACCGGGCTGGCCCAGTGCTCGGAGCTGACGTGGCAGCTCCGCGGCCAGGCGGCCGGACGGCAGGTCGACGGTGTCAAGGTCGCGCTCCAGCACAACATCGGGCTCGGAGGCGCCGCGGTCGTCTCGATCTATCGCCGGGCCGCGTAGCCGAACCGTGCGGACCCTCACACAAGCCCGAGGGTCAGCGCCTAAGATCGAACGTATGATCGCTTTTGAAGTCGTAACCATCGGGGTTGCCGTCGCCGGCTCGGCCGCGGCCGTGGTCTCGTATCTGCGGGGCGGCGGGCCGCTGGAGGAGCTGGGACGCCAGGGCCAGTCGTGGTTTGCCCATCCGGGCGACCTGCCGGTGTCGGAGCGTCCGTCCGAGGACGAGCGCGACGCGCCGCTGCCCAAGCGCCCGCTGCGCGCGCGCGCTGACTAGCAACTTGCCGGCCGTCTATAGCCCGTAGGTCTTGGCGATGATCTCGCGCTGGATCTCGCTCGTCCCGCCGTAGATCGTCGTGACCACCGCGGTCCGGACCTGGCGCTCCATGTCGTACTCGACGGCGTAGCCGTAGCCGCCCATCATCTGCATTCCCTCGAGCGACGCGCGCTTGGCCACCTCGGTCGCCTTCAGCTTGGCCATCGACGCCTCGCGCGGGAACAGCGCTCCCGGGTTGGCGTCGACCTTCGCCGCGGTGTCGTAGACCAGCAGCCGAGTCGCCTCGATCTCCGTGGCCAGCTCGGCGATCCGGTGGGACAAAGCCTGAAAGCTCCCGATCGGCCGACCGAACTGCCGCCGCTCCTTGACATAGGCGAGTACGTCGTCGAACGCGCGCTGCGCCATGCCCAGCGCCTGGGCGGCGATGATCAGGCGCTCGTGGTTGAGCCCGGTCATCAGCTGCATCCAGGCCTGGTCCTGCTGTCCGATCAGGCGGTCCGCCGGGACATGGCAGTCGGTGAAGAACACGTCGTTGACCTCACGGCCACCCATCGTGTCGATACCGCGGACCTCCAGCCCGTCCACATCGGCGGGCACCGAGATCATCGACAGGCCCTCGTGCTTGTTGCCCGTGCGGTTGGTCCGGCACACGAGCAGGATGTGATCCGCCGCGTGCGCCGCGGTGATCCACGTCTTCTGGCCGTTGATCACGTAGCCGCCGTTGACCCGCTCGGCCTTGCAGGTCAGGCTGCCGACATCGGAGCCGGCCTCCGGCTCGGACATCGCGATCGCCTCCACGCGCCCGCGCGCGACGCCGCCCAGGATCTCCTGCTTCTGCTCCTCGGTGCCGAATCGCTCGACCGCGCCGGCGGTGATCATGCTGACCGAGAAGAACCCCATCGGGATCTGCCCGAGCGCGAACTCCTCGCACAGCAGGCACATGTCGACCGCACCTCCACCGGAGCCGCCGTACTCCTCGGGGATCGCCACCCCGAGCCAGCCGAGGTCGGCGATCTGCTGGTAGATCTCCGCGTTGTGGGGCTCGTGACCGTTGTCGGTCAGTGCGTCCCGCTGTTCCCGCGTCCCGCACTCGCGTTTGGCGAAGTCACGAATCGCCTCCACGAAGGCGCGCTGCTCGTCGGTGAGGGTCTGAATCGTCATCGCTCTCCTGGAGGGTCGTCGCGGTCGATAGGGCCTGGATCTTACTGGCAGGTTGCCAATAAGAATGGTACGCATGGTACGAATATGTTATGGTGCGTACCACATGGGCTCCGATCTGTTCCCGCCCGGTTCCGAGCTCGAGCAGCTGCTGACCGGGCCCGACTCGGTCTCGTGGCGCTTCGGCTCCGATGCTCGCCTGTATCTGGTGATGCTGTATCCGCTGCTGCTGCAGGTGGCCCACCCGACGATCGGGGCCGGCGTGCGGGACTTCTCAGATTTCGAGACGCGTCCGTGGGACCGGCTGCTGCGGTCGCTGGACTGGGTCAATCTGCTCGTCTACGGCGGCGCCGAGAGCGCTGCCGCAGGCCGGCGGCTGCGGGCGATCCACAAGGAATTCCGCGGCACGCGTGAGGACGGGCAGCGCTACTACGCGCTCGAGCCGAAGGCCTACGCCTGGGTCCACGCCACGCTGCTCGAGTCCTACGTCGCCGGGCACGCGCGGTTCGGGCGGCCGATGACCCCCGATCAGCGCGAGCGCTTCTACACGGAATATCGCGGCCTCGGTCGTCTGGCCGGGGTGCGGGAAGGCGATCTGCCCGAGGATTGGGCCGGCTTCCGCGCCTACTTCGATCGGATGCTGCGCGAGGAGCTCGTCCGCACCGAGTCGGTCGACCGCGTTCTGCACTCGGTCCGCCACGCCGCCAGGCCCCCGATCCCCCTTCCCGAGCCGGCCTGGCGAGCGATCCGGTTTCCCGCCCAGCGCGCGATGTGGCTGGGCGGTATCGGGCTGCTTCCCCCCTACCTGCGCGCTCGGCTCGGAGTGACGTGGAGCCGGTCCGACGAGGCGGCGCTGCGCTCGCTCGGGCGGATCAGCCGCGGTCTCACGCCGGTGTTGCCGCGCCGGCTGCAGATCATGGGGCCTGACCAGCTGAAGCTGCGGCGCCGGGCGATCGCCCGCGGACCGCTCGGAAGCGCCTCGCGCGCCGCCGCCTGAGCGCCGACGATGCCGCCTGAGACCGCGAGGCTGCTCGCCCTCGCCTTCGACCCCGATGTGCGGACTTCCGAGGACGCGGTCTCCGGGCAGGTGCTCGATGCCGCGCTCGCGCTGGCGGCGGCGTCAGGGCTGCGGCACCTGACGATGGACGACGTGGCGAGGCGAGCCGGCGTTGGTCGGATGACCGTCTACCGGCGCTTTGGCTCGAAGGCGGCGCTCGTCGACGCCCTGGCCGTGAGGGAGTGCCGGCGGTGCCTGTCGGCGATCTCGCAGGCGCTGGATCCGCAGGCTGGCTTTCTCGACCGTTCGGTCACGCTGTTCATCACCGTGCTGCGGGTGATCCGCGAGCATCCGCTCCTGGCCCGGCTGGCCCGCGTCGAACCCGAGGCGTTTCTGAGCGAGCTGACCAAGGACGGCAGCGCGATCTTCCTCATGGTGCGGGAGTTCCTGGTCGGCCTCGTGGTGGAGGGACAGCGCCGTGGCGAGCTGCTGCCCGGAGATCCGGCCGTACTGGCCGAGATGGGCCTGCGACTCGGCCTCTCCTTCGTGCTGATGCCGGACAGCGTGCTGCCGCTGGAGGACGAGCGAGCCACCCGGGCGGCGGTTCGTCAGCTGCTGGAACCATTGCTCCCGCAGCCGTAGGCGATGGTCACCTCGCTGCGGTGAGCCGGCGCCGTTCGCTGGACGCCCTCGAGGCGGCCACGAACCAGTCGAACACGCGCTGGAACCGCGCGTCGATCCGCCACTCCTCCTGGAGCTCGCACGCTGCTCGGCGACCCACGAGTCGCCGCCGTGATCACGGACCGCCCAGCTCAGGCACTCGCCCTCCGCTCAGCCGAGGCCGAAGCTCATGGATCCGAGTGAACCTGCTGGGGCGAGTCAGCCCACCGCTCCGAGGATGATCACGCCCCCGATCACCAGTCCGATGCCCACCCACTGAGCCGGCTTCGGGCGCTCGCGCAGCAGCGACACCCCCATCACGATCGGGACAATCGCGTACGGGGCCGAAGCCGCCGCGACGATCGCTGTCGCCGCGTGCCCGACGCCGACGTTGAAGCACACATAGCCGCTGGTATCCAGCAATGCGAGCACGACCATGATCCCGATCAGTTTGCGCTGCTCGGCCGCGGTCCGCCCGCTCGACGGTCGCGGGCTCTCCTCCGGTCGTCCCCGTCTCGCGGCCAGGATGTGGCCGAGCACGAACGCGGCGGCGAAGCCACGAGCCATGAAGATCGGTGCCAGCCAGCCGATCTGTGGGCGGAAGTACGAGACCCCGAACACGAACGCCCCCAGCAGCGCCATTGCGGCCACGGCGAGGACGAATCCGAGCGCGGAGCGTCCCTCCAGCTTCATCTTCGCGAGCTGGCGAAGGTCCGCCGAGGCGAACATCGTGCCGGCGATGGTGATCCCCACCGCGGTGGCTTGAATCAGCGAGAGGCGGTTGCCGCCGATGACCACGGCGAGCAGGACCGTGACCACCGCGTAACCCGAGACGATCGGGCTCAGGACCGAGATCGGCCCGATCGCCAGTGCCCCGTAGAAGGCCAGATATGACAACCAGCCGATTGCCCCGATCAGGACAAACAGCGCGACTTGAGCCACGCTGACGCGCGCCAGTGCATCGGTCGCAAGCACCAGCCCGGTGAGCGGGATCAGCGCGGCGAGGTGAAAGCCAAGCACGACGCGCAGCGCGCCGATGCTGCGCGAGGCGACCGCCGCGAAGTAGTCGGCCAACCCCCACGACAGCGCGGCGCCGAGACCGAGCGCGACGCCCACTACGCGCGCGCCAAGCGGCCCCGGTCACCCATCGGGCGCGATCCACACCAGGCAGCCGGCCTGCCGGCGCACGCGGCGGGCGGCCAGCCAGAGCCACCAGCGCGGCGTGCGCTGCTGGTCGGGTCCCAGCACGACGAGTCCGGCGTGGCGCTCGGCGATCAGCTCGATCAGGGCGACCAATGGCCGGCGGCTGGAGATCCGCAGCAGCTCGGTCTCGACGCCGCGGGCGGCTGCCCGATGCGCCGTCTCCCTGACCGAGGCGAGGTCCTCCTCGTGCGGCAGCGTGGCGTGCTCGCGGGCGAGCACGAGCGTCGTCGGGTGCGGCGGGAGCATCAGCATGTTGGCGATGATCAGCCGCGCGTGTGCCTCGAGGGCGCTCTCGATGGCCATTCGCTCCGCGTTTGGATCGATCCGCACTGACAGCGTGGCCAGGACCACCGGACGCGGCTCCGGGGAGGCGGCGAGCTTCGGTTGGTCGGTCTGTTTGCGCTGGCTGACGGCTGCCATGTCAATTCTCTGAACATGATCTCACGCGCGGAGCCTAGGCCGGGGCGCCGGGGCCCGGCTCGGGACGCTTCCCCACGGTGGAGCCACGGAGTCCCTCGAGGGTTGTTGACCGTACTTGTACAAACTGGTGCAAACGCGCCAGATCGGACCCGGGTGACGAACGGCACATTCGCATCAGCGGCCGGCGCGCCGAGAACCAGGAGGGGATGAAGTTGGCAACTGCCACCGTTGAGGAAGTCCAGCTCCTGAAGACGCTGCGATGGTGGGATGGGTTCATCATCGCGCTCGCCAACCCCGGGTTCCTGCTCGGTAGCCTCGGGTTCACGCTCGGGATCTTCGGCGTGATCGGTTCGATGATCCTGTGGGCCGCGTCGGCAGCGATCGGGCTGCTCCAGGCCTGGATCTACTCCGAGCCGGCGACCATGTTCGGTCACCGCAGCGGCGGCATCGCGCTGTACGCCCACGAGGGATGGCGCAAGCACACAACTCTGGTCGGACCGCTGGCGGCCTTCGGCTACTGGATCGGCTGGTCGGTGGTGCTGTCGATCTTCGGCAAGATCATCGGCGACCTGGCGACGGCGCAGTGGTGGCCGGGCTCGACCTGGACGGTGACGATCTTCGCCAACCACCTCGGCCTGCCCCATTTCATCGCCATCGGCGTGATCATCTTCGTCTCGACGTTCAACATCTTCGGGCTGCGACCCGCGGTCTGGTTGACCTACGCCTGCGCGGCGCTGCTGATGGTTCCGCTGGCGCTGTTCATCATCGTTCCCTACCTGACCGGTGACTGGCACTCGGCCAACGTCCACGCCACCTTCACGGGACCGTGGGGCGGGATCAAGCTGGCGCTGGTCTACATGTTCATCCTGGCCTGGTCGGCCTACGGGACCGAGGCGTGCGCAACGTTCGCTCCCGAATACAAGAGCATCCAGGACACGCACCGGGCCCTGCGCAGCGCGGCCATGTTCATGCTGCTGGTGTGCCTGCTGCTCCCGCTCGGTCTCGGCGGCGTCACCGGCGCCGTCCCGGCGGCAACCGCCGAGGGCCAGTTCTACGCGGCGGCGATGACCACGATCGTCGGCCACGGCGCGGCAAGCTTCTTTACGGTCTGCATCATCGCCAGCCTCCTACTGTCGATGACCTCCTCGACCGCCGACGCCGGCCGGGCCCTGTTCGGGATCGCGCGAGCGGGCATGACGATCAAGCAACTCGGCGTGCTCAACCGCTTCCACGTTCCTGGGCGGGCGATGACGCTCGACCTGGTCGTCAACGTCCTGCTGGTCATCCTGATCAAGTCCAACCTGGCCATCCTCTACATGAGCAACATCGGCTACGTCCTTGCTCACGTGTTCGCCCTCAGCGGCTTCCTGCTGCTCCGCCGGGACCGGCCCAACTGGCCGCTGCCAATCAAGGTCAGCCGCGGCTGGGTCCCGATCGCCGCTTTCCTGTGCGGGCTCAATGCACTGTTCCTGGTCATCGGCGCGCTGGCGCCCCACCTCAACGGCTACGGCAGCTGGGCTGACTTCGCGATCGGCATTGGCGTGCTGCTCAGTTCTCTGATTCTGTTCGCCTTCCGCCGCATCGTTCAGGACGGCGAGCGCATCCAGATGCGCGATGACGTCCCGCTCGTCCCCAGCGAGGCCGAGCGGGCCGAGTTGCTAGGAACGCCGGCGCCGGCGGCAACTCCGGCCGCCGTCGTCTGATTTCGATACGAAGGCATCGATCAGGACGATCGTGGTCGGATGCGACGCCCCGAGGCATGAAAGCCGCGCTCGAGCCTTTGCTTCGTGGGACCGGGCTCGGTCTCAACTTCGCCGAGTTGGCACGGCGCGGGACGGTCTGGGATCATCCGCAGCCACGGATCCAGTTCGAAGCGTTCCGGTTCCCGACTCCTAGTGGCCGGATCGAGCTCGCCTCAGACCGGGCGCAGGACGACGGACACCCGCGGGTCGCCCAGCCGCTGGCCGACGCGCGACCGACCGGGGGGCGGCTGCGGCCGCTGACCCCCGCCTCTAGCTGGATGCTCAACCACAGCTTCGCCAACGAACCCAAGATCGCCCCGCGCGCGGGGTGGCAACGGTGGCACTGCACCCGCTCGACGCCGCCGAAAGGGGCCTTGGGGCAAGGCGATCGGGCCGTCCTGCGCAGCAGCGCCGGAGAGCTTGAGTTGTCGGTTCTCCTGAGCCAGAGCCTGCCGCGGGGCGTGGCGTTCTCGCCCAAGGGGGCGCTGGCCGGAGCTGGAGGCTCAGGGCGCCAACGCCAACGTCCTGAACCCTGGCACCCCGAGCGACATGGGAGCGTCCACGACCGTGCACGGGATCGAAGTGAGCATTGCACCGGCCGCCTGAGCCCGGGTACGCTATAAACCCGCGCACGCTTTGAACAAATTCATCAAGTTTGAGGGGTGAGCGCCATGTCGACCGGAGACCTGCATCGCACCGCATTTGACCCCGCCCTGCGCGCGGCGGGAGCGACCTGGACGGACTGGGAAGGATGGGCCTGGGCCGCGGACTTCGGCGACCCCGTGACAGAGCATCAGGCAACGCGGACGGCGTGCAGCCTGTGGGACGAGTCACCGCTGCGCAAGTGGGACCTGCGCGGGCCCGATGCGATCGCCCTGGCCGACGTGCTGTTCACCAACGACATGGCGGCGCTCGAGACCGGGCAGGTCCGATACGGCGCGCTGTGTGACGAGCAGGGCAAAATGCTCATGGACGGCACCGTCTTCCGCTTGGCGGACGACCACTGCCTGTCGGTCACGAGCTACGACTCCGACCTCGCCTGGTTTCGGCAGGTTGCCTCCGACCGCGGGCTCGAGGTGCAGATCGAGGATCGCACGGCGCAGATGCCCCATCTCCAAGTTCAGGGTCCCAAGGCGCGCGAGGTGCTCGCCCCGATCACAGAGGGTGCCGACGTCGGCACTCTGCGCTACTTCCGGTTCATCCACGAGGGCGTGCGGGTCGGCGGCGTTCCCTGCTGGCTGTCGCGCACGGGATACTCTGGCGAGCTCGGCTTCGAGGTGTACTGCTCAGCCGATGATGCGCAGGAGCTGTGGGACGCGGTGGTGCGGGCCGGAGCACCGCACGGACTTCGCCCGATCGGACTGTCGGCAATCGAGATCCTGCGGATCGAATCCGGCTTACTGTTTCCTGACATCGACTACTTCCCCCACGAGACCGACCCATTCGAGGTCCGGTTGGACAATGTGATCAAGCTGGAAACCGGCGGGGACTTCGTCGGTCGCGACGCTCTGCGGACGATCGCCGCGCAGGGCACGCCGCGGCTGCTCACCACGCTGCGGATCGACGGCGACGAGCTGCCCGAGTACGGTGCGGCGGTGACGCTGGACGGGCGTGACGTCGGAATCCTGCGCAGCCCTTGTCAGAGCCCAACCTTCGACATGCAAGTGATCGCCATGGCGGCGGTCGAGCGAGACCTGGCCCAGGCAGGCCAGCAGGTCGAGGTGGCACTCGGCGACGGCGTGGTCGGTGCCAGAGTGGCGCCGTTTCCGCTCTATGACACGGACAAGCGGCGCCCGCGCAGCTGACCTCAGGCCGGGTGCAACGCCGCGCTGGGTACCAGCGCCTCCTCGACCAACTCGGTCAGCTCGCGTAGCGCTATCTGCTCGGCGTTGCCGGAGGTCTTGATCGCGTCCTCGTACATCGTCACGTCCTTGGGACAGGAGACCACGAACAGCTCGACCTCCGGAAGACCGACCGCCTCGCGGATCCGGTTCTCGGATGGACGCTCCTGGCCGGGAGTGTCGGCAATCCAGATGCGCCCGCCGCCCGCCCCGCAGCAGAACGAGTTGTCGCGGTTACGGGGCATCTCAATCAGTGTGCAGCCGAGCCGCTCCAGGATGCTCCGGGGGGCGTCGTACTCGCCCTGAAAACGCCCCAGGTGGCAGGGGTCGTGGTAAGTGACCCGGTAGGAGAGGCGGTCCGCCACCTCCAGACGGCCAGCTTCGATCAGCTCCAGCAGCAGCGCGGTGTGGTGCATAACGGCCCAGCTTCCGCCCAGATCCGGGTATTCGTTTCGCAGCGTGTTGAGCGAGTGCGGGTCGCTGGTGACGATGCGCTTGAACTGGCAATCGCGCAGTGCGGCGATGTTCTGCTCGGCTAGGGACTCAAACAAGCCCTCCTCGCCGACGCGCCGGACATCGTTTCCCGAGTTGCGCTCGGCGTCGTAGAGGATCCCGAAGTCCACGCCGGCCGCACGGAACAGCCGGGCCAGGGAACGGGTGACCCGCTGGGAGCGCGGATCGAACGAGGCGTAGTCGCCGACGAACCACAGAACGTCGACCGGTTGCTTGCGCGCGTCGGTGACCTCGAAGTCGAGCTCCTTAGTCCAGCGACCGCGCTTGCGCCGATTCTCGCCAAACGAATTCCCCGACTTGTGGATCACCTCGAGGGTCGACTGCAGGTTGGAGTCGAGCTCGCCTTCCTCCACCAGCCGCCGGCGCAACTGGTTGATGATCGGAGCCTGCTCGATCCCCACCGGACAGATCTCCACGCACGCGTTGCACTGCATGCAGGACCAGACCGTCTCGGCGCGGACGCCGTTGGGGCCCACCACGCTGGCCGTGAAGCCAGCGCCGCCCGCGCTACCGTCGAGCAGTCCTCCGAGCAGCCCCCCGATCCCGGCGCTCGCGTGGTTTGCCTGCTCGCGCAATTCCAGGATCACGTCACGCGGGGACAGTGGACGCCCGGTGGCGTTGGCCGGGCACGCCTCGTGGCACTTGCCGCACTTCGTGCACGCGTCGAGCTGCAACAGGTGCAGCGGGCTGAAATCCCCCAGCGCGCCGTAGCCGGCGGGCTCGGCCGCCCGGTCAGGCCGGATTGAGGGCAGCCGTTTTCCGGCCAGCGGATCGCGCAACGAGAGGCTCGCGAAGCTGCTCAGCATGTGGGCGGCCTTGGTGTAGGGGATGCTGGCCACGAAGGTGATGGCCAGCAGCCCGTGAAACCACCACAGGCCGTGACGAAGGCCCGCGAGGGTGGCGTGGCTGGCCCCGCCCAGCGCTTGGGCGACGATCCAGCCGCCGAACTGGGTGCCGGCGTAGCCCGGATGGTCCATGGCGATGCGCACCCCCTCGAGCACGAAGCCGGTCAAGGCGATCACCAGCAGCGCGGTCACGAACCACCAGTCCCCCACCCGGTACACCCGCCGGTCGTACTGTGGATCGCCGGGGGCGCGATCCGGCCGCGAGTAGTCGAGCTTGGCCGGGCGGGCAATCGCCCGGCGGGCCATCATCACCAGCACCCCGGCCACCAGCGCCGTGCCCAGCAGGTTCAAGATCTCCTTGTAGGCGAGGTAGAACTCGCCATGGAAGTAGCTCCAGCCGAACACCGGCTCGGTGAAGTCGGTGTCGAAGCCCAGGATTACCGTCCCGGCGAACAGCACGATGAAGCCGTAGAAGATGGCGCGGTGCGCCCACCCCGCCGTTCGGTCGCGCCGGTCGATCGTCGCGTGGGAGAACAGTAGCCGCGCGCCCGTGCTCAGCCGACCGGGCAGCTCGCGCCAGGGACACGGCGGCCACGGTCCGCCGTGACCGCGGCGGTACTTGGCGATCGGCCGCAGCACGCCGTAGACGAACACGGCCACCGAGGCCACCGCGAGCAAGTACCAGACGACCTTCAGCCAGGGTACGAAGTGCCAGAAAACCGGGCGCGTCTTGGTGGCCGCGAGCAGGAGCACCACGGCGTTTATCCCAGCACCTGCTCCAGCTCATCCACGACCTCGAACAGGTCGGCCACAGCCCCATAGTGAGCGACGCCGAAGATCGGCGCTTCCGGGTCGGTGTTGACCGCGATGATCGTCTCCGCCGTCCGCATCCCGGCCAGGTGCTGAACGGCGCCCGAGATCCCGAGGGCCAGGTACACGCGCGGCTTGACCGTCTTGCCCGACTGGCCGACCTGGCGAGCACTCGGCATCCAACCGGCATCGACGAGCGGGCGCGACACGCTCAGAGTCGCCCCCAACCGCTGCGCCAGCGCTTCGAAGCGCGGGATCTCGTCCTTATCCTCGACGGCGCGTCCGATCGAGACCAGGAACGGCGCCTTGGTGATGTCCACGTCGGACTCCTGCACCTCATCGAAGCTCACGTGCTCGGTCGCGGCCACCCCGTCGAGCGCGAGCTCCACCGAGCGCGTCGGCACTGATTCCGGGTGGGTGGGATCAGCTTCCGCGGCCTCGAACGTGCCCGGGCGCAGCATCAGCAGCGTGCAGTCCTTGCCCGGGAAGTCGAGCTCCGCGACCAGCTTGTCGCCGTATGCCCCGCGGCCGGCCACCGGTCCGTCCTCCCACGAGAGCGAGATCACGTCGCTGGCGAAGCCCAGACCGCGGCGAGCCGCCACCGCCGGACCGAAGCCGAGCGAGTCGATCGTGTGGCCGAGGAGCACCAGTCCCGGGCGCTCGGCCTCGATCAGCTCCTCGAGCGCACGCTGGGATACGTGGGCCTCGAAATGCTCGGTCGGGGTGGGCACCAGCAACAGCTCGTCGACTCCGTCGGCTGACAGCGACGGCGCGAAGCGCTCGGGCTCCTGGTCCAGGATCGCCACCAGCAACCGCGCACCGGAGGCCTGCTTGACGCCGAGGGCTGCGGCAATGAGCTCTAGGGAAACCTCGCGCAGCTCACCCCGGCGCGTCTCGGCAATCACCAGCACATCGCTCATCTAAGACATCCTCTCGCGCACGATCTCGACGATCCGGGTGGCGACTTCCGCGGCGGAACCGGCGAGCATCTCGGCGCCCTCCCCCCGGTCGGGCGGCCTCAGCTGGCGCCGGCGCGAGCCGGCGGCGGCGGCGAGCGCCCCCGCCTCGAGCCCGACCTGCTCCGGCGTGCTCACCTGCAGCGGCTTCTCCCGCGCTTGCTTGATCGCTCGGAGATTGGCGTAGCGTGGCTCGTTGATCCCGGTCTGAATGGTGAGCAGGGCCGGCAAGCGCACCTTGAGGACTTCGACTAGGCCGCCCTCAAGCTCCCGCTTGACGGTCGCGGCAGATTCGGCGGCGGCGTAGTCAAGCTGCTTGACCACCGCTACGTGGGGCATCTCCAGGTAGCCCGCGAGGGCCACGCCGGTGGCGCCGTTGACCGCGTCGGAGGACTGCACGCCGCACAGCACGAGGTCGGGCGACTCACGCGCGACCGCGGCGGCAAGTAGGCGCGCGACGGTGAGCGGATCGGCATCTCGGCACTCGTCGCTCCACAGGCGTAGGGCGCGATCGGCCCCCCGGGCCAGGCAGCCGAGCAACGCCTCCTCTGACTCCTCGTCGCCGACCGTGACCACGACCACTTCACCATCGCCGCCGTCCCCCTCGCGCAGGGCCAGGGCCGCCTCGAGCGAGAACGCGTCCCATTCGTTGAGATCGAGCTGCAGGAAGTCCGGGTCTACGCCTGAGCCGTCGCCGAGCAGCTCGAAGTCGTCGTCGAGCGCTGCCACCTGCTTGACCGGGACAACGATCTTCAAGCCGAGCTCATCGTGTTCGGACGCGCGCGCGAGTGAGCGGCTGAGGCCCTACGCCACATCTATCGTGTTGAGCAGTTGGGTGCGGTAGTCCTCGTTGGTGCTGTCGCCCCACAGGCGCCGCTCGCGAATGAACGGAAGCGGCATCTCCGGACGCGGCGAGTCGATCTCGCGGGCGAGGCGATGGCCGTCGAAGATCGAGTCAACAATCATCCGCGGCGCGGAGGCGTCGCCGATCACGTACAGGCCCTCAATGCCCTCCTCGGCCAGCCGCGCGGGGTCTGACTTCAGCTCGCGGTAGAGCTCGTCGTCGGAGATCCGCGCCGTGCACAGCACCACTGTGTCGACCTCGAGCTGCTCCTTGTGGGCCGGGTTCCAGATGTTGTAGGCGTGGCAGACGCCCGGCTCGATCCGCTCGAGCATCGTGTAGGTATGGATGCCGACACCGAGGCGGTGCAGGTCACGGTGCAGCATCGGCGCCTCCAGCGTGTACTCCATGTAGCCGGCGATGTCCCCGGCCTGCGTTACCAGCTGCACCTCGTGTCCCGCGCCGGCGAGCTTCTGGGCCACCGAGGCGCCCATGAAGTAGCCCTCGTTCTCAAGCACGAGCACACGCTTGCCGATCTGCTTGACGCCGGCGACCACCTGGTCGGGCGTCAGCTGGCAGTCCAGCGACGTGTCGGCGCCGGGAATCGGTTCGTGGGTGGCGGCGTTAAGCCCATCGGTGGCGTAGTGACAACCGGTGGCCACGATGACGATCTCGGCGCCGTAGTCGAGCACCTCCTGGGCGGTCAGGCGCGACTTCAGGTGCACCTCGACGTTGCTCAGCTTGTCGAGCTGAATCTGACGGTAGTTGACGATCCGGCTCCACTCGCCCAAGCCGCGGGCGGTGCCACGGAACAGGTTCTCCTTGCCGTCTGAGTGCCCGAGCTTGGAGATCCAGTTGACGCTGCCGCCGATCTCCGTGCCCCCTTCGACCAGGTGCACGGCCGACATCTCGCGCTTACCCAGCACCATCGCGCACTCCATGCCCGCCGGACCGGCGCCGACCACGAGTACGCCCTTGTCGCGGTTGGCGGCCGGGTGGAACTTCTCCGG
>DATCPD010000149.1:0-4705 GCA_036564325.1 Solirubrobacteraceae bacterium | reverse complement strand
GGAGCTGATCGCCGCCAAGCTCGGCGATCCGACCCTGGATCCGCACGGCGATCCGATCCCCACCCGCGAGTTGACGATCCAGGAGCGACCGACGCTCAGCCTGCAGGCTTTGGAAGGCGGGGCGCGCGGTCGCTTCGCCCGCATCTCGGACTCCGACCCGGACATGCTGCGCTTTCTCGCCGAGCGGGGAATCGCGCCCGGAGACGAGTTCGAGGTGATCGAGAAGCAGCCCTTCGACGGCCCGCTGTTCGTCCGCTTCGGCGCCGAAGTGCATGTGCTCGGCGGCGCGCCGGCGCGGGCGATGCGGGTGGAGATCGAGCCGTGAGCCCACCCACGCGAGTCGAGGCTCCGATCGCACCGGTGCTGGAGGAGAGTTCGGTCGAGCCCCAGGCGATCCTGGCGCCGTCGCCGCTCGAGCACCTGCTGGCCCGCGGCCGGTTGCGCGCCACGCTGACGATGCTCGGGCCGGCGTTCGTGGCTTCGGTGGCGTACGTCGACCCGGGGAACTTCGCCACCAATCTCCAGGGCGGAGCCAAGTTCGGGTATCTGCTGATGTGGGTGGTGTTGGTGGCCAACCTGATGGCGATGCTGATCCAGTACCTGTCGGCGAAGCTGGGGCTGGCCACCGACCACAACCTCCCCGAGCTCTGCCGCATGCACTTCCCCCGGTGGACCTCGCTGGCCCTGTGGGTGCAGGCCGAGGTGATGGCGATGGCCACGGACATCGCCGAGTTCCTGGGCGCCGCCCTCGGTCTCAACCTGCTGTTCGGCGTGCCGCTGCTTCCGGCGGGCCTGATCACCGGCGTGATCACGTTCGCGATCCTGGAGCTGCAATCTCACGGAGTGCGCCGCTTCGAGCTGGCGATCACCGCGCTGCTCGGGATCGTGTTCGCGGGCTTCCTGTACGAGGCGCTGCGGATCGGGCCCTCGGTCCATCAGTCGCTGAGCGGTCTGCTGCCCGGCCTGAGCGGCGCGAGCTCGGTCTACCTGGCCGTGGGAATCATCGGCGCCACGGTCATGCCCCACGCGATCTACCTGCACTCGGAGCTGACTCAGGACCGGATGCCGGTGCGAGACGACGGCGAGCGCCGGCGGGTGATCCGCTTCGAGCGGCTCGACGTGATCGTCGCCCTCGGCCTGGCCGGGATCGTCAACCTGGCGATGCTGGCCGTCGCCGCCAAGCTGCTGCACGGCTCGGGCGGAGCCGGCGCGACGACGATCCAGAGCGCTCACCACGAGTTCGAGCGCGTCCTGGGCGGGGGCGCCGCCATCACCTTCGCCGTGGCCCTGCTGGCCTCCGGCCTGTCGTCATCGAGCGTCGGCACCTACGCCGGGCAGGTCGTGATGGCCGGCTTTATCAGCGTCCGCATTCACGTGCTCCTGCGCCGCGTGATCACAATGATCCCGGCCCTGATCGTGCTCGCGGTGGGCGTCAATGCCACGAGCGCGCTGGTGCTGAGCCAGGTCGTGCTCTCGTTCGGGATACCCTTTGCCATCGTGCCTCTCGTCCTGCTCACCGGTCGTCGCGACGTGATGGGCGTCCATGTCAACGGCGCGCTGACCAGCGCGCTGGCCTACGGAGTGGCCGCGCTGATCACCGTGATGAACGTGTTCCTGATCGTCCAGCAGGTGACCGGTTGAGCACCTTGCTGGCTGAGACCTTCAATGAGATCGTGCAGTCGCTGCCCGACGACTGGACCGATCTAGAGTTCGATCTGCGGATCGCCGACGAGCGCCAATACGTCGACGCCTCGGTGCTGCTCGTGACCTGCAACGCACAGCCGAACTCCAAGAGCGAGTGGCACTGGCGGGTGCTGGTGGCTCACCGCTTCGGCCATGCTGCCGCGGCGCCGGTCGTCCACGCCGCGTTGAAGCTGCTCGACGACGCCGACATCGCCGGCGAGCTGGCCGTCCGGGAGGTCCGGACCGGCCGGGTCGAGGAGACCCAGATGTGGGGCCGCACGGAGTCGGTCCGCCGGGACTTCAAGCGGCTCCGGGCGCAGTAAAGCCGCGTGGCGCGCGTCGTCGCGTACGTGCCCGACCTGCTGTTCGGCTCCAACGTGCTCGGGATGCTGCAGGCGGCTGGCCACGAGGCTAAGCTGGCCAGCCAGCCAGGCGCGATGGAAGGGGCGCTTACGGGGGTCGATGTGCTGGTCGTGGACCTGACCGCTGACGCCGCCGAGCGGATCGAGCACGTGCGCGGGCTGGCGCTTGACCCGGAGGCCACCCGCGTGCTCGCGTTCTACTCACACGTGGAAGCCGACGTGCGAGCGCAGGCCGAGCAGGCGGGCTTCGACCTCGTGGTCCCCCGCTCGAGGATGGCGCGCGAGGGAGCTCAGCTCGTGCAGCGCCTCAGCGAGCGCTAGCCGTGAGGGTCGTTCGCTCGACCGGGCAAATTTTCGGACGTGGTGGCTTTTATGCCTCGTATGCGTATGCGGGAGCGAGAGCCACCACGTCGCGCGGGCTGTTCGATTCCTAGCTCCCAACCAGCGACGCGGTGCCCGCGACGAAGCGCGGGTCGAAGGTCTGGAACACATCCGGCGGGTGCCGGACGATGCCGAACCGCGCCTCCCACCGCGCCCACCGCTTCAAGGTGGTGAGCGTGAGCTCCCCGAAGTTGCCGTCGGGCGCCACGAACGCGCTGCCCTCGGCGGAGAGCTGCGCGGCGACCAGCTTGGGATCCAGGGCGGGGACCTGGGACTCGAGATCGGCCGCGCTGCCCTCGGGATCGGTCAGGGTGATGCCGTACCCGCGCACCAGCGCGCGGACCACGGCCCGCGCCACCCCCGGATCTTCCCGCAGGCTCGAACGGGTCGCGCACAGCACCAGCTCGGGATAAGCGGGGGCTCCGTACTGGTCGACCCGGAAGATGTGATAGCCGGGGTGCCGGCGCGCCAGCGTGACCCCCTCGTCGTTCCAGAACGCGGTCACCGCCGCCACCCGGTGACTGAGCAGCGCGGCCACTGCGTTGAAGCCGATCGTCACCCTCGAGACCTTGCGAGGATCGGCGCCCGCGCCGGCGAGCACCGAATTCAGCACCGCTGTGTCACTCGGCAGGCCGCTGATCCCGACCACCTTGCCCTGGAGCTGGCGCGGGCTGGTGATCTGCGGCGCGGCGATCACGGCCGCCAGCGGCCGTTCCACGATCGCCATGATCCCCACGATGTCCTGGTGATGCTCGCGGGCGATCGCCAGGTCGTGGATGTCCAGGATGGCGAAGTTCGCCCGGCCCGTCTTCAGCAGCTTGATCGAGTCGGTGCTGGCGCTGGGCGCGACCACGTGCAGATGCACGCCCTCACCGTCGTCGAAGGTGCGCGCGACGGCGCTGTAGATGCCGGCGTGGATCGCGTTGGGGGTGAAGTCGAGCACCAGCGTCACGTCCTGCCCCTGAGGGGAGGATGAGGACCCGCCTCCGCAGCCCGCCAGGACGCAGGCGAGCAGGGCGAGAACGATGGCCGCGGGTCGCATCAGCGGGCAGCATAGGGGCCGCCGAGCATGCTCCGTAGAATCGGGCGACCGCATGCGCCGCCGCGTCACGTTCAGCCGCAATCTCACGTTGTCTCTGTCGCGGACGTGCCGCTGCTACTGCAAGTACTGCGCGTTCGCCACGCACCAGCCGCATCTCTACAACCCCGACGAGGTCGAGGCGATTCTCGACCGAGCGGTCAAGCGCCATCACGTCAAGGAGCTGCTGGTGCTCACGGGCGAGATGCCCGAGGTCAACGCGGGTGTGGCCGCCCGGCTGGCCGAGTACGGCCACGAGGACTTCACCTCGTATGTCGTGTGGACGTGCGAACGGGCGCTCGAGCGCGGACTGCTGCCCCACACGAACCTGGGCGCGCTGCCGAAGCAGGACCTTGCCCGGCTGCGGGAGGTGACCGCCTCGCAGGGACTGATGCTGGAGTCGATCTCGGAGCGGCTGATGGAGACCGTCCACGCCGGCTCACCGAGCAAGCATCCGGCCCGGCGGATCGAGACGATCGCCGCTGCGGGCGAGCTGAAGATCCCGTTCACAAGCGGCATCCTGGTCGGGATCGGCGAGACCGAAGAGGAGCGGATCGCCTCGCTCGAGGCACTCGCCGAGCTGCACGGGCGCTTCGGTCACCTGCAGGAGGTGATCCTCCAGAACTTCGTGCCGCACGACAGCTACTACGGTCGCGAGCCCGCGCAGATCGCCGATCAGGCCGCGCAGGATTACTGGCGCACCGGCGTCGCCGACGGGCCGCAGCGGGACGCGCCGTCGTGGGCTTGCGAGGTGACGATCGAGGACATGAAACGGCTCGTATCCCACGCCCGCGCGCTGATGCCGGACCTCGGCATCCAGGTGCCGCCAAACCTGTCGGACTGGTGGGTCGAGCTCGTGCAGGCGGGAGCCACCGACCTCGGGGGGCTGAGCGCCAACGGCGATCACATCTCCCCTGAGCACCCCTTCCCGTCGCCGAACCTGGTCCGCAAGCGCCTGCAGGCGGAGGGCTTCGCCCTGACCGAGCGGTTGTGCGTGTATCCGGAGTACATCGACCAGGACTGGATCGCGCCGCCGGTGCTCGACGTGATCAAGCGCGTCTACTGGTCGTTCATCCCGCGCCGGGGTTCCGGCCGCCGGCAGGAGGTCGAGGTGTCGCAGGACGCCGCCCCGCGGGCGATCGAGCGCGCGCGTGAGGGCACCGCTCTGACCGCCGAGGAGCTGACGGCCCTGTTCTCCGAG
>DATCPD010000110.1:0-4151 GCA_036564325.1 Solirubrobacteraceae bacterium | reverse complement strand
GGAGCTGTTCTGGGACGAGCGCTACAGCTCGGTCGAGATGGGGCCGAGCCCCGACTGGGTGAAGCTGGCCGAGGCGTTCGGCGCCACCGGGATGCGCTGCGAGGACGAGGCCGACCTCGAGGAGATGATGGGCAAGGCGCTGGAGACCGACGGGCCGGTGCTGGTCGACGTGCGGGTCACGCAGAAGGAGAACTGCTACCCGATGATCCCCGCGGGCGCGGCCGCTCGCGACATGGTGGGCTGATGGAAGCTGGTACCCCCGATCTGATCAAGCTCGAGGACCTCCACGTCCCCAGCAATCTGACCGGCCGCAAGCATGTGCTCTCGATCTTGGTCGAGAACAAGCCCGGCGTGTTGGCCCGGATCGCCGGCCTGTTCGCGCGGCGGGGCTTCAACATCGACACGCTCGCGGTCGGCCCGACCGACGATCCCAACGTCTCGCGCGTCACGTTGACCCTCGACGGCGCCGTCCACCCGATCGATCAGGTGACCAAGCAGCTGCACAAGCTGGTCAACGTCCTGAAGATCCGCGACATGGAGCCCGAGGAGACGATCGCCCGCGAGATGGCGCTGTTCAAGGTCACCGCTGCGGTCGACAACCGGGCCGAGATCATGCAGTTCGCGGAGATTTTCAGGGCCAAGATCGTCGACGTCTCGCGGCGCACGATGACGATCGAGATCACCGGCTCGGCCGAGAAGGTGGAGGCGTTCGAGAAGATGATCCGCCCCCACGGGCTGGTCGAGATGGTGCGCACGGGCGAGATCGCGATCGCCCGCGGCGGCGACTGAGCGTGGCCCCCAAAGGCGGGGGAGTAACGTCGGGCAACAGCCCGTGACCGTGCTGCTCGACACCGAAGGCCTGCTCGCCGGCGTCGCCGACGGTCTCGACGAGGTGGCGGGCCGCGAACGCCGCACGCTGGTCAGCGCGACTTCGCCGGCGCCCGGCATCGACCCCAGCGCCCTCGTCTTCGAGGCGCGGCTGGCGGGCGACCGCTGGTTCTGTTGGGAGCAGCCCGACCGCGAATTTGCCCTGGCTGCGGTCGGCACCGCGCACGAGGTCGTTTCGCGCGGGCCGGATCGCTTCCAGGAGGTGGCACAGGGATGTCTGGCGATCGGGCGCGATCGCATCTCCAGCGGCCAGGACTCGCTTCCCGCCGGCGCCGGCCCCGTGTGGACGGGTGGCTTCGCCTTTGCCGACAATGGCGGGGCAGACCCGAGTTGGTCCTCGTTCCCTCCTGCCCTCATGGTGTTGCCGGAGCTGTCGCTGCGGCGTGAGGCGGCCGATGTCCACCTGACGGTCAACGCTGTCGGGGGACCTGGCGTCGACCACGACCAGGCCTTGGAGCGTCTGCGTGCTCGGCTGGCGGCGGTCCGGGACGCTTCGCTTCCGATGCTCGACCCGGCCCGCATGGGTCGCACCGAGATCGACAGCGTGCGCCCGCCGAGCGAGTTCGAGGAATCCGTGTCAGCGGCGGTGAGCCGGATCCGGGAAGGCGAGTTGGAGAAGGTCGTCCTGGCCCGCGAAGTTCTGTTGCGAGCGCCAACCGCCTACGACGCCGCAGCCGTTTTCGGAGCCATGCGGGAGCTGTTCCCGGCCTGCTTCTGCTTCTGCTGCGGGACGCCGGAGGCGGCATTCATCGCCGCCAGCCCGGAGTTGCTCATCCGCCGCTCCGGAGCCAGCGCGTCGACTGTGGCGCTGGCCGGCTCGGCACGACGGAGCTCGGATCCCGCGGTGGACGACCACATCGGAGAGCGGCTGCTGCAAAGCGTCAAGGACCGTTCAGAGCACGAGATCGTTGCGCGGCGGATCGTCAGCCGCCTACGCCGCCATGCGGTCTGGGTTGAGTCGGCGCCCGAGCCGGGTCTGGTGAAGATCGCCAACATCCAGCACCTCGCCACACCAATCCACGCGCAGCTCGCCGAACCGCGATCAGCTATTGAGCTTGCCGGCCTCCTGCATCCCACGCCGGCGGTGGGCGGGGACCCCTGGCCCGGCGCGGGCGAGCTGATCGACGAGCTGGAGGGAATGGACCGCGGCTGGTACGCCGGGCCGGTCGGCTGGATGGACGCGGCCGAGGACGGCGAGTTCTGCGTGTCGGTTCGCAGCGCGTTGCTGCGCGACCGTGAAGCACACCTCTATGCCGGCAACGGAATCGTCGCCGACTCCGATCCGGCCGCTGAGCTGGCCGAGACCGAGCTGAAGCTCGAGGCGATGCTGCCGCTGCTCGCCGACTAGCTACCCGGCGGCAAAGCCGGTCACCAGGCAGGTGCGCCGAAGCCCCAAAATTGTGGTGGCGCTCGACGGGACCCAACGCGATCATGTCGTCGTGATGCGGAAACTCTCGTGCCTACTCGTCCTTGCCGCAGCATTGATGGGCGCCGCGGTAGCCGCGCAAGCGGCTTCGCCGCCGGGACCTCGGCTGGCGTTCGTGCGCACCATCTATCCACACCATTCGGCCTCGTCGTCGGACCTCATGACCGCCGGGCGGGCGGGCGGCAGGCGGCAGCTGCTCACTGGGGACTCTGTACCCGGTGGGCTAGACCCGGTGGGTCATTTCGCATGGTCTCCCAATGGCCAGATGCTTGTGCTAGCGGCCCGCAGTGCAGGCCAGGGCTCGCCCGTCTTTGAAGAATCGATGGATCTGTACTTGATCGCGCCCGACGGAACCGGCCTGCGCCAGGTCACGAGTCTGGGGGACGCCGGCTACCCGGTGTTCTCTGCAGATGGGGGGACGCTGTACTTCTCCCGCATCGGAATGCGCACGTTTCACGGCTCGATTTGGGCGATTGGCGTCGACGGCAGCGGCCTGCGCCAGCTGACCCCCGACCGTGGTTTGGTCTTCGACCTTCCGTCCTCCGTCTCGCCGGCGGGAGACGAGTTGGCGTTCACTCGGACCCGATGCGACCAGAAGCGCCGCTGCGGGTACAGCGCCCGGGGCCTTTCGCTGTCTACGGGGGCGGAGCGGCTGATAGCCAAGCGGGCGGCCGGGCCGATCTACTCACCCGACGGAACCCGGATCGCGCTGGCAAGCTTTCGCGACCGCAACGGCGTGATCCGCATCAGCGAGGACGAGTCCTTACCTGCATCGGAGCTGTACGTGCTGAATACAGCCACGCGCCACATGCGGCGCCTTACCAGGACGAAGGACGTCGTCGAGGGTGCGGCCTCGTGGGATCCCTCAGGGCAACGGATCGCTTTCGCGCGGGAAGGCTCGAGCTTCTCGAGCAGAATCCTGGAGACGAATGCCGACGGCTCCTGCCAGGTGCTGCTGTTCAGAAAGCAGATTCAACGCCACCACCGGCTCGAAATCGACTACGCCACCCCGATTTGGCAACCAGGGCCCGGACGCGAGGCCGGCCGGATTGCCTGCTGATCAGCTGGGGAGCAAGGCGGCAAGTGCTTCCTGCGCCGCTTCGGTGAGGCGGCGATGCAGGGCTAGGTTCTCCTGGCGGTCCACCGGCACCTCGATCAGCCCGGTCCCGGCGCTGAGCGCCGCACCGAGTTGCTCGAGGTCGTCGATGTTGCGGTGCTCAATCCCGAACATGTCCGCCGCCTTTGCCACGTCGACGCTGCGCGGAGTGCCGAGCAGCCCCTCGAACTCCTCCGGCACCATCGCCTCCTCCTGGGGCAGGAAGTGGAAGATTCCACCGCCGTCGTTGTTGACGACCACGATCCGCACCGGTCCCCGCACGTCGCGCAGTGCCGCCAGGCCGCCGATGTCGTGCAGCAACCCGAGATCGCCGGTCACTATCACGGTCGGCCGTCCCGACGCGTGGGCGGCGCCGATCCCCGAGGAGACGAGGCCGTCGATGCCGTTCGCACCCCGGTTGCACAGAAACAAGACATCCGCGTCGCCAGCGGGCAGGAAGGCCTCCTGGTCGCGGATCGGCATGCTCGACGCCGTGTAGACGAGGTCGCCGTCGCCTAGTGCCGGGCCCAGCGCCGCCTGCAAGCCGGGCTCGGTGGGGTCGCCGACCTTGCTCAGCTCATCGGAGACCGCCTCGCCGGCGGTGCGCTCGGCGTCGATCCAGGCCAACGTCCAGTCCTCCAACCCAGCGCCCGAAAGCCGATCGGCCAGTCCGTGGGCAAGCGCGGAGGCATCGGCCCGCACCAGCGTCTCGGCGCGGTTCGACGGCTCGTTCCAGCCGAA
>DATCPD010000096.1:0-9518 GCA_036564325.1 Solirubrobacteraceae bacterium | reverse complement strand
GGCCCGCTCGGCATCCAGCCTCGCCAAAACGGGCCGCGCCCGAGTCATCCGGCTGTCCTCGAATGCTCATGCACCAGAGGTGCACATAGCATTCTGCGTCCTCGCCCGGCATCCACCAGTGCCACCTCTCGGTGCGACCGCACTTACGTCGGAGACCACTAGACGGCGCCGGTGGTGATGACCATCCGGAAGCGGGCGTTCCCGCTGAGCATCTTCTCGTAGGCCTCGGCCGCGCGTTCCAGTGGCACGGTCTCGATCATCGGCCGCACGCCGGCGAGGACGCTGAACGCGAGCGTGTCCTCGGAGTCCCGCGAAGTGCCCGAGGCGTGGCCGAGGATCGACTTGTTCAAAATCGCCGCCGGCCTGCGCCACCTGAACCGCTCGCATCGTCGCCATCGTTTTCGCTTTCCGTCGCTGTCGGGTCTGTTTTTACTTACCCAGGCAGCGCGCTCTCGATCGCCGCGAGCACCTCCGGGTCCTCGGGCGTGACCTTCGTCGCCCACTGGGCGATCAGCTTGCCGTCGGCGCCGACGAGGTACTTGGTGAAGTTCCACGCCGGCGGTCCCGACCCGGGCTGACCGGCCAGGTCCCGCCACAGCGGCGACGGATCAGCGCGGACCGAGGTGGGCTCGGTGAGCGGGAACCTGACGCCGTAGTTCTTTTCGCAGAACGCGCCGATCTCATCGGCATCGTCGTACTCCTGTCCGGCGAAGTCGGGCGAGGGGGACCCGAGGATCTGCAGCCCGCGGTCGTGATAGCGCTCGTACAACGATTGCAGCCCCGCGTACTGCGGCGTGAAGCCGCACTTGCTTGCGGTGTTGACGATCAATGTCGGGTTCCCGCGCAGCGATCCGAGGTCAAGCTCGCCACCGTCGAGGAGCTTGACGCGGTGCGCGTAGAGGTCGGTCGGTTCAGACAGCTTTGGCGTGCGCCGGAGGTACATGCGCACCGTGGAGAGAATGCTCATCTACTGAATACGCCAATGCCCGGCAAATGGTTCACACCGGGGTGAGCTGCGGGCGCTTGGCGGTTCGTCCGTCTCCGGATGAGCGGCCGCGGACGCGGCGCAGTACCCAGGGAGTCATGTGACGAGCGACCCAGCGGGTCTCGCCCCAGAGCGCCTGAACGCGGCGCGCCGGATCGGCGGCGGGCAGCGGTGCCCATGGATCCTCGTCCGGTTCCAGACCCATCGCCTGCGTCATCGCGGCGGCGATTCGCCGGTGCCCGGCCGTGTTGGCGTGAAGCCGGTCCGCTGACCACAACCGCCGGTCGACGACGCCGAGCTCCTCCAGGTCCACGAGCAGCATCTCGTGCTGCGCGGCGATGGCCCGCATCGCCTCGTTGAACGCGATCACCCGCGCTCTGACCAGGCGCGCCGCCGGCATGATCCGCGATGGGTCGGGAAAGGTCATGCCGAGCACCGTGGCGTCGATCTCACGGAACTCCGCGACCATGGCGCCGAAATCCTCGATCACTACCTGTAGGTCCATCCGCGGTCGGAGGATGTCGTTCAAACCACCGACGATGGTGACGAGATCCGGCGCCAGCGCCAGCGCCGGCTCGAGCTGCTCGTCCCGGATCTGCCGTAGCTTGCGCCCGCGCACGGCGAGGTTCGCGTACTGCAGGTCCGGGTGTTCGCGAGCTAGACGAATCGCCAGGCGGTCGGCGAAGCCGAGGTGGCCCGACCCGTCCGGGGACGGGTCCTCGAGCCCCTCGGTGGTGCTGTCGCCGATGGCTACGTAGCGCTCCATAGCGCCGCTATCAGTACCAGATTGCTAGGCGGCGACGAGCTCGCGGGCGTTCTGGCTGTGCTCGACTTCGACGGGAACCGCGGTCTCCGGCTGCGGCTCCGGAGACCCGCTCCCCGGCAGCGCCAGGCGCACGATCTTCCTGACCACCGAACCGAACTGCTTGTGCAGCGGCCCGGAGTTGTACGGCAGTTCATAGCGCTCGCAGATCTCGCGCACCTCGGTGGCGAGCTCGGCGTAGCGGTGGGCGGGGATGTCCGGGAACAGGTGGTGCTCGATCTGATGCGACAGGTTGCCGCTGAGGATGTGGAACAGCCGGTTGCCGGTCAGGTTCGCCGAGCCCAGCATCTGTCGCAGATACCAGCCGCCGCGGCTCTCGTTCTCGACCTCCTCCTCGGAGAACTCCTCGACCCCGTCGGGGAAGTGCCCGCAGAAGATGATCATGAACGACCAGACGTTGCGGGTCAGGTTTGCCGTGAGGTTGCCCGTCGCCACGAACGGGGCGGCCGGCCCAGCCAGCAGCGGAAAGGCGAGATAGTCCTTGAGCACCTGGCGGCGTCCCTTGCGCCAGATCGCCTGCAGGATGTCCCGCTTGTCGCTGAGCTTGACTTCACCTGACTCGATCCGTTCGACCTCGAGGTCGTGGACGGCCACGCCCCACTGGAACAGCAGCGCCAGCAGGGTGGCGTAGACCGGGTTCCCCAGATCCCGGGGGCGCCACTGCTGATCCTCGGACATCCGCAGGATCCCGTAGCCGATGTCGCGATCCTTGCCCAGGACGTTGGTGTGAGTGTGGTGCAGGTAGTTATGCGAATGACGCCACTGGTCGCCTGGGCATGCGGTGTCCCACTCGAAGCGCTTTGAGTCCAGCGCCGGATCGTTTGTCCAGTCGTACTGGCCGTGCATCACGTTGTGCCCGATCTCCATGTTGTCGAGGATCTTCGACAGCGACAGCGCCATCACGCCCCCGAGCCAGGCGGGCGGCAGGAACCCCGCGAACAGCAGCCCGCGGCCCGCCACCTCCAGCCCGCGCTGGGCCTTGATGACGCGCTTGATGTACTCGACGTCGCGATCGCCAAGGTCCGCCCGCACGCGGTTGCGGAGCTCGTCGAGCTCGCGGCCGAGCTCCTCGATCTGATCGGGTGTGAGCTCAGGATGTTTGGTCGGCATGGCTTGATCTCCTCGCGTGGTCACAGTTCAAGGGCTACATCGCCGGCGGGGACGGAAACGCACAGCTGAATGTCCACGTCCTCCTCCGTCGAGACCTGACCGGTCCGGACGTCGCGCACGGCGCCGGCGGTCTTGCGGCAGGTGCAGGTGTGGCAGATACCCATACGGCATCCGAAATCAGGGGTCAGGCCCGCCGCCTCCGCCTGCTCGAGCAACGTGCCCTGGGCGATCGGGGCGGCGATCTCGCTGCGCAAAAAGTGCAGTGTGCCGTCGGCGGCCGTATCGCCGACGTTCAGGCTGGGCGGCGTGAAGCTCTCGGCCAGGACGCGCTCAGGCGCGTGCTGCCAGATCGCCCGCACGGCCTCGATCAGCGCCGGCGGTCCGCACACGGCAGCGACCGCGCTGGCCGGATCACGACCTCCGATCAGCGCACGGACCGAGCGTTCGTCGATGTGCCGGCCGCCCTCGCGCGTGGCGACGTAGTCGACGGTCAGGTTCGGCCGTCCGGCGGCCAGCGCCTCAACTTCTCTCTGGTAGAGCCAGTCGTCGGCGGTGCGCGCGTAATGCACGAACGCGACGTCGCCCTGGTGGCCCTCATCGCACAGCGTGCGGAGCATCGATATGACCGGTGTCACGCCGCTGCCGCCGCTGATCAGCACGAGGCGCTCGGGCCGACGCGCCGGGAGCACGAAGTCGCCCTGAGCCTCGGCGAGGTGAAGCACCTGTCCGGGGCGAAGCCCGTGGCGGAGGTGCCGCGAGACGAGTCCCTCGGGATGGGTGGTCACCGTCAGCTCGAGCAGTCCGTCGGCGCGATGCTGCGAGCAGCTCGGCGAATACGTGCGGGTGCGGCGCACGCCGTCGATGTCGACGCCGATCCGCGCAAACTGCCCGGCCTGGAATCCGGTCCAGGCGGCGTTGGGGCGAAGCGTCAGCGTCACGCTGCGCTTGGTCTGATGGTGCACGGCAACAGCGCGCGCGCTGGCATCGCGAACGGTGAGGTCCGGACGGATCAGCTCCAGGTACCGGTCGATGCCGTGAGGGCCAACCAGAAGATCGACCAGGGGCGACATCAACAACCGGCGAGGTGAGAGCTGAGCGGGCATCAAGAGTTCCAAGTTAGTGGACAACTGTTCACTCGGTTAGTGTAAGGATTCTCCCCGCCTCGTCAAGGGCTAAACTCGGAACTGTGAGCAGATGCACACGGACTTGGTGAACATGCGTACCCGACCTTCGGGGCGCGCTTCCGGAGGCGCTGTGGGGCCGGTCCGGCCGGCCCGCACCCAGGCGGAGCGCCGGCGGCACACGCGCCAGGCGCTGCTCGACGCCGTGCTCCTGCAGCTCGAAGCCGGCGAGAGCTTCGATGCGCTCAGCCTGCGCAGCGTCGCCCGGGCCGCGGGCGTGGTCCCCACCGCCTTCTACCGGCATTTCGAGAGCATGGACGCGCTCGGCCTCGCGCTCGTCGAGGAATCGTTTCGCACGCTGCGAGCGATGCTGCGCGACGCCCGCGAGGGCCTTCCGCCCGAGCAGGTGATCCACCGCTCAGTGGAGATCCTGATGGAGCATGTTCGCCAGCACCGGGCGCACTTCATCTTCGTGGTCCGCGTCGGATACACCGGCAACGTCGTCCTGCGGCACGCAATCCGTGGCGAGATCCGGTTGTTCACCAGCGAGCTGGCCACCGACCTGGCGCGCTTCCCGGTACTGCGAGAGTGGACGACCGATGATCTGCAGATGCTCGCCGGGCTGCTGGTCAACACGATGATCGCGACGGTCGGTGCGACGGTGGACGCTCCGGTCGCCGCCCCGGCAGCTGAGGCGGAGATCGCCCGCGTGGCTGAGAAGCAGCTGCGGCTGACGATGCTGGCCGTGCCGCACTGGCGCAGCGAACGATCACCTCGCTGAGCGGATACCGTCCGACGGTGTGGCGCCGCGTCCCACCGACCCGTACCCCGAGCTCTCCTGGTGGGGTTGGGGCGACCCAGACCAGGTGCCGCAGCTCCCCGACAGCGTGCGCACGCTGCTCAGCGACGGCCTCGGGGTCCGCGGGCCGATCGGCCGGCCGCGCTCGCCGAGCGAGGTCCCGCTCGTCGCGCCCAGGCTCGCCGGCGAGGTGGCGGCTCAGCTCACCGACACGGTGGGCGCCGCCCACGCCACCGGCGAGCATGAGGCTCGGGTTCGTCACGCGCGCGGAAGGTCGACGCCCGACCTGCTGCGCCTGCGCGGTGGGGACCCGCTCGCGGCGCCTGACCTGGTGCTCTGGCCAGGCTCTCACGAGGAGGTGCTGGCGCTCCTGTGGATCTGCTCGCAGGAGCGCGTGGCGGTGGTTCCGTTTGGCGGCGGGACGTCCGTGGTCGGAGGACTTGATCCGGAGACGACAGGTTTCGCGGGGCTCGTGGCCGTCGATCTGCGCCGGATGAACGCGCTCGTCTCGCTCGACGAGGAGTCGCGCCTGGCGGAACTCGAGCCGGGTCTGCGAGGTCCCCAGGCCGAGGAGCTGCTCGCGGCCCGCGGCTACACCATCGGCCACTTCCCTCAATCGTTCGAGTACGCCACGCTCGGCGGCTTCGCCGCCGCACGCTCGAGTGGGCAGGCGTCCGCTGGCTACGGGCGCTTCGACGAGGTCGTGATGGGTCTGAAGGTCGCCACCCCGGCCGGTTCACTGGTCCTCGGCCGGGCACCCAAGTCCGCCGCCGGACCCGATCTGCGCCAGCTCTTCCTCGGCTCCGAGGGGACACTCGGGGTGATCACTTCGCTGACCGTCCAGGTGCGGCCCGTGCCCGAGCGCCGCGTCTACTCGGGCTGGCGGTTCGGCTCATTCGCCGAGGGGACAGCTGCCCTGCGTCGGCTCGCCCAGGATGGCCCGGTCCCGACGGTGCTCCGGCTCTCCGACGAAGCGGAGACGGCGTTGAACCTGGCTCGCCCCGCCGAACTGGCTCAGGGCGCCGGCGCCGGGGGATGTCTCGCCGTGGTCGGCTACGAGGGCGCCGAGACCGCGGTGGAGGCTCGCCGCGCCGGGGCGGAGTCGGTTCTCCGGGCGATGGGCGGAGAGCCGGACCCGGAGGCCGGGCAGGCGTGGGAGCGCGATCGCTACCGCGGCCCGTACCTCCGGGACGCGCTGCTGGACGCCGGAGCGCTGGTCGAGACACTGGAAACGGTGGCGTTCTGGTCCCGGCTGCCGAACGTCAAGGAGGCGGTCACAAGCGCCGTCCGCGAGGCGCTGAGCGCTCAGGGCACGCCGCCGGTGATCCTGTGCCATGTCTCGCACGTATATCCGTCCGGCGCCTCGCTGTACTTCACGGTTGGCTGCGCCGCCCTCGATGACCCGGTGGCCCAGTGGCAACTGGCCAAGGCTGCCGCCGGCGACGCGATTGAGGGGTCCGGCGGCTCGATCAGCCATCACCATGGTGTCGGCCGAGATCATCTGCGCTGGTATCAGCAGGAGATCGGCGAACCGGCCGGCGCCATCCTGCGCGCGGTCAAGACGCAGCTCGACCCGGCAGGCATCCTGAACCCAGGCATCCTCATCCCCGGAGGCCCCAAGTGAGCGATAACGACCGCATCCGGCGCCTGGCCGAGCTGGTCGTCCGCTTTGGCGCCAACGTCCAACCCGGCCAGATCGTCTCGGTCTCATCCGAGCCGGGCAAGGAGCCGCTCGCTCGGGCGATCGCCGATGTTGCCTACGCGGCGGGCGCGAAGTTCGTGGATCTCCGGGTGTTCGACCTTCACTTCAAGCGCGCCCGGGCGATGCACGCGGACCCCGACACGCTGGATTACGTCCCGCCCTGGTACGGGGAGCAGATCCTGGCCCTCGGGGAACAGCGAAGCGCGGTGATCACGCTGACCGGGCCGGTCGAGCCGCATCTGATGGAAGGTGTCGACCCCGAGCGCCTGGGCCGGGACATGCTCCCGCGCGTGCGCGAGTCCGAGCAGGTCCTCAACGACGGCACGCTCAACTGGACGGTCGCGCCGTGCCCGACCCCCGGCTGGGCGAAGCTCGTGCACCCGGACCTCGACGGCCCGGCTGCGCTGGAGCAGCTGTGGTCGGACATCGCGCACGTGTGCAGGCTCGACGAGCCCGACCCCGTCGCGGCGTGGAACACGCGGCTCGACCGGCTGATCGAGGTCGCCCGGAAGCTCACCGGGATGCGCCTTGACTCGCTGCACTTTAAGGGGCCGGGGACCGACCTGACGATCGGCCTGCTGGCGACGAGCCGCTGGACCGGCGCTCGTATCGCCACCGTCGACGGCATCGTCCACGCGCCCAACCTGCCGACCGAGGAGGTGTTCACGACCCCGGATCCCGAGCGAACCTCCGGCGTCGTCACCTCCACCAAGCCGCTGTTCGTGGCGGGTGCGCTGATCACCGGCCTGCGCGTGCGCTTCGAGGCCGGGCGAACCGTGGAGATCGATGCCGAGCGCGGGGCGGCGACGCTGCGCGCGCTCGCCGAGCGCGGACCGGGCGCCGCCCGGCTCGGTGAGGTGGCCCTGGTCGACCGCGAGAGCCGCATCGGCCAGCTGGGGACCGTGTTCTTCGACACGCTCCTGGACGAGAACGCTGCCAGCCATATCGCGTTGGGAGCAGGGCTCGAGATGGCCCTCGACGGCGATGCTGATCATGCGCGGATGAACCGCAGCGAGATCCACATCGACTTCATGATCGGCTCCGATGACGTGGCCGTCACCGGAATCACGGTCGACGGCAGCGAGGTTCCGCTGCTGCGCGGGGGCGCCTGGCAGGTCTGAGCGCAATCGCTCGCTACGCTAACCCGGTTTCCTGGAGAGGTGCCGGAGCGGCTGAACGGGCGCGACTGGAAATCGCGTAACGGGGGTCAACCTCGTTCGGGGGTTCGAATCCCCCCCTCTCCGCTTCGGCCGGACCGCGGGTCCCGTTCGGCCTTTCCCAAGGCATTGCCGCGCCACGCTCGCGGCCAGTGCTATTCCCGCTTGCCGCGGCCAGTGCTATTCCCGCTTGCCGCGGCCAGGCTATTCCGGCTTGCCGCGGCCAGGCTATTCCGGCTTGCCGTCATCTACAGCAAATCAATTGATTTAGTAGAGTATGGCGATGGCCGTCTTCACGCGTTCCATCGCCGGACAGCAATCGCCCAGCGGACGACGGGTCAGGACGCCCGGTCAGTGGGCGCGAACTCGATGTAGCCGGCGCTGACCGCCGCGCCCGACGCCTCGGCGTGCGGCGGTCGCTCCACTGCTCTCACGCCCCGAAGACCGACGGCCCGCATGCGTACGGCGCCCCGCGGTGGCAGCACCGCTGCCCACATCCATTCAACGAAAGGACCCAGATGCCCAACCCCAGGCTCGAAGCCACGCACGACCCGAAAGGCGGGCGCCCACGCTCGGCGCTGCTCAGGGCGGCGCTGACCGTCACGACCGTCGCCCTCGCGCTCGGCGGCGCCGGGACGGCTCTCGCCGCCCCGGCCACGTCGCCACCGCCCGTCACTGTGTTGAGCCCGCACGGTGCCGTCGGCGCGGGTGACATCTTCATCAGCCCGACGGGGGATGCGCAGACATACGCGAATGGCCCGGAGATCCTCGACCGCGGCGGCAAGGTCCTGTGGTTCCACCCCATCCCGCAAGGGCAGACAGCGAGCGATTTCCGGGTGCAGCGGTATCGGGGCCAGCGCGTGCTGACCTGGTGGCAGGGAACCGGGCTTGGCGGTCTTGCGTCCGGGACGGACTACATCTACAACGACCGATATCAGCCGCTCGCGACAGTGACGGCGGGCAATGGGCTCTCGGCCGACGGCCATGAGTTCGTCATCACGCGGAGGAACACGGCGTTGATCCTCGCCTACACGACAGCCACGGCTGACCTGACGTCGATCGGCGGGCCGAAAAATCAGACGGTGATAAACGGCGTCGTCCAGGACATCGACATCGCCACCGGGAGGGTCCTATTTCAGTGGACCAGCGCCGACCACGTGCCGTACAGCCAGAGCGAGCAGCCGCTCCCGGCGTCCGCGAGCACGCCGTGGGACTGGTTCCACATCAACGCCGTCCACCTCGACACCGACGGCAACCTGCTGATCGACGCCCGCAACACGTGGACGACGTACAAGGTCGACCACCGCACGGGCCAGATCATCTGGCGGCTGGGCGGGAAGGACAGCAGCTTCAAGCTCGCCGCGGCTCCCGGGCAGTCCCTCAACAACGCTGGTGCGATCTTCGCCTGGCAGCACGACCCTGAAGCAATCGGCCACGACAAGTACACTTGGTTCGACAACGAGTCCACCGGCACGGCCGAGTTCCCGACCAGCCGCGCCGTGACCGTCAAGCTCGATCCACACACGCGCACCGCGACACTCATCTCCTCCGCCGACCAGCCGGAGGGCCTGTTGGCCCCGTCCCAGGGCAACGCCCAGACCACTGGCAAGGGCGACCTGTTCGTCGGCTGGGGGGCCCTCCCGTATATCTCCGAGTTCAGCCCGACTGGCCAGCTCCTATTCAACACGCAATTCCCGACAGGGGTGAACACCTACCGCGCATACCTGCTCCCGTGGCCAGCAGCTGACCGATCAGCCAACTGAGCAGCACCGGCACCGAGACCGCAGCCTGCCCACGCCTTTCGGCGGGGGCAGGCTCGCG
>DATCPD010000076.1:0-7378 GCA_036564325.1 Solirubrobacteraceae bacterium | reverse complement strand
CAGCCGCGCAACGGGCCACGGCCGCCGGTCTGCTTTACTAAACCGGCCCCATGCCCAAGATGAAGACTCATTCCGGCGCGAAGAAGCGCTTCAAGCTGACCGCCACCGGCAAGGTGCGCGGACGGCACTCCTTCACGAGCCACATCCTCGAGAAGAAGTCACCGAAGGTCAAGCGCCATCACGGGCAGCCTGCTGTCATCTCCAAGCACGACGAGCCCCGGGTCAAGAAGCTGCTGGGAGCCAAGCACTCATGACGCGCGTCAAGCGTTCGGTCCACGCGCGCAAGAAGCGCCGCGCGACCCTGGAGATGGCCAAGGGCTATCGCGGGGACGCCAGCCGCCATTACCGCACCGCCAAGGAGGCGGTCCTCAAGGCCGATCAATATCGCTACCGGGATCGCCGCAACCGCAAGCGTGACTTCCGGCGTCTGTGGATCACTCGCATCAACGCCGCCGCGCGGCAGAACGGCATGTCCTATTCGCAGTTCATCCACGGCCTCCAGCAGGCCGGGGTTGAGCTGGATCGCAAGATCCTGGCTGACATCGCCGTGCGCGACGCCGACACCTTCCGACGTTTTGCCGACCGCGCCCGCGAGGCGCTGGCGGCCGGCTGAGCACTCGCTCAAAGGCACCAGCACCGCCGATCGGGCGCCGCTCCAGCAGGAGGGCGCCCTTTTTTTCGTCTATGACCATCACCAGCCCCCACAACCAGAAGCTCAAAGAGATCAGGAAACTGCGCACGCGCCGCCGTGAGCGCGAGCGCGTGGGGATGTTCGTGGCCGAGGGCGAAGATCTGCTGGCGGCCGCCGATGCAGCCGGGTGGAAACCGATCGAGCGCTTCAGCGCGGCGGGCAGCGGCCTGCCGGGGGTCGAGGTCGACCCCCAGCTGCTGGCGGGCGCGTCGGGATTGGCCTCGGGCACCCGTGCCCTCGCCGTGTATCAGGAGCGCTGGTCCGAGCGGCCTCTGGGTCCGCTGTGCGTGTATCTGCACGGGGTTCACGATCCCGGCAACGTGGGCGCGATCCTGCGCTCGGCGCTCGCCTTCGGAGCGTCGTGCGTGGCGCTCGGGCCCGGCAGCGCTGACCCGTTCAGTCCCAAAGCGGTACGCGCGAGCATGGGAGCCGTGTTCGCCGTAACGCTCGCGCGGGCGCGCACCATCACGGACCTGCCCGGCTCCAAGCTCGCCCTCGTAGCGGGCGCCGGCAGCCCACTCTCGGCCCTGCCCCCGGCCGCAACGGGCGAGATCACGCTGCTGATCGGATCCGAGCGTGACGGGCTTCCGGAGGAGCTGGTCAGCCAGGCCGACGTGACCGTGCACATCCCGATTTTGATTCATTCACTGAACGCCGCCATGGCCGCCACCGTGGCGCTCTATGAGGTGACTAGGATGGCAGCCGGATGACGCCCCCAGCGATCTTTCAGGTGAGTCTGGACGACGAACGATCGCGAAGCGGGGCGGCATGACCGAGCGGATCGACGGGATCAGGAGCGAGGCGCAGGCGGCGATCGACGCCGCCACCGACACGCAGACGCTGGAGGAGGTCCGGATCCGCTACCTCGGGCGCAAGGCGGAGCTGCCGAATCTACTGCGGGGAGTCGCGCAGCTCCCACCGCAGGAGCGGGCCACGACCGGTAAGGCGGCCAACGCCGCCCGGCAAGCGCTGGAACAGGCCCTCGAGCGCCGAGCGTCGGACCTGTCCGGGCAGGAGCTCGAGCAGCGACTGGCCCAGGACCGGATCGACATCAGCCTGCCCGCGGATCCGCGCCCCGCGATCGGACGCCTGCACCTGATCACCCAGACCCGGCGGGAGATCGAGGACGTGTTCATCGGGCTGGGGTTCAACGTCGCCGAAGGCCCCGAGGTAGAGCGCGTCTACTACAACTTCGACGCCCTCAACACTCCGGTGACCCATCCGTCGCGGCTGACCACCGACACGTTCTACGTCAGGCCGGCAGCGGACCTGTTCGACCCTCAGACGATGCTCCTGCGCGTGCACACGTCTCCGGTTCAGGTCCGGGCGATGCAGGAACAACCACCGCCGATCTACATCATCGTCCCCGGGCGCGTGTACCGGCCGGACTCCGACGCGACGCACACTCCCCAGTTTCACCAGATCGAGGGCCTCGCTGTCGACACCGACATCACGCTCGCCGATCTCAAGGGGACGCTGCTGGCCTTTGCCCGCGCGATCTTCGGAGAGGAGCGCGAGGTCCGGCTGCGGCCACACTTCTTTCCCTTCACCGAACCGAGCGTCGAGGTCGACGTGTCGTGCTTCAACTGCGTCGACGGGGTCACCGCCGACGGGCAGCGCTGCCCGTTGTGCAAGGGCACGGCCTGGATCGAGATCCTCGGCGCCGGGATGGTCGACCCCAACGTCCTCGAGCAGGTGCGCGAGTACGGCTATGACCCCGAGAAGGTTCAGGGATTTGCGTTCGGGATGGGGATCGAGCGGATCGCCATGCTCAAGCACGGGATCCCGGATCTGCGACTGTTCTATGAGAACGACGTCCGCTTCCTGGAGCAGTTCGGCTGATGCGCGTGCCGCTCGAGTGGCTCCACGAGTACTGCGCGCCCCAGATGGACATCTCGGCGCTGGCTGAGCGCTTGGCTCTGACCGGCACCGAGGTGGAGCGCGTGGAGCATCACGGAGTCGGCGCGCTCGAGCACCTCGTGGTTGGAAAGGTCCTCGAGCGTCGCCGTCACCCCGACGCCGACCGTCTCAGCGTGTGCATGGTCGATGTCGGCGGGAGCACTCCATCCGAGATCGTCTGCGGCGCCGACAATGTCGCCGCCGGTCAGACCGTCGCGGTGGCGAGGCCGGGGGCCGTGATGCCGGACGGCAGCCGTCTGGAAAAGGTCAAGCTCAGAGGGATCGAGTCGGGCGGCATGATCCTCGCCGAGGATGAGCTGGCGATCGGGACCGACCACGCCGGCATCATCGTGCTTGACCAGGAGGGCCTGGCGCCTGGAACGCCGCTGGCCGAGGTGCTGCCGATCTCGACCGAGGTGCTGGTGCTGGAGATCACGCCCAACCGCCCCGACTGCCTGGGCATCTACGGTGTCGCGCGGGAAGCCCATGCCGCAACCGGTGCCGCGCTGACGGCACCACCCTGGTCCGAGGACTCGGGCAGCGCGGGCGAGCTCGACGTCGTGACGATCCGGGTGGATTGCCCCCCCGAGCTGTGCCCTCGGTTCACCGCCCGCGCCTTTACCGACGTCAAGATCGGGCCCAGTCCGGTGTGGCTGAAGGCGAGGCTGATGGCCGCCGGCCAGCGGCCCATCTCCAACGTCGTCGACATCACCAACTACGTGATGCTGCTGACCGGTCAGCCACTGCACGCGTTCGATCTCGACCGGGTCGCCGGCGGGACCCTGACCGTGCGCACGGCCGAAGACGGGGAGAGCCTCGAGACCCTCGACGGTCAGAACCGGCAGCTTGACCCCCAGATGGTGCTGATCGCCGACGGCGAAGGCCCGACGTCGATCGCCGGGACGATGGGTGGCGCGCGCTCAGAGGTGGGGCCGGAGACCACGCGCGTCCTGATGGAGGCCGCGAACTGGAACGGGCCGAACATCCATCGGACCTCGCTCAAGCTCGGTCTGCGCAGCGAGGCCTCATCCCGGTTCGAGAAAGGCCTGCAGCCCGAGCAGGCGATGGAGGCACAGGCGGTGGCCGCCCAGCTGATGGTCGAGCTGTGCGGCGCGCGACTGCTGCCGGGAACGATCGACATCGGTGGACCGGGACCAGAGCCCCAGACGATCCGCCTGCGGGATGCGCGGGTCGCCGGCCTGCTCGGCATCCCGATCCCCCGGGAGCGCTGCCGGGAGCTCCTTCAGGCGCTCGAGTTCACGACGGCCGAGCGCTCCGACGGCCTCGACGTCGGTGTCCCCGCCTTCCGGCGCGCCGACGTCACGCGCGAGGCGGATCTGATCGAGGAGGTGGCCAGGCTGGACGGCGTCGACAAGCTTCCGGCCACGCTGCCCTCCCGCCACGGCGCCGCCGGACGCCTGACCGCCACCCAGCGCCAGCGCCGCGCGGCCGCGGACGCGCTCACCGCCCAGGGCCTGCACGAGATCGTCGGCTGGAGCTTTGTCGGTGCCGCGCTGGCCGAACGCCTGCGCCTGCGCGACATCGAAGCCGTCGAACTGGAGAATCCGATGTCGGCGGATCAGTCGCAGCTGCGAACCACGCTGCTGGGGTCACTGCTCGAGGCCGCGCGTCGCAACCGCGCCCATGGTGTCTCGGCGCTGCGCCTGTTCGAGGCCGGAGCCGTCTACCTGCCCACGGGCCCCGGGGAGCTTCCGCGGGAGCCCCACCACGTGGCGACGCTGCTCACGGGGCGAGTCCACCCGCCAACGTGGCGCGAGCCCGAGCCGCGGGCGGCCGACTTCTTCGCCGCCAAGGGCGTGCTGAGCGGTCTGCTCGAGCGCCTGCGCGTCGATTGGGAGCTCGAGTCAGGGCACGAGCCGTTTCTGCATCCCGGGCGCTCGGCGACGATTCTCATCGGCGGGCAGGCTGCGGGATGGCTTGGCGAGATCCATCCGCTGGTCGCGCAGGAGTGGGACCTGAACGCGACGGTGGCGGCGTTCGAGCTTGATCTCGACGCCCTGCCCGAGCCCCGGACTCCGCTCTACGAGGATCTGACCAGCTTCCCCGAGGTCCGCGAGGACCTGGCCGTGATCGTGCCCGATCATGTCACCGCCGCGCAGGTCATCACCACCATTCGCCAGGCCGGCGAACCGCTGCTGGCGCGCGTCGAGGTGTTCGACGTCTACCGGGACGCCGAACGGCTGGGGGAGGGCAACGTCTCGCTGGCGCTGTCGCTGAGCTACCGGGCGCCCGACCGGACGTTGACCGACGAAGAGGTGGCCAGCTGGCGGGAGACGATCGTCGCCGCGCTCGAGCGCGAACTCGGGGGGAGGGTCCGTGCCTAGCGTGTCCGTGTTCGGGGCGGCGGGGTTCACCGGCGCGCTAACCGCTCGCCTGCTGCACCGCCATCCGGCGTTCGAGCTGCGCGCGGTCACCAGCCGCTCGGACGTGGGGCGCCGGCTCGATCACCTGTACCCCCAGCACCGCGTCCCGATCGAGCTCGAGGAGCTCGATCTCGACGCGCAGGCGAACGTGGACGCGGCCGTGGTCGCCTATCCGCACGGAGCCGCGGCTGAGATCGTGGCCGAGCTGCTCGAGCGCGGTGTCCGCGTCGTGGATCTGAGCGCGGACTTCCGGTTGCGTGATCCGGCGGTCTACGAGCTCTGGTACCGCGAGCATCCGGCGCCGGCGCTGATCGAGCAGGCGGTCTACGGCCTCCCCGAGCACTACCGCGATCAGATCCAGAACGCCGATCTGGTCGCGAACCCGGGCTGTTATCCGACCGCGACACTGCTCGCGCTGGCGCCGCTGGCTCGCGCCGGGGTCATCGCGGACGTGGTGATCGACGCCAAGTCCGGGGTGTCCGGGGCGGGACGGGCCGCCACCGAGAAGACGCACTTCGTCAGCGCCGACGAGAACGTCAACCCCTACGGCGTGCCGAGCCACCGCCACACGCCGGAGATCGAGCAGGAGCTGGCGGTCCTCGGCGCCGATCTGCGGATCACCTTCACGCCGCACCTGCTGCCGCTGGACCAGGGAGAGCTGGTGTCCTGCTACGTGACCGTCAACGAGGGGGGCGAAAAGCTGGACCTCGACGCTCTCTATGACGATGCCTACTCCGCCGAGCCTTTCGTGGAGATCAGCGCCGAGCCGCCGGGAGTGCGGGCGGTGCGGGAAACGAACATCTGCCGAATCTCGGTCCACCGTGACGTGCGGACCGGCCGCGTGCTCGTGTTCGGGGCGATCGACAACCTCTGGAAGGGGGCCGCCTCACAAGCTGTCCAGAACCTGAATTTGATGTTCGGGCGCCCGGAATCCGAGGGGATCGCATGAGCGGGTTCTTCAGCTCGCGGTGGATCGACGCTCCCGAGCACACCCGGGTGCTCGATGGCGCGCGTCTGCCCCTGGGCTTCCGAGCCGCGGGCGTAGCCTGCGGAGTCAAACCGAGCGGCGACCGCGACCTCGGACTGCTGGTCTCCGACGCGGAGCGCACGACGAGTGCCGCGCGCTTCACGCGCTCCGGCACCCTCGCCGCCCCCGTGCTGCTGAACATGGAGCAGGCGCGGCTCCACGGGCTGCGCGCTGTGGTCGTCAACTCGGGCAACGCCAATGCGGCGACGGGAGCCGCCGGGCTTGAGCATGCGGCCAGCATGCAGCAGGCGGCAGCGGCCGTCGCCGGCACCCCGCCGGACGCCGTGGCCGTGGCCTCGACCGGGGTCATCGGGGTGCCGCTCCCGATCGAGCTGGTGCGGGCGGGTATCGAAGCGGCCGGAGCGCGGCTGCGCGAGGACGGGGAGGCCGATTTCTCGCAGGCGATCCAGACGACCGATGCGTTCGAGAAGCGCGTGTCGCTCGAGCTCGAGCTGAGCGGCGGGACGGTCCGCCTGAGCGCCCAGGCCAAGGGTGCGGGAATGATCTCGCCGGGCTTCGCCACGCTGCTCGTGTTCGTGCAGACGGACGCCCGGCTCTCGCCCGAGACCTGTGATCTGCTGCTGACGGTGACCGTGAAGCGCTCCTTCGAGCGGGTCAGCGTCGACGGTCAGCTGTCGACCAGCGACACGGTGATCCTGCAGAGCAGCGGGGAGTCCGGGGTGGCGGTCGAGCCGGAGACAAGCGACGAGCTGCGCTTCGGCGAGGCGCTCGATGCCACCCTGCGCCAGCTGGCGCTGATGGTCGTGCGTGACGGAGAGGGGGCGCGGCGCGTGGGCCGGGTGCTGGTCCGCGGCGGGGAGGAGGGCGCCGTTCACCGCGTCGCGCGGGCGGTGGCTGACTCCTCGCTGGTCAAGACCGCGCTGTACGGCGGCGATCCCAACTGGGGGCGGATCGTCCAGGCGGTCGGCGCGGCGATGCCCGGAACCGCCCCGTTGCCGGTCGATGTCGCGATCGAGGGCGTATCGGTCTGCTCGCGCGGGTGCTACGTCCCGCATGACCGCGAGGCCCTGGCCGCGGCGGTTCAGGGCGACGAGGTCGAATACGAGATCGGCTTGCCCGGCGAGGGCGTCGAGACGGAGCTGTTCTTCTCCGACCTCGGGCATGAGTACGTGACCATCAACGCCGACTACACGACCTGAGCATGCGCGACGTAGCCACACTGCTCGAGGCACTGCCCTACATCCGGGAATTCCACGGCCGGACCGTGGTGATCAAGTACGGCGGCGCGGCGATGGTCGACCCGCTGCTGAAGGTGGAGTTCGCCCGGGACGTGGCCCTGCTCAAGTACGTGGGCATGAATCCGGTGATCGTGCACGGCGGGGGACCGGAGATCACGAGCTACATGGAGCGGCTGGG
>DATCPD010000264.1:0-12812 GCA_036564325.1 Solirubrobacteraceae bacterium | reverse complement strand
GCTATAGGGAGGACCGCGCACACGCGCGTGCCCCCACCCGGCGGACTCTCGACCACGAGCCGTCCGTCCAGCGCCGATACGCGATCCTCGAGCCCGCCCAAGCCGGTGCCCTCCCCGCCTCGCGCCCCACCCGCACCGTCGTCGCGGATCTCCGCTCGCAGCTGCCCGCAACTCGGGCCGTCACTCTGGCGGCCTCGGCATGGGCGTGCTTGACCACGTTCGTGAGCGCTTCGCTGATGACGAAATAGGCAGTCGCCTCGACCCCGGCGGGGAGGCGCTCGACGGACACGTCCACGCTCACCGCCACGGAGGCCCGGGACACGAGCGCCTCGACCCCTGCGCCCAGCCCGCCGCGGGTCAGCGCCGCGGGCAGAATGCCGTGCGCCAGCTCCCGCAGCTCGGCGTTCGCCTGCTCGGCGTGCTGCAGCGCCTCGGTCACCAGCTCGCGCGTTCGCGTCGCCGTTCGACAGCGCCCGCAGTGCGAGCTTCAACACGATCACCGCGTGGACCAGACGTTGCTGCGCCCCGTCGTGCAGGTCGCGCTCGATCCGCCGCCGGCTCTCATCGGCGGCAGCGACGATCCGCGCGCGCGAGGCGGTCAGCTCGGCGCGACTCTCGGCGTTCGCGACCGCCGTCGCCACGAGTTCCGTGAACGAGCCCAGACGCGACTCAACGTCCGCCGGCAGCGACTGCTCGACGGTCGAGCCGGCGGTCACCACGCCCCAAACTCGGCCCTCGACGATGATCGGCGTCCCGGCCGACGAGCGGATGCCAATCTGGCGGCCGGTGTCGCCGAGGGGGCCGAATGCCTTGGTATAGCCGTCGATCCGGCCCGGCCGGCCGGTCTCGAAGACGATCGTGGAGAGGTTGTTTCCCCCCAGAGGCCACCGGAGGCCAACGGGAAATCGGTCGACGGTGCTGCCCGAGGTAGCTATGACGGTGACCGTTCCGTCGGACTCATAACGGCCCATGTGCGCGAAATCGACCGGAAGCAGCCACACGACCTCCTCGGCGACGGCTGCGAACAGCTCATCCTGCGGCACACCCCGGGCCACCAGCGTCGCGACGCGCCGCAAAGCCGCCTGCTCCTCAGCCAGCCGGGCGAGCCCGGTGCGGCTCTCTGCATTCGCGATCGCCGTCGCCACCAGCTCCGTGAACGAGCCGAGGCGCGCCTGGACGTCGACGGGCAGCTCCTGATCTCCGGACGAGCCGGCCACCACTGCGCCCCACAGGCGCTGCTCGACGATGATCGGCGTTCCGACCGATGTGCGGGCGCCCCGCTCGCGGGCGGCGACGGCGACCGGGCCGGACGCATCGGCATAGCTGGCGATCCGTGCTGGCCGGCCCGTCTCGTGGATACTGGTCAAGACGTTCTTCCCACCCAAGGGCCACGTGCTTCCAACGGGGAGGACGGCGTCGGTCCCGGATGCCGCGACGATCGTGGCCGTATCGTCGGGCTCGTAGCGGCACAGGTGCGCGTCTTGGACGCAGAGCAGCCGCCCGACCTCCTCGACAACCGCCGCAAACACCTCCTCCGGCTGGGCCTCCCGCGCCACCAGCGTCGCGACGCGTCGCAACGCCGCCTGCTCATCAGCCAGCCGGGCAAGCCCGGCGCGGCTCTCGGCATTCGAGACCGCAGTCTCCAGCAGCTCCGTGAACTGCTCGAGGCGCGCCTCGGTACCCGCGGGGAGCGGCGGTTGCAGCTGCGTCGCGCCGACGGTCATCACGCCCCAAACGCGGCCGTCGACGACGATCGGTGTCCCGACCGCTGAGTGAAAGCCGCTCTCGCGGCCCACGACGCCGATCGGGCCGGAGGCATGCGCAAAGTTGTCGACCCGGGCCGGACAGCCGGTCTCGAGGACGATCGTGACGAGGTTTTTCCCCTTAAGCTTCGACCGGCTGCCAACGCGAAAGCGGGCCGCCGGGGCGCCCCAGGCGGCGACGCACGTGACCGTATCGTCGGCCTCGTAGCGGCCCATGATCGCGAACTCGACCGGTAGCAGCTGCCCGACCTCGTCGGTGACCGCCGCAAAGACCTCCTCCGGCGACGTCCCGTCCGCCACGAGCGTCGCGACCCGCCGCAGCGCAGCCTGCTCCTCGGCCAGCCCACCCGGCTCCTCACCGCTCAAAGTCGCTCCCGATCCTGGTCAGACATCGGGGGCGTCAGCAGCGACAGCACGCGCGGGCGCATCGACTGGTAAGCCTACCCCTGTCCGGGCGGGCGCCTCGCCCAGAATCGGCAGGGTCACGCGGAACACCGCGCCACCGTCGCGGTGATTGTGGGCGTGCACCTCACCGTGGTGGGCCTCGACGACCGCCTTGACGATCGCTAGGCCGAGGCCGGCGCCGCCGCGTCCACGGCTGCGGCCGCCCTCGCTGCGCCAGAAGCGGTCGAACACCTGGTCCCCAGATTCCTCCGGAAGTCCCGGCCCGTGGTCGCGAACCTCGAGCACCGCCGCGGCGCCCTCGCGGCCGACGCTGAGCTCGATCGGTGAGTCCGCCGGCGTGTGGATGACAGCGTTGCGGGTCAGGTTGGCCAGCACCTGGCGTAACTGTGCGCGATCGGCAAGCACCATCACCGGCCCTTCGCCGCTGAGTCGAACCTGGCGAGTCGGCGCCACGGCCAGCGTGTCCTCGGCGGCGTGCCCCGCGAGCTCGCGGAGGTCGACCGGACTGAGCCGCATCTCCGGCATCTCGTCGAGCCTCGCGAGCAGCAGCAGGTCCTCGACCAGGACCCCCATCCTGGCCGCCTCAGACTCGATCCGCGCCATCGAGCACTCGAGTGCGACCGGGTCGCTCGCCGCGCCGAGGCGGAACACCTCGGCGTAGCCGCGGATCGCGGACAGCGGGGTGCGCAGCTCGTGTGAGGCGTCGGACAGGAACCGACGCAGGCGATCCTCGCTCTCCCGTCGGTCGGCGAACGCCTGCTCGATCTGCGCGAGCATCGCGTTCAACGACGAGCCGAGCCGCCCGACCTCGGTGCGCGGGTTGTCGGGGCTGACACGGCGGGAGAGATTGCCGTGCGCGATCTCATCCGCGACTCGCCCGATCCTCTCCAGCGGCCGCAGGCCCAACCGGATCACGATCCAACCGAGGACGACCATCGCGAGGATCACGCTGGCTCCGACGATCGACTCGACGACGATCAGCTGGTGAAGCGTCTGCTCGACCTCTCGGAGCGGCACGGCGACCACAAGGATGCGTCCATTGCCGACCGCCAGTGCGCCCACGCGATAGTGCAGGCTGGAGCCGGCCTTCGAGTCGACGGTGAACAGGTGAACAGTGCGCGAGCGGGAGGGCGCAACCGGAAACCGGGCCGGCAGCGCTGGGGGGGAGGCCGGGGTCTGGCCATAGTCGAACGGCATCACCTGCAGCACGTGCCGTTGCGCATCGAGCAGCTCGACGTAGGTCCCCGGTGGCTCGAACGTGGCCGGGGCGGTAGTAGGCACGGCGGCCTTGGGCAGCGCCGCCGGCGGCCCCGCCAGGGCCAGCGAGCCACGGATGTGTAGCCGGAACGCCAATGGTCCGAGCGCCGCGTCCGCCTGCTGGTCGACCCGACCCCGCAGGAACGTACGCTGCTCCGCGTAGGTCACGACGGCTGCGATGCCGAGCCCGATCGCGACCAACACGGCGAGGCCAATCAGCAGACGCGACCGTAGCGACAACGGGTCAGCCCTTCGGAAGCCGCAGCACGTAGCCGACGCCGCGGACCGTGTGGATCAGCGGCGGGCCGTCGGCGTCGACCTTCTTGCGCAGATAGCTGACGTAGGTCTCGAGCACGCGCGCGTCACCGCCGAAGTCGTAGCTCCACACGTGGTCGAGAAGCTGGCCGCGCGTCAGGACCCGGCGGGGGTTGAGCATCAGGTAGCGCAGCAGGCGAAATTCCGTAGCCGTGAGCTCGATCAGCCGACCGCCCCGGGAGACCTCGAACGTATCTTCGTCGAGCTCGAGGTCTGCGAAGCGCAGGCGACCGCTGGCTTCTCCGAACGCCCCGGTCCGGCGCAGGATGATCCGCAGCCGCGCGATCAGCTCCTCGAGGCTGAACGGCTTGGTCACGTAATCGTCCCCGCCGGTGGTCAGGCCGCGCACCTTGTCGGCGGTACTGTCCCGCGCGCTCAGGAACAGGATTGGGACCCCGGCGTGCTCGGCCGACAGCCGCCGCGCGACCTCGAAGCCCTCCATGTCCGGGAGCATCACGTCCAGCACCATCACGTGCGGACGCCAGCGGCGCACCTGGTCGAGCGCTTCCCTGCCGGTGCCCGCCGCCTCGACACCGAAGCCGTTGTGACGCAGCGCCATCGAGATCACATCGACGATGCTCGGCTCGTCGTCTACGACCAGGACGCGGAGCTGCTCTTGCTGCTCTTCCACGTGTAGATCATGGACCCTCAATCTGAGAAATTCCTGAGAGCCGTGCGACAGCGGGTCCCCGGGCGGGATCCGTCGCGGTTTACGGAACGTCAGACGCCGCCGCCTGCTGTACGACCTGATTGGCATCTGCCGGCAGCCAGAATCCCTGCCGGACGAGACTGCTGCTCTCCCTTGCCACCCTCGCGACGTAATCGCTGTGAGTGGGGTAGAGCGAGCGCAGCGTCGTCTGGCTGAACGGGGTGTTGTAGCCGACCAGGGGGCACAATCCCGACAGGTCGGTGTCCTGCGTGGCGTCGTCCGTGGGGGAGTAGCTGGCGGTGGGGACGTCGAGGAATGGCGTGCGCAGGCCGCCGAGGGCGTTGCCGAATCGGTCCCGCGCCACCGACGAGCGCCCGTGGGGCGCCTCGATCCTGGCCGCGCGCGGTGGCGGGATGCCGTCATCCACCCATCTCGTCAGGTCGGCGAACGCGGCGTTGGCGACCATGCTGAAGGGATAGGTGTTCGGGTCGACGGTTCCGGGCACGCCGACCCACGCTCCGCCCACGAACTGCTGATGCGCGCAGCCAGTCGGAGCGAGCGCAGCCACTGGGACCCCCTGGAGCTCGGCCTGGTCGCGCTGCTCGGTGATCGGCGAGCTGCCCAGGTCGTTGGACACGTGACTGGCGCCTGGAACCTCCCACAGCCGGTAGCGATCGTTCTCCGCATCGCTGTCCGGGCGCCGATAGGCCAATCCTGTCGGGACGCCGAGGAGCGCCTCCTCGGTCTCCGTGTTGATCTGGATGACCGGTGAGTCGCGTGGCTGCATTCGATTCCGCGTGTCGTCCGGCGACAGGGAGCCCGCCGGTGTCAGGCCGAAATTGATGTCCGAGGGTCCGGTCGTGCCGCCCGGGACGTAGCCGTCGTACACCGGCCCGCCACCCGGCAGGCGATCGACCGCATTGAACACGTCAGCCTGGGTGAAGGTGAACCCGCCGTCCTGGGAGAATCCCGCCTCGAAGACGCGCTTGACCCGGAGGCCATGGGCGGGGCTCCCGGGGCCGCCCAGCTTGAACAGCGCCCCGATCTGGGCCGCGATGTCGAACGTGATGCCGTCGTCGACTGAGCTGTTCTGACCCCAGGTCAATCGTGCGTAGCGTCCGGGCTCGAACTGCTTCAGGGCACTGATCGGCTCGTACCGCGACGTCCAGCCGACGAAGATGTCTCCCTGGCGCACGAAGTAAGGCCACGAGCGGTCCCAGACGTTCGCGATGTCGTACCCGGAAGACGGGTTGAGGGGCTCGATCACGACCGTCCCGCTGAATCTCCGAGGGTCGACGGGGCGCTTGACGAGCATCCTCGTCGTGTAGGGGATGTTTGTGCAGCCGAGCGGTTCGGCGCTCGCCGGGCAGGGCGAAACCACGCGAACGCCCGTGGCGGTGTACTCGTAGAGCCTCCCTCGGCCTGAGACGAAGTATTCGTTCTCCTCGTAGCCGGACGGCACCGGCGGCTCCGGTCCGAACCCATCGGCGATGAACGGAAAGTCGGTGGACGTCGAAGGTATCGGCCCCACCACAGCGGGCGCTGACACCGTAACCCGGGTTCCGGGTGAGCCGCCGGAGGAGCACCCGGCGAGCGCCAGGCACGCGCACGAGACGAGGCCGCTCAGCAGCCAACGCCGGCGGACGGCAGGCATCTTCATGACGGGAATTCGATCAGGAAAGCGATTAGGATCGCAGGACCCCTAAAAGGAGGATCTCCGCGTGAGCGTGCTAATCCGTTTTTCGCCACCGTCTCTGACCGCGAAGGAGTACGACCAGGCGGTAAGCCGCCTCTATGAACAGGGCGTGTTTCCCGCGGAAGGCCTCGACTATGAAATCTGCTTCGGCTCGGAAGGCAACCTGAAGGTCAGCCAGGTCTGGGACACGCAGGAGCAGATGGAGGCGTTCGGCGAGGCCCTCCGGCCGATTCTGGCCGACCTGGGGATAAACCCAGGCGAGCCCGAGGTGGTCGACGTGCACAACATCATCAGGCGCTAGCCACGCGCTCAGCCCTCGTGTTGGTGCTGGTGATGGCCGGGTGCGGATCCGCCGCCAACACGAGCCGATCGGGCACGGCCTCCGAACAAACCGCGGCCACGCCCGCCCCGGCCACGCAGGCTCATCCCCAGGCGGTCGAGCCGGTCGCGGGTGAGGTGGGCAGGACCGCGACGGTCAGCGCTGCGCCCGCCGGCGCCCTGCGCCCAGCGGCCGGCGCACCGCTGGCGCCGGCCAGCGTCACCGGCGCCCCCGCGAAGGGCGCACCCACGGACGCTGAGATCCGGACTGCGCTGCACCGGTTTCGGCTTGCGGTCGCGCGGTATCACCTCGATCGGCTCAACCTCGCGGGCGCGCTGCTGAGCCCCTCGCAGCTTCCACCCGGCCAGTACCACGTCAGCATCGCCTCGGTCTACACCGATTACGGCCTGCCGATCGCCTGCGGCGGCGTCCTGCACGTCCCGCAGCTCGGGGTCGCCAACAAGACGTTGCCCTGCGGGACGATGGTGACCTTCCGCTACGGGGGCCGGGCGATCCGCGTTCCGGTGATCGACCGCGGCCCCTACATCGCCGGGCGCGAGTGGGATCTGACCGGGGCGGCCGCGGAGGCCCTGCACTTTCCCGGTCTGGGGCCGATCGAATGGAAGATCGGCTGAGGCTCTACCGGCCGGGGTTCTTCTCGGACCGCGGCGTAACGAGAGTACAATTTGTCCTCAGTCCGCCTCGACCCTCGGCGGAGAGGAGTTTCCGGATGGTTGCGCTAGGGCTCATTTCGGTCGCGATCGCGGTCGTGCTGCTGCTGGTGGAGGCGCATATGTCCACCGGCGGCCTGATCGGTGCGCTCGCCGTGGGCGCGCTCGTGGGCGGAGTGGCCCTGCTGCTGACCGGCGCCGCCGCAGGACTGTTCGCCGTGCTCGCCGTATCGGGCGGCGTCTGCGTTGCCGCGGTCGGCGGGCTCGTGATGCTGGTGCGCCGCCTCCGTCCGGCCCGGCACCTTCGTCCGCGCACCGGCGTCCAGGCGATGGTCGGGCACCTCGGGGTCATACGCGCGGAGGGGTCCGCCGCACGGGTGTTCGTCGACGGCGCGCTGTGGCGCGTCGAGCCGAGTCCCCTGGTTCAAGAAACCACTTTGCAGGACGGTGATCGAGTGGTCATCGAATACGTCAACGGATTGACCTTGCACGTGCGCAAGGCCGAAGAACTGGAGCTGAACCGATGATCCTGACCGCCCTGCTGATCGTGGTTGCAGTGATCGCGCTGCTCGGATTGGTTCTGGCCTCCGCCTCGGTGCGGGTCCTGCGTGAATACGAGCGGGGAGTCGTGTTCCGGCTCGGCCGGCTGGTCGATCAGAGAGGGCCTGGGGTGGTGCTGCTGCTGCCGTTCGCCGAGCGTCTCGAGCGGGTGAGTCTGCGGACGGTGACCCTCCAGGTTCCACCCCAGGAAGTGATCACGCGGGACAACGTGCCGGCGCGGGTCACGGCGGTGGCGTACTTCCGCGTGATCGACCCGAACAAGTCGATCGTCGAGATTCAGGACGTCCTCTCGGCGACCTTGCAGATCGCCCAGACGACGCTTCGCTCGGTGCTCGGCAAGGCGGAGCTCGACACGCTGCTCTCCGAGCGCGAGCAGCTCAACGCGAGCCTCCAGCACATCATCGATGACCAGACCGAGCCGTGGGGCGTCAAGGTGCTGACGGTCGAGATCAAGGACGTCGAGATCCCCGAGAGCATGCAGCACGCGATCGCGCGCCAGGCCGAGGCCGAGCGGGAGCGCCGGGCGAAGATCATCGACGCGGAGGGTGAGTTCCAGGCTGCCGCCAAGCTGCTGGAGGCGGCCGAGCTGATCAGCCGCAACCCGGTCACGATCCAGCTGCGCTACCTGCAGACGCTGCGGGAGATCGGCGGCAACGAGAACTCCACGATCGTCTTCCCGTTCCCGCTGGATCTGCTGCACAAGCTTCAGGGCACAGCCGGCGCGCTGGAAACCGCCACGGCGGTGTCGGCCACCCCGTCGAACGGAACTCCGCGTCAGCCGAACGCGCCCGAGGCCGACTGAGCAGTTGAGCAGATACGGGCGATCGTGCTCGGATACGACCCGCGCAGCGGGCACGCCGAGCTGATCATCGAGCGGCTCGGTCCAGGGGCACTCGAACAGATGATGGCTCTGGGGCCGATCCCTCCGGGTTGAACGGCTCCGACAGCGACAACCCCTCGGCGAGCAGCCGTTGAGGCCCGGTCTCGACGGCAAAGCGGATCGTCTCCGCGTCGACCCCCGCGCGCCTGAGCGCAAGCGCACCGTCGCTCAGCAGTGGTGGCCGGGACAGGCGGTGGGCGTCTGAGGCAAGCACGAACGGAAGCCCCGAGGACGCCAGCTTGAGCGCCATGGCGGTCGCCCGCATTCCGTGTCGCCCGAGGAGCGAGGACGCGTTGATCTGCAGGACGGCTCCCTCCGCCACCTGACGTTGCACCTGCGAACACTGCAGCTGCGGCGAGCGCTCGGGGTGCGCGATCAGGACCTGAAAGCCCCGTTGCCTGAGCTCGACGCGGGCGACGTCCAGATCCGGCCAGCACGGGCCGAGCGGCGCCTCGAGCAGCACCCAGCGCCGGTCTGGCGGGCCGTGAGCGATGACCTCGAGCTCGTCGTCGCCCAACTGCGCGACATCGTCCGGTGCGACCTCTCCGCCGCGGACCACGTCGAGCGGAACGTTGCTGCGCTCGAGCAGCCCGCGCAGCCTCTCGACGTGGTCGGGGAGCCGGCTGAGGTCGATCTCCCGGATGTGAGGGGTGACGACGACACGGGAAGTCCCGTCGTTCACGGCGGCCTTGGCGAGGGCGACGGCGGCGTCGTCATCAGGCGGGCCGTCGTCGACGCCGGGGAGAAGATGGAAATGGAGCTCGGTGCGCATCGAAGAAGAAGTCCTCTTCTAACCATAGTTCGCGGGAACCGAGGCTCTCCGTGTCATGATCAGTGCAGGCCCCAGCCCGACAGGAGAAATTGATGCCCACACCACTGCAGCAGTTGACCGACCATGGCCAGAGCCCCTGGATCGACTACGTCTCCCGGCAGTTCATCCGCGACGGCGAGCTCGCGGATCTGGTCGAGCGGGGGATCGTCGGGATCACCTCCAATCCGACGATCTTCCAGAGCGCGATCGCCGACGGAGATGCCTACGACGACCAGTTGCGCGAGGTGCTGCAAGAGGAGAGCGATCCCAAGGAGGCCTTCCTCGCGCTTGCGCAGCAGGACATCCGCGACGCCTGCGACGAGCTTCGGCCGGTGTTCGACCGAGGCGACGCCACTCGTGACGGATGGGTCTCGCTGGAAGTCGATCCGAACTTCGCCTTCGACTCGGAGGCCACCACCAAGGAAGCCCGCCGCCTGCACGGCCTGATCGACCGTCCCAACCTGTTCGTGAAGATCCCGGGCACCGAGCCTGGGCTCAAGGCCATCGAGGACACGATCGCGGCCGGGATCCCCGTGAACGTCACGCTGCTGTTTTCCCTGCAACGCCACCGCGAGGCCGCCGAGGCCTACGTGCGTGGCCTGAAGCGCCTGCGCGAGAGCGGCGGTGACCTGGGCACCGTGGCCTCGGTGGCGTCGTTCTTCGTTTCCCGGGTCGATACCGAGGCCGACAAGCGTCTCGACAAGATCGGAGGCCACGACGAGCTCAAGGGCAAGCTGGCCATCGCCAACGCCAAGCTCGCCTACCAGACCTACAAGGAGCTGTTCTCCGGGACGGCATGGGAAGAGCTCGAGCGCGAGGGCGCCTCACCACAGCGGTGCCTATGGGCATCCACCTCGACCAAGAATCCCGATTACCGCGACGTCATGTATGTGGAGGAGTTGATCGGTCCCAACACGGTCAACACGATGCCTCGCGAGACGGTCGAGGCCTTCGAGGATCACGGACACGCCGAGGACACGCTCGAGCGTGACGTCGACGGCGCGCGGAAGACCCTGGAGGACCTTGCCGCGGCCGGCATCGATTACGACGACGTGGTGGAGGTGCTCGAGCGCGAAGGCGTGCAGAAGTTCTCCGACTCCTTCCGTGAGCTGATCGACGGCGTCGCCGGGAAGCGGGACCAGCTCGTCAACGCCTGAGCCGGTAGTGGCCCCTGCACTCAGTCGCCGGGGACGCGCTCGCGCAGTTCCGACAGTCACGCTGCCGCGGTGCTGTCGCTCGGCGCGCGCCAGTCCCCGCGAGGCGATAGCGAGCCGCCTGAGCCGACCTTCGGCGCGTTGGGCAGCGCCGAGCGCTTGAACTGGCTGGTGCGGAAGAAGCGGTCGAGGAACACCTCGAGCCACTGCTTGATCTCCGGCAGCGAGTACTCGTTGCGTCGATGCTGGGGGATCAGTTCCGGCCAGCTGCCGGAATCCCGCCGACCCCAGACGTAGTCGGCCAGGAAGGCCACCTTGCTCGGGCGGTAGCCGAAGCGCAGGATGTAATAGAGGAAGAAATCCTGGAGCTCGTACGGACCAACGACGCTCTCACTGTCGGCGCCGGGTTCGTCGGAGTCGGGGTCCTCGCGCGGGATCAGCTCCGGGGAGATCTCGAGCTCGACCACCGCGCCGAGCACCTCGCTCGCCGCCGGACCGAACTGCTCGGTGTCGATCGCCCAGCGGAGCAGAAACTGGATCAGCGTCTTCGGAACCGAGGCGTTGACGTTGTAATGCGACATCTGGTCGCCCACTCCGTACGTGCTCCAGCCCAGGGCCAGCTCCGACAGGTCGCCGGTTCCGAGCACGAGCCCCCGGTGAAAATTGGCCAGCCGGAACAGGTGCGAGGTGCGCTCGCCGGCCTGCACGTTTTCGTAGGTGACGTCGTATGCGGCCTCACCGCGCGCGGCCGGATGGTCGAGGTCCTTAAGCATCTGGGTGGCCGAGGGCCGGATGTCGATCTCGCTGCTGGTGACCTCGAGCGCCTGCATCAGCCGGTGGGCGTTCTGGAGCGTGGTGGTGCTGGTGGCGAACCCGGGCATCGTGTACGCGAGCACGTTGGTCCGGGGAAGCCCGAGTCGATCCACGGCGCGGGCGGCGACGATCAGCGCGTGGGTCGAGTCGAGACCGCCGGAAACCCCGATCACCACCTTCTCGATCCCGGTGGCGCGCATTCGCGTCTCGAGCCCTCGTACCTGGATGTTGTAGACCTCCTCGCAGCGCTCGGCGCGGGTGGCCGGATCGGCGGGCACGTACGGGAAGCGCTCGATTTTCCGCCGCAGGCCGACCGCTTCCTCGCCGACGCCGACGCCTAGCTCGAACTCGATCCTGCGCATCCCGGCCAGCGCCTCGCGGTGGTCGTGGATCCCGTCGACGAAGCTGCTGGTGCTCGCGCGATCGGCGACGATCCGGTCGAGGTCGATGTCCGCGTAGATCAGCTGCTCGTCCTTGGCGAATCGCTCGGCCTCCGCGACCAGATCGCCGTTCTCGCAGATCAGGGCCTGCCCATCCCACGCCAGATCGGTCGTCGATTCGCCCGCGCCCGCGGCGGTGAAGACGTAGCCGGTGAACGTCCGGCCGGACTGCGACTCGCACAGCAGCCGGCGGTAGTCGGCCTTCCCCACGGTGATGTTGCTGGCCGACAGGTTGGCGATTACGGTCGCCCCGGCCATCGCGCCGTACGTGCTGGGGGGAATCGGCGACCACAGGTCCTCGCAGATCTCCACGTGCAACGTGAAGTCCTTGAGGTCCCGGCAGGCGAACAGCAGCTTCGAGCCGAAGGGGACGTCTGCTCCGAGCAGCCGGATTTGGTCGCCCACCGCGTCGCGGGCGGCGCGGAACTGGCGCTTCTCGTAGTACTCCCGGTACTCGGGCAGGTAGCTCTTCGGCACCACGCCCAGGACCCGTCCGCGGTGAACCACGACCGCCGTGTTGAACAGCGCCTGCTCGGCCATCAGCGGAGCTCCGACGACCAGCACCGGCATCAGCTCCTCGCTGGCGTCCACCAGCTCACGCAGCGCGGCGAGCACGGCGTCATTCAGCGCCTGCTGGTGAAACAGGTCCTCGTTGGTATAGGCCGAGATGCCGAGCTCGGGGAAGGCGAGCAGACCCGCTCCAGCCTCCGATGCCCGTTGCGCCAGCGCGATCGTCCGCTCCACGTTGAAAGCCGGCTCGGCGACCTTGACCGTCGGGACCGCCGCGGCTACGCGCACGAACCCGTGGCTGTAGAGAGAGTGGAAGGAAGTCACGTGATTTCCAGGTGCTTTCGCAAGGAGTGTGCCGATGCTGTCCGGACCGGGTAAAGACAAATCATGGCTGGTGAACCGGATTCTGCCCGAACTGGGCCTGCGCTCTCCGAAGTGGTCGAGGAACTGATCGCCCGAGGCGAAGCTGACGGGCGACGTTGCGTGGACCTCTCGGAGCTCAGCGAGGTCGTCCACGAGTCACAGCTCGACGATGATGATGTGCAAGCCGTCCAGGACATACTGGAGG
>DATCPD010000253.1:0-4093 GCA_036564325.1 Solirubrobacteraceae bacterium | reverse complement strand
GTGGTTCAGCAGATCGAGGTGCGTTAGGCCGCTCAGCTCGTAGCCGTTGTCGACCTCGAACGGAATCCGCCGGCCCCGGCCGTTTCCGCGGCCGGACGAACTCGGGCTGCGGACGAGCAGGTCGCCGACCAGCCTGCCCAGCGGGTCGGGACTCAGCGCGGCGCCGATGAAGTAGTAGTTGGCGGCGGGGAGGAACGGCACCTCCTGGCAGCGATCGCGCAGGAACTCGTCCGGATCGCAGTCGCACCAATCCTCATCGACGCACGACCCATACCGCAGGTCCTTGATCCCGACGCTGCGCGCGTTCAGCACTCGGGCCAGGGCGCGTGTCTCCGGCAGGCGTCCCAGAACCCAGCCCAGAGCGTTGGCCCCCTTCTCCAGATCCGCGCCGAGGTGCGGTGTGCCGAGACAGAAGACATGCCTGACCGCCTCGGTCCAGGCGCAACCCTCGCGCTCGGCGTAGTGGCAGGCACTCCGTGCGACGAGGCCGCCCATCGAGTGGCCGACCAGGACCAGCTCGTGAACCTCGGCCGGCCAGGCGGACACGAGGTCATCGAGCAGGCGCGCGAGCTCTCGCCCGTTCTCGGAGATGTGCAGTCCGGTGTTGTAGCGCAGGCTGACGGGCGTGAAATCGAGCTCCTGTTGCAGTCGCTCACCGTAGGTCCGCCGGTCGGTGCGGTCGGTGCCGCCGGCCGGAAGCCGCCAAGCCGCCTCGGTCTCACAGAGCCCGTGGACGAACACGACGACCCGGCTTGTGGCGTTCGGAAAGGCCAGTGCCAGCCCGGCGGGAGCGACGGGCACCTCGGCCCCCCGGTGGCGGATCTCCATGCCCAGGGCGAGCTGGTTCCCGCGCGCGCGTAGGTGGTCTCCGTACACGCCGTTGATCGCCCCGATGACCAGCGCGGCCCCCGGGCGAGAGCCGAGCGGCGCCCCGTCGTCCGGGGCGCGAGCCGCTGCCAGCTCGGCGCCGCTGCGAGCCAGCGAGCGCAGGCCGCCGCGAACCCCGGCGTAGATCATGCGGCTGGCGCCGTCGTGTACGACCCGCACCGGCTCGGCGGCCGGGCCGAGGATGCCGAAGGGCCGGCTCGCGACGCCTTCGTGAAAGTCCTTCACGAGGGTGCCCGTGGCGGCCAGCGCCTCTCCGGCAACCTCTCCCACAGCTTGCCAATCCGCTTTCCGCATGGGCGCTCCCTTCTGCAACATCAATGGACGATGTTGCAGAGTTATACCGCTTATCCCGGACACTGCAACCCGGAGCAGTTCTGTAGCTTTCCGACATGAGCTTCCATCCCGACCCGCCCTCGGGCTACGCATTCACATTGCCGATCCCGACCCGCTGGGGGGACAACGACGTCTACGGCCACGTCAACAACGTCGAGTACTACGCCTTCTTCGACACCGTGATCAACCATTGGTTGATTCACGAGGGCGGCCTCGACATCGAGGGCGGCGAGACGATCGGCCTGTGCGCCGAGTCGCACTGCGAATACCGCGCGGCCGTTGCCTTTCCCGACGTGATCGAGGCGGCACTCCGGGTCGGCCACCTCGGTCGCAGCAGCGTCCGCTACGAACTCGCGCTGTACCGCTCCGGTGGAGAATCGCCGGTCGCCGTGGGCTGGTTCGTGCACGTGTTCGTCGACCGTGACCGCAGGCGTCCAGTCGAGATCCCGCCCCGCATGAGAAGCGCGCTCGAGCGGTTGATCACGGCCGAAGCGCAGGCGTCGTGAAGGTTCGTGGGGCAGTGCTCGCAGAGATGGGGCGACCCGCGCCCTACGCTGACAGCCGTCCGCTGGAGATCGTCGACCTCGACCTGCAGCCACCTGGGCCCGGGGAGATCCTGATCCGCGTCGGGGCCGCCGGCCTCTGCCACTCCGACCTGTCGGTGATCGACGGCTCCCGTCCGCGCGTGATGCCGATGGTGCTCGGTCACGAGGCCGCCGGCGAGGTCGTCGAGCTCGGCCCGGATGTCGACGACTTCGCGCCTGGAGACCATGTGGTGCTCTCGTTCGTTCCGAGCTGCGGTCGCTGCGGGCCCTGCCTCGACGGCCGGGCGGCCCTCTGCGAGCCGGGAGCCGTGGCCAATGCCGCCGGCTCGCTCCTGTCCGGCGCTCGCCGCTGGCAGGGGTCGGAGGGCTCGCCGCTTCACCACCATCTGGGCGTGTCCGCGTTCGCCGAGCACGTCGTGGTCAGTGCGCACTCCGCGGTCAAGATCGATCGGGAGCTGCCGTTCGAGATCGCCGCGCTGTTCGGCTGTGGCGTGCTGACCGGGGTCGGCGCGGCGCTCTACAGCGCAGGCGTGTCACCGGGCGACAGCGTCGCCGTGTTCGGGCTCGGTGGGGTGGGGCTCGCCGCGCTTCTGGGCGCACGGGTCGCGGGCGCCACCACGCTCGTCGCCGTCGACGTGGTGCAGGACAAGCTTGACCTGGCGCTTTCGCTCGGCGCCACGCATGCGATTCTCGGCGGCCCGGGGACAGAGGACGAGGTCCGGGCCGCGACCGGCGGCGGCGCAGTCAAGGTGATCGAGACCGCGGGCAACGCCGTCGTGCTGGCTCAGGCCTACGCTGCGACGCGGCGCGGAGGCACCACCGTGACGGTCGGCCTTCCGGATCCCGCGCAGATGCTCAGCATTCAAGCGGTGAGCCTCGTGACCGAGGAGAAGACGCTGCGCGGCTGCTACCTCGGCTCCGCCGTTCCCGCGCGTGACATCCCGCGCTTTGTCGCCCTGTACAAGGCGGGGGTGCTGCCCGTGGAGCGCCTGCTCACGCACCGGCTGACGCTCGAGCAGCTCAACGAGGGTTTCGATCGGCTGGCTCGTGGTCACGCGGTGCGCCAGGCCGTCATCCTATGAGGCGTGCGTGCGCCTTCCGCCTCCCGGGACGACACCACGCTGCTGCAGCGTCAACTCGAACGGCGGGCGCTGGGTGACGAGACGGCCGCCCGGCCCGGCTCGCGGGGAAACGCGTTGGCGGCATTCCGCCTGGCGCGGCAGCGATTCCAGGAGGGCGAGCGCGTCGACATGAGCGCGCTGGCGGCCGAGCTGGGGGTCAATCGGGTGACCCTGTACCGCTGGGTCGGTTCACGGGAGAAGCTTCTGGTGGAGATCCTTTGGTCGCTGGCCTCGCCGACGCTCGAGCGGGAACGGGCGCGGACGCGCAAGCGCGGCGCGCCGCGGGTCGTCCAGATCATCAGCCGCTTTGTCGCCTCCGTGCTGGCCAACCCGGGCATGAGTCGCTTTCTGGCCGAGGAGGGAGAACTCGCCATGCGACTGCTGACCCGGCGCGACGCCGGCTTTCAGCCGCGGCTGATCGACGCGGTTGAGAAGCTGCTGCGAGAGGAGGTCACCCGGGGGACGCTGGATCTGCCCGCCGACCTCCACGACGTCGCCTACACGATCGTCCGGATCATCGAGTCCTACGTATACCTCGACCGGATCACCGGCGAAGAGCCCGACGCCGCCCGGGCCGAATCGATCCTGGGGTTGTTGCTGCGCTAGGTGTGCCGTCCGGTAATTAGGGTGCGCGTAGCGCGAGGTCCGGGGGCCGTCGGGCAAGGACGCAGATGCGAAGGCGTGGCCCTGCCACGTCGAGCATCGAGGACGCCGCCCCGGCGGTCATCCGGACCCGCGACACGTGTGCCTTAATTACCGGACGGTGCACTGGTGGGCTCCGCTGCGGCTGGCTGGGCGGCAGCGCTTGGACGAGGCGGCCGTCCCACCTGAACAGCACGACAACCGCTCCGCAGCGCTACTCGCCTGCCGTGTCATTCATCAAATGGATGACGAACGCGTCAGGCCGCGGGAAACCGGGTCGCGATGTCGTGTTTTCAGTGCCCGGTCCGGGCGGCCATAACACCTGGACAGCCCCCGGGCCGGCCGGGACGCTGTGCATGCGCGGCCCGGCGACAACCAAAGCGTGACAATCGTTCAATGCCGCTCGAACGGATGTAGCGCAATGGTCCTCAGACGCCCAAAGCGCTACCTGCTCAGCCGCGCCCGGTCACGGGTGTCACGTTTTGGTTGTTCGGTCCGCCGGTTTCCCGCCCCGCCGGGCCGGCGGGAGGGCCGGGCCGGCGGGAGGGCCGGGCCGGCGGGAGG
>DATCPD010000248.1:0-2248 GCA_036564325.1 Solirubrobacteraceae bacterium | reverse complement strand
GTGTAGGCGTGACCGGGCCACGCGCCTACACAACCCTGCGCGACCGCATTGGCCCCGAAGGGAGAAGTCCGGCCGCGGCGGCGCCGAGGAGCCCGGCGGCCAGCTTGGAGCGCCGCGCGCTCTCCGCTCGCACGATTGCATTCGTGTTCTCGCCGGCGCAGAGCGAACGAGCGCTCATAGGACATGCTGTTGTGGCCTCGACCGCCGCCGGGAGAGGGCCACGATTGCTTGCCCTTTCGTGGAGGGCCTGCCAAAGACCAGCCCGTCCCGACGGTGGTGAGGTGCCGCAAGCGGCAACAGGACGTAGCCCCGAACTGTGAGGGCCTTGTCTATGAGCATCCGCAACGGTACCTCTCGGTCGGGGCGGCTGTGAAGGCGACTCGATGACGGGAGGGCGAGGGATGGGGTGTCGGTATGCCGGGATCGACTGGGCGACGGAGAAGCACGACGTGCTCGTTGCGGACGAGGACGGCAGCGAGGTGCTGGCCGGCACGTTTGTGCATGACGAGAAGGGCCTGAGCGCGTTGTGCCGGACGCTCGTGCGGCTCGAGGTGCGGCTGGTCGCAATCGAGCGACCGGACGGGATGCTGGTCGAGCGACTGCTTGACGCGGGGCTGGAGGTGTTGGCGTTGCATCCGAACAAGGTCGCCGCTGCACGGGATCGGTTCCGTGTGTCGGGCGGGAAGTCCGACCGGTTCGACGCGTTCGTGCTCTGTGAGCTCGCCCGCACCGATCATCATCGCTTCCGGATCCTGGAGCCGGATACCGATCAGACGAAGGCGATCCGGGCGCTGACCCGTGCCCGTGAGGATCTCGTACAGACGCGTACTGGGGTGATGAATCAGCTCCGCTCAGAGCTCGAGCGGTTCTGGCCCGGGCCGCTGCGGCTGTTCTCGCACCTGGACGCCGAGATCTTCCTTGCCTTTCTCGAGCAGTACCCCAGCCCGCCGGATGCGCACGGCCTCGGGGTCGCGCGGATGCAGGCGTTTCTTGCGCGGGAGCGCTACTCGGGCGGCCAGCACCCGACCGCGCTGATGGCCAAGCTCCGCAATGCCCCACGCAGCACGGTCGGTGAGCTCGAGCTCGCCGCGCGCCGGCAGCTCGTCCTCACCTACGTGGCGATGATCCGCACGCTGAACGCCCAGATCAAGGATCTCGAACGCCAGATCCGCATCCGGATACGCGAGCACCCGGACGGGCGGATCTTCCTCTCGCTGTTCAAATCGCCCAACAGCGTGATCACCGCCGCGGAGCTCCTCGCGGAGATCGGCGACTGCCGCGAGCGCTACCCCACCCGGGACGCGCTCGCCGCGGACGCCGGCCAGGGTGCCGTCGCGATCGAGTCCGGCAGATGGAAGACCGCCGGATTCCGCAGAGCGTGCAACAAACGGCTGCGAGTCGCGTTCTGCCGCCTGGCGGACGGCAGCCGCCACTGGCACCCCTGGGCCCGCACCCTCTACGCCCAGGCGCGCCAGCGCGGTCATGACCATCCCCGTGCGATCCGGACAGTCGGCCGCGCCTGGTGTCGCGTCGTGTGGCAATGCTGGCGCAACCACACCACCTACGACCCCACACGACACCGCGCGCTGCAACGCCACATCAGCGTCACCATCCCCACCACCACGGGCCCGGCCACCGACCACGCAGCCACCCAGCGACTCGCCGGACCCGGTCTCTGGCGACCGGACCTCACTGCAGCCGTCGCCGGCACCTAACGCACGCTCACCCCCTTCGACAGACAGGAGGTTGACACAGGACGTCTTCGGCGACATAGGGATCGTGCGGATCGCAGTGTGCGCGGGCGGCGGCGCGCTGTTGTTATCGCCCAGAAGGAGGCGTCAGACCCGCCCGGCGGTAGCGCTCGCGTTGGACGGCTCCTAGCGCCGACAGTCTTTCGCGAGATCTGCCGGGAACGCTCTCGCGTCGTGTTCCAGCTGTGTTCCCAATTCGGCGATTCGCAGCAGAACTCAGCGCACCTGAGCGGCGCCAACGCAACGGGGAAGAGCCGAAGCGACCTACTTTGCCGGCTTCCCAAGCCGAAGGTCGCGGGTTCGACCCCTGTCCGCCGCTTGGAGATTCTCCCCGCTGCGAGCTGATTCTGGGCTCGGGCGGCAGGAGCCAACTCGCCCCGGTCGCGAGCCAATGTCACATCAACCGGCCCCGGCGTGTCGGTCAGGTCCCGGCAGGACCCCACCCCGGACCCCCGAAAAGGGAATCTCCTGACGTTTCCGTGGGTTGTGTCACCGGG
>DATCPD010000179.1:0-2134 GCA_036564325.1 Solirubrobacteraceae bacterium | reverse complement strand
CAGCATGTGGATCATCCACAGCGGCCTCCGCCACGGGACGTTGGCCGGGCGAACGCCCTGCAGGTAGCGGCCGAAGGCCGCCTCGACCAGGTCCTCCGTGACGGTGATGGTCGATCCCGGGATGTGGCCGGCGATGATGTCCGCGGTTTGTCGGGCACGCTCCAGGGGACTGGTGTGGATCTGGCGAGCGCCGGTGCCGGACAGATAGCGGCCCAGGGAATGTGCCTGGCGGACGCCCTTTTCGCTCAGCGGAAAATCGGGAAGGTGCCCGTAGAGCACGCCGTCCGGATTCCGGACATCGCAATGACGCGCCAGGTAGACGCGCGTGTGCGCCTGGGAGGACATGTCGTCGATGCTACGGGATCGAGCGGTCCATCCCGACGTGCCGGCAGGCCGCTCACGCTACCCTCCACCGATGAGCATGCGCGAGGCGGCGGACAGCTCTCCGGACTGGGACGCCACCACCTACGACCGCGTCGCCGATCCCCAGACGCGTTGGGGGACGGCTGTGCTGGACCGGCTACCGCTGCAGGGCGACGAGACGGTGATCGACGCGGGCTGCGGGACCGGCCGCGTCACTCAGCAGCTGCTCCATCGCCTGCCGCGCGGGCGCGTGGTGGCGCTCGACACGTCCGCGGCCATGCTCGAGCAGGCGCGGCGGCGGCTGGGGGGTGACGATCGTGTGCACTTCGTCCATGCCGACCTGCTGTCGTTCGCGGCCGCGGACATCGGCGCCACGGCCCCAGCGGATGCCGTGCTCTCCACCGCGACCTTCCACTGGGTGCTCGATCACGACCGGCTCTTCGCCAACATCGCCTCTGTGCTTCGCCACGGCGGCCGGCTGGTGGCGCAGTGCGGCGGGCGGGGAAACATCGAGGAGCTCACGGCGGTGGTCCAGAGCCTCGGCGTCGAACGCCCCGGCCGTTGGCTGTACGCATCCGTGAATGACACGACCCGCCGCCTGGCCGGGGCCGGGTTCACAGACATGGACGTCTGGACCAACGAGGAGCCGACGCCCTTCGATACCGCCACCCAGCTGCGCGACTTTCTCGAGGCGGTGTGCCTGCGGGAATGCGTGGCGCCGATGAGCCCCGATAAGCGGCAGCACTTCCTCGACGAGGTGGTCGCGCGCATGCCCGCGCGGGTGATCGACTACGTCCGCCTCAACATCGTGGCCGTGCGCCGACCTGATCTCTAGGCAGGCGGTCCGGGCGAGAGGGCCACGGTCGCACGGTGACTCCCACCTGCCGGATCGAGCCACATGACGGTGAGCCGATCGCCAGGACGTCTGCCTTTGATGGCAGCGCCCAGGTCGGCCAGTGAATGAACAGGGATGGCGCCAACGCCGGTGACGACGTCGCCGCTGACAATCCCGGCGACGGACGCGGCATCGCCGGGCGTGACCGTGCTGACGCGCGCGCCGTCAACTCCACTGGCGTTGGTGACGATCACACCGAGAATGCCGCTGTGGGCTCCCTGGATGTACGGGGATGAGACACCGGCCAGGATCTCGTGGGCAATGGCCAGGGCGGTGGTGATCGGGATGGCAGCACCGAAGCTGCTCCCGGTGGATGTGGCGTTGACAGGCGAGCCTGCAGTGTCCATGCCGATCACCTGTCGCGCCGCGTTGAGAAGGGGACCGCCCGAATCGCCGGGCTGGATGGGCGCGCTGAACTGGATCAGGCCATTGAGCGTGGTCTGCGCATCGCTGGTTTCACCGCTCACCGTCAGCGTCTCATTGAGGGCTGTGACGACGCCGATGGCCGACACGGGCGCGCCGTTGACGCCCAGAGCGTTTCCCATTCCGGTCACGTCGTCGCCGGCGGTGATGACACCGGAGGTGTCGACCGGCACGGTCGACAATCGCGATGCTCCCTGGAGCCGTATGACCGCGACGTCATGGGTGGGATCGACGCCGACGACTGTGGCCTGATACACCGGGCCGCTGCCGGCGACCTGCGCGGTCAGCCCCATCGTGCCGGCGACGACGTGATTGTTGGTCAAGACGATCCCGTCGCCCGCAATGATCATCCCCGTCCCCGCAATCCGTCCCCCGGGCACTGTGCCGTTGATGTTCACCACCGCGGCTGCGACGTCGTTGGGACCCGACGACGCGCTGACGGATGCAGAAACC
>DATCPD010000167.1:0-6382 GCA_036564325.1 Solirubrobacteraceae bacterium | reverse complement strand
GCGCACACGGGCGGGCGCATCGGGAGGACTCCCCATGTTGGAAGCACCCGGTACCCATGTTGGGCCCTGGTCCGCGCTGGCCGCCGGGATGCTCGGAGCAAGCGTGCGATATGTCACGACACGATCGCTTCGGGCGCCGGTAGGTTCGCGTTATCAGGGCAGGCAGCGGGCGACCGGTGTTGTGTGAATTCCAGCGGGGCGGTGGAAAATGTTCGGGACTGGGTGCTGGTCGTGGGTCCGCTTGCGGGCGGGCGGAGCGCTTGCTGTTGCCGTGATGGCGATCGCGCCTCCGGCGCTGGCGGTCGCAGCAGCAGGAGCAAACGCAAACGCAGGCCCAGGGTCAAACGCGCGCCTGCTCCGCGGAGACGTGCCGGCGCTCGTGGCGTCCGGACGGGCCGCGGGGCACGGGCACCACGCCGGAGCCGATGTGCTCGACGTCAACGTCGGGCTCGGTGTGCGCGATTCCTCAGGCCTTGACGCCCTGATCGCCGCGGCGAGCACGCCCGGTAATCCGCAGTACGGCCACTACCTCACGCAGGCCCAGTACATGGCCCGTTACGCGCCGACGAGCGCCGATGTGCAGGCGGCGACTTCGTGGCTGAAGGGTCAACACCTTGTCGTCACCGGCGCGAGCCGGGACAACCTGCTGGTGCACGTCCAGGCCAAGACGAGCGACCTGGAGAACGCGTTTGGCGTCGCGATCAACGACTACACGACCGGCGCGCGGACCTTCCACGCCAACGATCGCGCCCCGTCGGTTCCCGCCGGGCTTGACATCAACTGGGTCTCCGGACTCAGCAACGCCGACGTGTACCACGCAAACGTCACCAAGGGCGGCTTCGATGGGAGCGACTTCCGCTCCGGCTACGACATCACCGGCGACGGTGCCGGCCAGACGATCGGCTTCACCCTCTGGGGTCCTCAGCTTCCGCAGAGCGACTTCGACGGCTACGCGACGGCGACCGGAACGACCAAGATCACCGACGGCGGCGCCGGCAACGACGGGATCAATTGGGTCCAGGTGGATGGCGCCACCACGGACACCGGAACCACAGCCGCTGCGGATCAAAGCGAGATCGCGCTCGACGTCGAGGTGGCTCACGCCGTCGCGCCGAAGAGCCACCTGACCTACTACCTCGGCAAGGACTCCAGTGGCACGACGCTCGAGGACGTGACAAATCAGGCCGCCAATTCCACCATCAACATCTTCTCCAACAGCTGGGGCTGCGACGGTTGCGGCGTCGATTCGAACGAGGAGAGCTCGCTGCAGCACGCCGCCTCGGTCGGGAAGACGTTCTTCTTCGCCACCGGCGACAACGGAGCGGCCGGCAAGAACAGCAAGGGGCCGCAGTACCCGTCGCTGAGCCAGTACGTCGTCGCGGTCGGCGGCACCAACCTCAACATCGACGGAACCGGCGCCTGGAGCTCCGAGACCGGCTGGAGCGGCTCCGGGGGCGGCTGCCTGAACGCCGAGACGCGGCCCTCGTGGCAGACCGGCCTCGGCACGGTCCCGAACGTCTTCGGTACCACGACGGCCTGCACCGGGCGCGTCACGCCTGACGTCTCCACCAACGGCGGCATCAACGCGTACACCTACGTCGGCGGCGCCGACGCACCGACCGCCGGGACCAGCGAGTCGGCTCCGATCTGGGCCGCGATGGGCCTGATCTGGAACAACAACAACGCGGGCAAGGGACGGCCGGGCATCGGCTTCGCGGGCCCGCTGATCTACAGCCTCGCCAACGACTCGACCGCCTACGCCCGGGACTTCCACGACATCACCTCCGGGAACAACGGCCTCGCCGCCGGCACCGGCTGGGACGAGGTGACGGGCTGGGGCACGCCTGACTTCAACAAGCTCTCCAACAACCCGAACACCCTCACCTACACCGGCCCGACCAGCGCCAACAACGGCGACACGATCACGCTGTCCGGCACCCTGACGGAAGATGGCGGCGGCGGCGGACTGGGCGGCCGGAAGATCTCCTTCGCAGCCGCTGGCGAAAGCTGCGACGCGACGACCGATGGCAGCGGCAACGCTTCCTGCCAGGTCACGATCACCGACGCGCCCGGGCGTACGTACTCAGCGATCGCCGCATGGCCGGGCGACGCGGCGTTCAACGCTGGGTCGGACACGAAGTCGTTCATCGTCAACCAGATCCCGACCACAGTCACGTACACCGGGGCGACCAGCGGCGACTACAACGACGCGGCCACGCTGAGTGCGACGTTGACCGCGGACAGCGACTCGAAGGCGATTTCCGGCGAGACGCTGAACTTCACCCTCGGAGCCGAGAGCTGCTCGGCCGCCACGGACGCCACCGGCACCGCGAGCTGCTCAGTGACGCCGCTCGACGCGCCGGGGCCCTACACGGTCGGCGTCAGCTTTGCCGGTGACCAGCCGACCTTCAAATCCTCCAGCACGAGCGCCGGGTACACGCTGGGCCAGGAGGAGAGTCTGGTCACCTACAACGGGCCGTTGACCACCCACTACCACGACGCCGTCACACCTTCGGCGACGCTGACGGATCCCGTTGGGGGCGGGGCGATCGCGGGCAAGACGGTGACGTTCACGCTCGGCAGCGGCAGCGACACCTGTAGCGCTACGACAGACGCCGCAGGCAACGCCTCGTGCTCGCTGACCCCGCATCAGACCGGGACACAGAACATCGTCGCCTCGTTCGCCGCCGACACCGACTACGTCTCGAGCAGCGACACCCAGTCGTTCTCGATCACGCCAGAAGAGACGACCATGACCTACACCGGTCCGACGGTGATCCTGGCGGGCGCGTCCGGGGCGACGCTGACGGCGACGCTGGTCGAGGATGGGGCCAACGACGGCGATGGCGACCCCGGCTCGTCGGCACCGTCGCCGGCCGAGACCGTCACGCTGTCGATCGGCAGCCAGAGCTGCACCGGCACCACGAACGCGTCGGGCAACGTGAGCTGCACGATCCCGTCCGTGACCGTGCCGCTCGGATCCGCCACGGTTGGCGCTGCGTTCGCGGGAGACGCCGCGTACCAGGCGGCGAGCGCGAGCAAGACCGCGATCGTGTTCGCCTTCCCGAGCCGTGGCGCGTTCGTGCTCGGCGATCGGACGGTCACGGCCGCGGGCTCGTCCACCGTGACGTGGTGGTCAGACCAGTGGTACGCCGTGAACAGCCTGTCCGCCGGGTCCGCTCCCTCGGCGTTCAAGGGCTTTGCCGGCGGCGTCAGCCCGCTGCCGACGAAGTCGCCGGCCGAGCGCTGTGGATCCACGTTCACGACCTCCGGCGGGAACAGTCCGCCGCCGACCAGCGGCGTGGCGTCCTACATGGGCGTGCTCGTCGCGAGCAAGGCGGCGAAGGCAGGCTCGGGCATCAACGGGAACTTCGCCAAGATCGTCGTGGTGAGGATCAACCCCGGCTATTCCCCGAATCCGAACAACCACGGCACGGGGACGATCGTGGCGACGTTCTGCCCGTAGGGCGACTGCACCCGCCGAGGCGGCCGATCCGGCGGTAGCCTCGGCGGGACCCCTGTGTTGAGATCGATCGCCATTGCCCTGGCCGCGCTGCTGGTGACAGCGTGCGCTGACTCCGCTCGCGTGGTGACCGGGGCGCAGGCGAGCGGGCCCGCGCCCGCGGGCACGCGTCTGTCGATCACCGTCTACCCGGGCGGCGCCGGCAAGCCGCCGGGAGCGCGCCGGTACAGCTTGCGCTGCAACCCCACGGGCGGCACGGTGCCGAATCCTGGCCGCGCATGCCGGGTGCTGGCGCGGCTGCCGCATCCGTTCGCTGCGGTGCCGCCGCACACGATCTGCAGCGACCTGGCCCTCGGCCCGCAGGAGGCCGAGGTGGTCGGCCGGGTACGCGGGCGTTCGATCCGGGCACACCTGGACGTCCGGGACAGTTGCGAGATCGCGCGCTGGCAACGGGTGGCCGCGATCGTGCCGGGCTTTCCGCGGCGCTGAACGCGCATGGCTAGATGCGCGGAGCTACACGCGGCGCTAAGCCGGACCGTGAATCGACCCGCTGGTCTCCCGCAGCGGCACCGCCGCGCGCTGGGCACGCGACGCGATGATCTCCGCAAGCACCGACACGGCGGTCTCCTCCGCGGTGCGACTCCCGATGTCCAGGCCGCACGGGGCGTGGATGCGGCCGATGTCGGCGTCGGTGGCGCCCGCGCGGCGCAGGCGCGCCTCCCGGTCAGCGGCGGTCTTGCGGCTGCCCAGCGCGCCGATGTAGCCGGCCTCGGTTGCCAGGGCGCTGAGCAGCGCGGGCTCGTCGAACTTCGGGTCGTGAGTGAACACGAGCACCGCGTCGCGGGGACCCAGCTCGACGCCGCGCATCACCTCCTGAGGCCAGCCGATCTCGACGTGCGCAGCGGCCGTGAACCGCGATGAGCGAGCGAAGCGATCACGCGCGTCGACGATGGTCACCTCGTAGCCGATCTGGGACGCGAACGGTGCCAGCGCGGCTGAGAAGTCGATCGCGCCGATGATGAACATGTGGGGTGCGGGCGCGAACGAGCGGATGTGCACCCGCAGGTCGTCGCCGAGCGTGGCGCCGTCGGAGCCGAAGCGCCGCAGCGTGGTCTTGCCCTCCGCCAGCAGCCCCTGGGCCTCGCGGGTCACATTGCGATCGAGCAGCTCGGACCGTCCGAGGCTCCCGATCACCTCGCCGTCGATCACGGCCAGGCGCGCGCCGGCGCTGTCCCCGTCGAGCAGCGTCGCGATCGCGACGACACGGGCGACGCTGTGCGCCTCCAGGGCGGCGGCTTCCACATCTCCCGCCTGATCGTCGAGCTGGCTGACGAAGACGTGCACGATCCCACCGCACATCAGCCCCACGGTCCCTGCCAGCTCGTCGGAGATCCCGTACCTGAGCAGCTTCGCGACCGTCCTCCCGGCGAGGATCGCCTCGGCTTCCTCGACCACTGCCCCCTCTACGCATCCCCCGGTCACCGAGCCCTCGATGTTGCCGAACTCGTCGACCAGCATCATCGCTCCGACGGGCAGCGGCGCCGATCCCTCGACTTCGATCAGCAACGCCTGCACGAACCGGCGACCGTCGCGCAGCCACTGCACTGCGAGATCCCGAGTCGTGTTGACGATGCGGGAGTCGATCATCGCGCTGCCAGCACCGACCGGTAGTCCTCCCACGTATCGACATCGGGCGGGATGCGACCGGCGACGGGCACGTCGACGACCTCATCGGCATGCCGATCGAGCAGCTTCCACACGCCCTTATCTCCGTGCAGGTCGGCGAGCTCGCCGAACATCGAGCGGGCGAACAGCAGCGGATGCCCGCGACCGTCGTCATACCCGCATGCCGCCAAACGGGCATCTCGGCCGCCCGCAACCAGCTTCGCCACCGTCGCCGCGCTCACGCCGGGCTGATCGCCCAGCATCAGGACCAGTCCCTGCGACCGAACGTCGACGGCGCTCAGGGCGGCGGCGATCGAGGACGAGCAGCCCTCACCAAACGCGAGATTCTGCACCACCGTGACGCCGTCGAAGTCGACCTGCTCGCGAACCTCCTCAGAGCCGCCCCCGAGCACGCACAGCAACTGCTGAAAATGGCATTCCCGGGCCGACTGGAGCACATGCCCCAACAGCGGCACCGGCCCGTAGGGCAACAGCTGCTTGGGCTGACCGAGACGCTTCGAGCCGCCGGCGGCCAGAACCAGACCGGTGAAGCGCGCGCTAGCCACCGACAACGGCGTCCGAGTGCTCACGGGCGTAGCGATCACGACAACCCTCACAGCAGAAGTAGACCGGCTCGCCGCCGACCAGCAGCTGCGGTGTCGCCTCGCTCACCGCCACCTGCATGCCGCAGACCGGATCGATCGCCACCACGTTCATCGCGCGCGCGAGCGAGGGCGACGGACCCGAATGCTGCAGAGCGACGAGCTCGGCGAGGATCGAGATCGCCACCTCCTCCGGCGACTCCGCGCCGATCGCCAGACCCGCCGGCGTATGGAGCTGGGGCCTGAGCTCGTCCGGAACCTCGAGCTCCGCGCGGACCGCGGCGCCCCGCTTGTCGCTCGCCACGAGCGCCACGTAGGGCACGCCCGCTATCAGCGCCGCTGCCAGCGCCGCTTCCTCGCCGCTGCCGTGCGAGGACACGACCACGGCGGCTGCACCACCCGCGGCCACAGCGTCGCCCTCACCCGGGCCTGTCAGCCGGCAGTCGTAGCCCGCCGCCTCTCCCACCCGCTCGAGCGCGTGGGCGATCGGCGAATCGCCGATGATCACCAGTCGCGCCGCGGGCAGATGCGGCTCGAGGAAGATCTCCAGCGACCCGCCGCTCAGGCACGGGTTGCGTTCGACCACCGCGCCCTCGCCGGTCTCCGCGAGATCACTCCCCTCATCGTCCTCGGGCACCAGGCGCAGCAACAG
>DATCPD010000144.1:0-31480 GCA_036564325.1 Solirubrobacteraceae bacterium | reverse complement strand
CGGTTAGCTTTCCGGCTGCCACCCGCTCACGACCCACCGACCCGGCCCGAGCGCAGAAACCGTCGCGACGGCGACGTGCCACGCCGGTCGCAGGCCCTGGTAGGCCGAGCTCAGCGCGGCGGTCGTCGTCTCCCGGGTGACGACGACGTAGCGGTCGCCGCTTCCGCGCAGCGGAGCCACCGCCTCCACGGTCCCGTGGTTGGCGATCCCACCGCGCTGGAGCTCATAGTCATTGGCCGTCTGGGCGGCGGCGAGCTGCATCGCCGAACGCGCCTGGCCGACGCTGCCGGCCGCCAGCTGCCGCATCCGCGACGCGACCGTGTCCGCGTTCCAGTTGATGTAGCCGGCGGCGAACGCCCTCACCGCTGCTGCCGCTGAAGCGCTCGGCGCCGCCGCCGTCTGCGGGCGCGGCGGCGGGGCGGGGTACTCGTGCGCGGCCTGCGCCTGGGCCAGCTCCGAGCTGCTCGTCGACGAGGTGGCCGGTGCTCCGCCGAGCGGGCTGCAGCCCCCGAGCGCGAGACACGCCAGACCCGCGACGAGCACCCGTGCGCCACGGACCATCTACAACCCCGCCGGATGCCGAGCGACGAACCCCGCCGCGCTGCGCACGAGCGGATGCCAGCCGATGCCCGAGCTCCCGTCTCCGGCGCCCGCCGCGTTGTGGGTGTCCCAGCGAAGGCCCGCCACATACATGAAGACGTGGTCGGCGCTGGCGTACAGCGTGACCCAGCGACCGGGTCCGGCCTGACCGAAGGTCTCGAGCTGGCTCGACGCTGCGGCAAAGGTCACGGGCAGCAGCCTGGCTCCGTAGAGCAGGTGCTCGACGCTGCTCGAGCAGTCGTAGCCCGCGGCGATCTCCGACAGGGGCAGCCCGTGAGCGCCGCCGTACACGTACGGCTTGCCCACGATCTGGTTGCCGGCCGCGATCATCTCCTTGACCGCGAGCGGCGCCTGCTGCGGCGCGGCCGCCAGACCGCCGGGCAGCAGCCGCGCCCGCTCGCCTGGGGTCAGCGCGACCCCTGTCGTCGCACCCGGCGCGCATGCGGCCGGATTCAGGCCGGCGGCGGAAGGTGGCACAAGTGTCCCAGCCTGTCCCACGGCCTGCCCGAGCAGGTTCCCGGCCCCCGCCGCGGGTGGACGGCCGATCCTGACCGGGCCCGACCACAGGCCGTTCTCATAGGGGATCCCGAGGCGTCCGGCGAGTTGCCACCACAGATCGATCACCCGCGGAAGACCCGCCACCGGACCGCCACCGAGTCCGAAGTCCCGCTTGTAGGCGATCGCCGAACGTGCGCCCGAGGTCACCCTCAGCGGGGTCATGTAACCGAGGCCTCCCATCGCCGTGGCGGTCTGCCAGGTCAGGCCGCCGAGCTCGGCATAGGTGTCCGGATGGGCGACGAGATTGTCGCCGCGCGCGCCGGTGACACCGGAGCTCGGATCTCCGGGGCCGCCGTACTCCGTGGCGCCGACGAGCTGTCCCGTGCCGGGCGGGCCCAACGCGATCGAGACCGCGGTGTCCCCGGCCCCCGTCGAGCAGGTGCCGCCCGGCGCGAGCACACTGACCAGGAGCGCCAGCATCGCCGCCCCGAGTCCAGCCACGCAGATTCCCGAGCCCAGCGCCAGCGCGAGCAGCACACCGCGCCGAGCCGAAGAGCTGGGACGACGAGGGTTCATGCCGGGACCGTAAGCCCAACGAGACTTATTGACTTCAGTTGAGACTAATTTGTTGCAGTAATGGGTCGGCTGAGGCGTTGCCGAGGCCGCTAACGTAGGACCCTATGCCTCGGATCCTCGACGTCGAACAAGCGATGCTCCTGCTGGAGCTCGAGGCTCCGTTCGACCCCCGCGCCGTTCAGCTGGCGCGGCGCAGGATGGCCAAGCGCTGGCACCCGGATATTGCGCCCCCGGGCCGTCAGCACGAGCATCAGCGCCACCTGCAGGCCATCAACGAGGCGGCGGACCAGCTCCAGCAGCTGGCCGAGACCGCTCGCGGCGGCCGCGTCAGCCGGAACGCGGTCAAGGTCTCTGCTGCCGCCACCCGGCGCGCGCGTGAGGAAGCGGGACGGCGAGCCTACGAGGAGGAGCAGCGCCAGCGCGCCGCAGCTCACGAGCGGGCCACCCACGATCCGTTCGGCTCACGCGTGCCCGACCACTCGGTCGTGCACCGCTACGCCCGCTGCCTGTCCTATCCGGAGTGGGGCGTCGGTACGGTGAGCGGGATCTATTTCTCGGGCGACGGGGACGACGTGCAGCAGTGGGCGAGGCTGACGTTCTCGGTGGGCATCCGCACGGTTCCGGCCGGCTCGCTTCAGTTCGTCGACTTCTCGAAGCCCGACGCCGGCGCCGACCGCGTGCAGCGGTTCATGACCGCCGCCCAACACGCGCTCGCGGAGGGCAATGCGGCGCTGGCCGCGCAGCGCCTGATCTACGCCCGGGACGCCGAGCCGGCCAACACCGCCGTGCTGCGGCTGCTGACCGTGGCGTTCTGGCAGGCCGGCAACCTTCCCGCCGCGGCCCGGGCGGTGCGCGACTGGGCGCGCGTGGAAGGCGATCGCCCGACCCCGGAGCGATTCGCGTCACGCATCTACGAGGATATTGGGGCGTACGACCTTGCCTCCGAGGCCGCCGAGCGGGCTGCCGAACGCGGCCCGGCGGACGCCTCGGCCTGGGAGCGACTCGGGCGCCTGCGCTTACGGCTGATGGATCGCGGCGGTGCCATCACAGCGCTTGAACGGGCCCGCGTGATGGGGCCGTCGCTCGAAGGTCTCCTAGACCTCGCGCTGGCCTACCACCTGGCCGGCGACGTCGGCGCGGAGGTGTCGGCAGCGCACGCCGCCACGATGATCGAGCCGGAGTCTCAGGCGGCCTGGTCGACCTACGCTCACGCGCTCGCGCGCACCGATCGGCTCCAGGAATGCATCGCCGCCTGCGACCGGGCGCTCGCCCTGGGCAAGAACGTAGAGGTCTCGGAGTTGCTGGCGCGCGTCGAGGCGCTCCAGCCGCGAGAGCTCTCGCATCGCAGCGCCGCTGCCTAGTCCGGCGGCGTGGCGCCGCGGCGCACCGCGCGCCGCGTAGTTCGCCCTCGCCCCTCAGGAAGGCGTGACGGAATCCTCGCGGCCGCAGACCGGGCAGGCCTCCCCGTTGAGGCCCCGGCCGCCGCACAGAGGACAGTCCTCGGCGCGATCGAGCACGCCGAGGAGCTCACCGACGCGGCATACGAGCAGCCGCTCCTCCTCGACCTCGACCCACGCCCCCGCGGCGGCCGGGAAGACGACGTGATCGCCCGGCTTGACCGGCATCCGCACGCCCACGTGATCCCACCAGTCGAGACCGGGTCCGACGGCGAGAACGATTCCGTGCTGCGGGGGCGGCTCGTCGCTTCCGGCCGGCACCAGGAGCCCCGAGCGCCGCACGCGGTCCGGGTCGAGCTCCTTGATCACGACGCGATCGAAAAGTGGTCGAAGCTGGTTTCGCATTTGTCCGCCACTGATTCTAGGGTGGGTCGATGCGTCTGATCGTCGCCCGCTGCGAAGTGCGCTACTCCGGCCGTCTGACCGCGCTGCTGCCGCAGGCGCTGCGGCTGATCATCATCAAGGCGGACGGCTCGGTGCTGGTCCATGCCGACGCGGGTGGCTACAAGCCGCTGAACTGGATGACGCCCCCGACGGTGATCGAGGAGTCCGCGGAGCGGATGATCGTGCGCAAGCGTGCGGGCTCCAGCGAGGATCGGCTGGAGATCGAGATCGCCGAGGTCCTCTCGGACGTCAGCCATGACATGGGCTCCCCAGACGAGGACGCCGCGCTGGCCAAGGACGGCGTCGAGGCGCACCTCCAGGAGCTGCTGGCCGAGCAGCCGCACTGGTGCGGCGAGGGTCTGCGGCTGGTGCGCCGCGAGTGGGCGACCGACATCGGACCGGTGGACCTCATGTGCCGAGACGGCGAGGACTGCTGGGTGGCGGTCGAGATCAAGCGGGTGGCGGGGATCGAGGCCGTCGAGCAGCTGACCCGCTATCTCGAGCGGATCCGCTGCGACCCGGCATTCGAGTCCTGCCGCGGGGTGCTCGCGGCCCAGGCGATCAAGCCGCAGGCGCGAGTGCTGGCGCAGTCCCGCGGGATCGAATGCGTGGAGGTGGATCTCGCCGTGCTGCGCGGGGAACGCGAGCCGGAGCTGAAACTGTTCGCGGCATGAGCGAGGAGCAGGCAGTCCTCACCGAGCGCCGAGAGCGCATCCTGGTGATCAAGCTCAACCGGCCCGAGCAGCGCAATGCCGTCAACGCAGCGGTCGCCGCCGGGATTGCCGTCGCGCTCGATCTTCTCGACAGCGACGGGGAGCTCTCGCTCGGCGTCCTCACCGGCGAAGGCAAGGGCTTCTGCGCCGGCATGGATCTGAAGGCGTTCGTGGCGGGCGAATCGCCCCATGTCGGCGACCGCGGATTCGCCGGCATCACCCGCCGGGCCTCGGCGAAACCGTTGATCGCCGCGATTGAGGGGTTCGCCGTCGCGGGTGGGCTGGAGATCGCGTTGGCCTGCGATCTGATCGTTGCCGCCCGCGGCGCGAGGCTGGGCATCCCGGAGGTGAAGCGCTCACTGGTGGCGGCCGGCGGGGCGCTGCTGCGGCTCCCGCGAGCGGTTCCCCGCGCGATCGCGATGGAGCTCGCGCTGACCGGTGACCCGATCACCGCGGAGCGCGCCCACGAACTCGGACTGCTCAACCGCCTGGCCGAGCCGGGGCTGGCACTCGAGACCGCGCTCGAGCTCGCGGACGCGATCGCCGTCAATGGCCCGCTCGCGCTTGCCGCCACGAAGCGGATCATGGTCGAGTCAGTTGATTGGCCGGAGCACGAGTTCTTCGAGCGCCAGGCCGAGATCGCCGGTCCGGTGATGTCCTCCGAGGACGCGCGCGAGGGGGCCCGCGCGTTTGCGGAGAAGCGCCCGCCGCAATGGCGCGGGCGCTGAGGGCTTACCCGGTCTCGCCCGCGATCGTGGCCACGAGCCGGCGCTGACCACCGCGATCGCGGTGCTCGCACAGGTAAATGCCCTGCCATGTGCCGAGCGCGAGGCGGCCGCGGGAGATGGGCAGGGTCAGCGACGGCCCGAGCAACGATGCCTTGATGTGGGCGGGCATGTCGTCGGCTCCCTCCAGCGTATGCGTCCAGTAGCCGGCGTCCTCGGGGACGGCGTGGTTGAACCACGTCTCGAAGTCACGGCGCACATCGGGGGAAGCGTTCTCGTTGAGCGCGAGCGACGCTGACGTATGGCAGATCAACAGATTCAGCAGGCCGACGGCGACATCCGACAGCTCCGGCAGCTCGCCCAGCACCTCACGGGTGACCAGGTGGAAACCGCGCGGGCGCGGCTCCAGGGTGATCTCGCGCTGCGCCCACACGATTAGAAGGGAGCCTCGGGAAGCCGGGCCGCTTTCATGTCGACTCGCTGCCCGCGGAACGGGACCGCCTCACGCTCCAGCAGCTCGCGCTGGCGCGCGCCCTGGGTGAGCGTCCCGTCGGCGCGCACGATCCGATGCCAGGGCACGGACGGGTCGGTGCAACTGTTCAGCGCCGCGCCGGCCAGTCGCGGCGCTCCCGGCGACACGTCGCCGTAGCTGCGCACGAGCCCGACGGGGGTCGAGCGCACTCGGTCAAGGATCTGATCCACCCGCGAACGCTCCACTGAGGCGCAGCATAGGCGGCGCCCGATCGGACGGCCGCGCACGCGTATGGGCCTGATAGGGTCGTGCCTGCCGAATTCCCTGCTCACAGCGGGGAAGCGGGGGACCCAGGTTCCTTGGGGGCGAATCGCGGTCTGTTGACCGCGCAGCGCTTTTCATCACGAATAGCGCGAGCCCGACAGCTAACCCCGCAGGCCAACCCGCATGAGTCTCCGCCGCCGAACTCTCCCCATCAGGCTTGCCGCGCTCGTCGTGGCGGTCCTCGCGACCCTGGCCACGCTGGCCGCCGTGCGTCCGGCCTCCGGGGCTGATCTGGGCCAGCTGAATTCGCAGCTCAACTCACAGCGCGCGCGGGCGCAGACTCTGTCCGCAGGCGTCGGCCGGCTGTCCGGCCTGATCGCTTCGCTGGACTCCCAGATCTCGCTCGTGCAATCACGTGAAGCCGCGGTGCGGGCCGAGCTCGCTCACGATCGCAGCGTTCTCGATGCGACGCAGGCGTCGCTGCGCCGAGAACGAGCGCGGCTGGCCTTGCTGCGGGCGCGCCTGGCCCGCGCCCGGATGGTGCTCTCGCGCCAGCTCGTGAGCAGCTACGAGGGGGACCGGCCCGACCTCGTCGGTGTCGTGCTCAACGCCCACGGTTTCAAGGACCTGCTGGAGACGCTTGACTTCCTCCATCGTGCCGAGCAGCAGCAGCAGTCGATCATCTCGGTGACCCGGGACATGAAGGCTGCGGCGGACAGCGCCGCCCACCGTCTGGCCAGGCTCGAGGTCTCAGATCGCCAGGCCGCCCAAGCGGCCTCGCTGCACGCCCGCGCCCTGGCCGGAATGAACGGGCTGCTGCTCTCCAAGCAGGGCGCGCTGGCTCAGGCTCGCGCGGCTCAGCAGGGCGCCCTCGCCGCCACGCGGGCGCGGGGAGCGCAGCTGCAATCTCAGATCTCGCGGGTCCGCGCCCAGCAGGCCGCCGCAGCCCGGGCGGCTGCCGCCGCTGCCGCCCGCGCGGCCACCTCGGCGCCGAGCTCGGGGTCCTCCTCCGCGTCCTCCGGACCCGCCCTCGGGCCTTCCGGAGGCTGGGCGATCCCGTACGCGATCGTGCTGTGCGAATCCGGCGGCCAGAACCTGCCGCCCAACAGCGCCGGCGCCTCGGGCTACTACCAGATCCTGCCCAGCACCTGGAAGCTCTACGGCGGGAGCGGGCCGGCCGCCTATCTGGCCGGCAAGTCCGAGCAGGACGCCGTCGCCTCACGCACCTGGAACGGGGGCGCCGGCGCCTCGCAGTGGGTTTGCGCCGGGATCGTCGGGATTCACTAGGCGCGCCCTTGTCGCAAGCGCTCGTCGCGGCTCGCGAAACCTGACGTGGTGGCTTTCAGTCCTCGTATGCGGGACTCAGAACCACCACGTCGCGCACGGTGCGCGACGAGCGCCCAAGCCCGGGACTTACGCCGTGCGCCAGTCCGGCGTCGTCGCGAATCGCCGGTGGCGAGTGGAGACGGTCAGCTGGTCGAAGTGGTCGAGGGCCTGGCCCGATCCGAACGCCACGCACGTCAGCGGGGACTCGGCACGGAAGACCGGCATGCCCGTCTCGGCCGCGACGAGCTCCGGGAGGCCCCGGATCAGGGTGCCCCCGCCGGCGAGCAGGATTCCGTCACGCGCCATATCGCTGGCCAGCTCCGGAGGCGTCTCCTCAAGCGTGTCCCGGATGCCCTGGAGGATCTCCTGCACCGGGGCCTGGATCGCGGCGCGCACCTCCTCGCTGTGAAGCTGCACCGCGGTGGGCAATCCGGTGATCAGGTGCCGGCCGCGCACCTCGATCGTCTCCTCGGAGGGCAGCGGCACGACCGAGCCGATCGCGATCTTGATCGATTCCGCGGTCCGCGAGCCGATCGCCAGCTGATACGCATTGCGCAGGTAGTGGGAGATCGCCTCGTCCATCTCGTAACCGCCGACGCGCACCGAGCGCGAGATGACGATGCTGCCGAGGGAGATGACGGCCATCTCGCTGGTGCCACCGCCGACGTCGACCACCATGCGGCCGATCGGCTCCTCGATCGCGATGCCCGCTCCGATCGCCGCCGCGATCGGCTCCTCGATCAGATGCACCCGTCGCGCGCCCGCGGCCAGCGAGGCCTCCTCAACCGCCCGCTTCTCGACCTCGGTCACGCCCGACGGCGCACACACGATCAGGCGCGGATGCGCCATGCGGCGGCTCAGCACCTTGCGGATGAAGTACCTGAGCATCTCCTCGGTCACCTCGAAGTCGGCGATCACGCCGTGGCGGAGAGGGCGCATGGCGGAGATCGTCGCGGGGGTGCGGCCGATCATCCGCTCAGCCTCGGCGCCGACGGCGTGAACCTCGCCGGTATCGACGTCGGAGGCGACGACCGACGGCTCAGAGACGACGATCCCGCGGCCGGCGACGTAGACCAGCGTGTTCGCCGTACCGAGGTCGATCGCCATGTCGTTGACGCCCATGCTGGGCGTGAAATGCAGGCGCGATGTATCCCGGCGCGAGCCGTCTCGGCGGAAGCCCATCCGACAAGAGTGTCAGAAGCAGCCATTTGGCGGCGCGAGCGGGGATTTCCCGGGCGGTGGCCGTTGCCGGGCCGATCGCTATCCCAGCGCCAGCAGCACCTGATTGGCCATGTTCTGCTCGCCCATCTGGTTGGGATGCAGTGGATACGCGACCGAGTTCGGGACGATCCCGTTGACCCAGGCCGCCAGCGGCGGCTTGCACGCGTCGTGGCCGATGCTCGAGTTCCAGGTGTCGACGAATGTGGCGCCGTTGGCCGCGGCCGCGGTGGCGATGACCGAGTTCAGCTGCTGCTCAAGCGAGTTGAAGTAGGCGATGTCACCAGGTGAGAGCGGGACCAGCGGCCAGCAGCCGGTGCCGTCCACCGGCAGGCCGTCGGGATACCCCACGATCAGCACGCGGGCCGACGGCGAGCGCGAACGGATGCCCTGGAGCACCGCGGCGACCTTCGGCCCGGTCGCGTTGACCGCGGCCACGTTCGGATCGGAGCCGGACGCGTTGTAGTGGTCCTTGCACGCGGTCCCGGTTGGCTGCGTCGCGTCGATCTGGGCGCAGGTCTCCGCCACGCCGATCAACCCGGCGTCGTTACCGCCGATTCCGACCGTGACCAGCTTGTCGAACGGTGCCAGCGCGTTGAACTGCGGGTTCACGCCGCCGCCCGGGACGGACTGGGGTTGCGTCATGTTCACGGTCGTCGCGCTTGCGCAGCTGACATCGGTGAACGACCGCGGGGCGATGACCCGCGTCACGTCGGAGGGATAGTTGTTGGTCGAGCGGCCGCAGCCGAGCGGATTGCCGGCGGGCACCGGAACCAGTGGCGCCGAGGTGTAGGAGTCGCCCAGGGAGACATACGGCCCGGTGGGGGCGGCGGCGCGGCCGGCGCCGACGAGCGCGAGGAGCAGCGTAAGGGTGGACACGACCGTGGCCAGAACGACGACCCGCGGACCGCGGAGAGCAGACGCCATCGACAGCTCCCATTGACGTGCGCTTCCGGGGGGCTACCCCGGAGGCGCTTCCAGTGAACGCTACCGTTCGCCGGGGAGCTTGCGCGGATACTGCGAGACCGGCTGCGTGATGTCCAGGGCGGTGCTGACGATCCGGTTCTGCTCGAGCGAATGGGCGATCGGATAGCCCTCGCCGGACGCGGCGCGCTCCTGGCGGCCGATGTATCCGAAGTCCAGGTGCTCGGGCAGGATCTGCAGCAGTCGCGGCGACATGAACGCGCGGGCGCCCATGTTCCGCGGTTCCTCCTGCGCCCACACGGCCTCGCGCAGCTTCGGGAAGCTCTCGACCAGTTTCAGCACCTCGCCCTGGGGGAACGGATACATCAGCTCCATCCGTGCGATGGCGATCTTCGACGCGGCGGTGCGATCGGCGTGCCCCACGAGGTCGTAGTAGACCTTGCCGCTGCACAGGATCAGCCGCTCAATGCCCTGCGGATCGATGTCGGGCTCGGGCAGCACCGGCTGGAAGCGGCCCTCGGCCAGCTCGCTGAGATGGCTCGTCGCCTGCGGCAGGCGCAGCAGCGACTTGGGGGTCATCACGACCAGCGGCCGCTGCTTGGCGATCCGCGCCTGGCGACGGAGCAGGTGGAAGTACTGGGCGGGCGTGGTCGGGTTGGCAACGCGGATGTTGCCCTCGGCGGCGAGCTGCAGGAAGCGCTCGAGCCGGGCCGATGAGTGCTCGGGCCCGGACCCCTCGTAACCGTGCGGGAGCAGCAGCGTCAGGCGCGAGGTCTGGCCCCACTTGGCCATGCCCGAGACGATGAACTGGTCGATGATCACCTGGGCGCCATTGACGAAGTCGCCGAACTGCGCCTCCCACAGGACCAGCGTCTCCGGCCCCTCCTGGGAATAGCCGTACTCGAAGCCGAGGCAGGCCATCTCCGACAGCGGACTGTTGTGCAGCTCCATCGGCGCGAGCGAGCCCGGCAGGTGCTGCATCGAGCAGTGCTGCTGGCCGGTCTTGGGATCGTGGAGGACCAGGTGGCGCTGGGAGAACGTGCCGCGCTGTGAGTCCTGGCCAGTCAGCCGGATCGGGATTCCCTCGGTCAGCAAGGAGGCAAAGGCGAGCGACTCGGCGTGCGCCCAGACGATCCCGCCCGCATCGCCGAGCGCTACCCGTCGCTGCTCGAGCTGCTTGACCAGCTTCGGATGCACGGTGAAGCCGTCCGGAACCGACAGCAGCTCCTCGCCGAGCACCTGGAGCCGCTCGGTCGAGACGGCGGTCTTGACCTCGGGCGAGGCGGTGCGATCGAGCTGGTACTCGCCGGTGGCGTGCTCGACTTCCCGCGCAGCCGCGATCCGCGCCTTGAGCGTCTGGTGGCGCTCGGTCAAGAGCGCCCAGACCTCGTCGGTCATCTCGGTCGATTCCTGCTCGCTCACCACCCCCTGCTCGATCAGCTGCTTGGCGAACAGCTCGCGCGTGGGCGGGTGCTTCTTGATCACCGAGTACATCTCGGGCTGGGTGTAGGCCGGCTCGTCGGCCTCGTTGTGGCCGAAGCGGCGGTAGCCGATCAGGTCGATCAGCACGTCGTGGCCGAACTCCTGGCGGAAGGCGAAGGCCAGGCGCACGGCCGAGACGCACGCCGCCACGTCATCGGCGTTGACGTGGATGATCGGGACGTCGAAGCCCTTGGCCAGGTCCGACGCCCACGTGGTGGAACGCGCGTCGTCGGGATCGGTGGTGAAGCCGACCTGGTTGTTCTGGATCAGGTGAACCGTGCCGCCGACGGTGTAGCCGTCGAGCGCCTGCAGGTTCAGCGTCTCGGCGACCACACCCTGCCCGGGGAAGGCCGCATCGCCGTGCAGGATCACCGGCATCGCGGCATTGGTATCGCGGTGGGCATGCGGGCCCTGGCGTGTCGTCTGTGCGGCCCGGGTGGCCCCCGCCGCGACCGGCGCCACGAACTCCAGGTGCGAGGGATTCGACTCCAGGCGCACGATGATCGACTCGCCGTCGCCGAGCTGGTAGGAGCCCTGCGCGCCGTGGTGGTACTTGACGTCGCCGGTGCCGCCCTGCGGGATCGTGGTGATCGGCTCGAGCGTCGAGGCGCCCTCGAACTCGGCGAAGATCGTGTCGTAGCGCCGGCCCAGGTTGTGCGCGAGCACGTTCAGGCGGCCACGATGGGCCATGCCGATCACGACCTCGCGCGCGCCGCGGGTGGCCGAGAGCTGGATCAGCTCGTCGAGCATCGGCACCGTCATGTCGAGGCCCTCGATCGAAAACTGCTTCTGGCCCAGGTACGCCTTGTGCAGGAAGCGCTCGAGGGCATCGACCTCGGTCAGTCGCTTGAGCAGCGTCTTGTTCTCGTCGTTGGTCAGCGGCTTGCGGAACTGGCCGGATTCGATCGCCTCGCGCAGCCACAGCCGCTGGCGGTGCGAGGAGATGTGCTCGATCTCGTAGGCGATCGGGCCGCAGTAGGTCTCGCGCAGGTGGGGCAGCGCATCGGCCAGCGTCGCGCCGGGAACGTACATGCGCAGGATCCGGGCGGGGATCTTGGCCATCAGCTCCGGCGTCAGGCCGAGCGGCTCGGGATCGAGCGCCGGATCGCCCTCGGGCTCGCGGCCGAGCGGATCGAGCCGGGCGGCCAGGTGGCCGTGGGTGCGATGGGCCTTGAGCAGCGAGGACGCAGCCTGCACGGCCTGGAGCAGCTCCTCGTCGGGCTTGGTGACCGTGGCCGGCGAGGCGGCCGGAGCCGCGGCCGCGGCGGCGGCGGCGGGCGCGGGCGGCGGCGGGAGCTCGGGCAGCTCGACGCCGAGATCCGCGAACACGCGCTCGTAGAAGTTGTCCTCGCCCTGCAGATAGGCCTCGATCCGCTGCAGGAAGCGGCCGGATTCGGCGCCCTGGATGATCCGGTGGTCGTAGGTGGAGGTCATCGTCATGACCTTCTCCGCGCCGATTATCGGGCCGACGTTGCCGAGCCCGACGGGGTAGGCGATCGAGCCGGTGGCCACGATCGTCCCCTGCCCGTTCATCAACCGCGGCACCGAGGCGACGGTGCCGATCCCGCCGGGATTGGTCAGTGAGACGTTGCCGCCGGTGAGGTCATCGGCGGTCAGCGTGTTCGTACGGGCCTTTTCGACCAGGGCGTTGTAGGCGTCGAGGAACTCGACGAACGACATCCGGCCGGCATCGCGGATCACCGGAACCATCAGCGTGCGGGAGCCGTCCTTCTTCTCGACGTCGACGGCGAGGCCGAGGTTGACCGCTCCGTCGTCCACGCGGTTCGGCTTGCCGTCGATCTCCGCGAAGTGATGGGCCATGACCGGCATGTCGTCGGTGGCCACGCGGGCGATCGCGTAGGCGATCAGGTGGGTGAACGAGACCTTCCGGCCGACGTTCTTGAGCTGCTTGCGCCGCGCATCGAGCGCCGTGACCGCGATCGTGCGGAACGAGGTCGCGGTCGGGATCGACAGGCTCTGATCCATGTAGCGCGCCAGGGCCGCGGCGCCGCCCTTGAGGACCTGGGCGCCGGCGGAGGCCGGTGCCGATTGGGGTGGGGCGGCCTTGATGGAACCTGCCGAGGCTGCCGTGGACCCGTTGCCGGCGTCGTTGCCCTTGGACGCGAGCACGTCGGCCTTGGTAATGCGTCCGCCTCGCGCGCTGCCCTGCACGCCGGAGAGGTCGACGCCCTCGGCGGCGGCGACGCGCTGGGCGATGGGTGAGGCGTTGCCGCCGTTGCCGGTCGTGGGCGTGCCGGCCGGGGCCGGGGCCGGGGCGGAAGCTGATGCCGCGGGCGCGGGGGCAGAGGCCGCGGCGCCGGCCGCCGCCTCGGCGCTCGCGCTCATCCGCGCGATCACCTGCCCGACCGTCACCGTCGCGCCCTCCTCAGCGAGTATCTCGGTGATCGTGCCGTGGGCGGGGGCGGGAAGCTCCATGTCGACCTTGTCGGTCGAGATCTCGACCACGGTGTCACCGTCCTTGACCGTGTCGCCGACCTTGACCGACCACTCGAGGATCGTTCCCTCGGTCACCGACTCGCCGCCGGTCGGGGTGACGATGTCGATCGTCTCGCCAGTGGTGGCGTCGGCGGCAGCCAGGCCCTCGGCCTCGGTCGCCGCCCCGGCGACCGCCTCCTGCGGCGTGGCCGGCGGCGACTCGCCCGAAACGGGAGTCGACTCAGCGGGGACGGCCGGCTCCGGCGCGTCCGCGGGGGCGCCGTTGCCATTGCCGCTGCCCGGGGCAATTTCGGCCAGCAGGGCGCCGACGGCAACCGTGTCGCCCTCGGCAGCGTGGATCCGGACGATCGTCCCGGCAGCGGGCGAGGGAACCTCCGCGTCGACCTTGTCGGTGGAGATCTCGACGAGCGTCTCGTCGACCTCGATCGAGTCGCCCTCCTGCTTGTGCCATTCGAGCACCGTGCCCTCGGCCACGGAATCACCCATCGCCGGCATCACGACCTGGATTGTGCTCGCGTCGACCGCCATTTCGTTCAACTGTAACGCGTGCGAATCGGCACAGATGCGTCTGCTTCTTCGTCGTGGCGGCGCTCAGCCACGACGAAGGCGATCGAGCCGGCGAACGGTCCGAGGCCCCCCAGCACGGCGACGGTCACGGCAACCCAGAACGGAATGATCCGCATGCGCGCGGCGGCGATGCAGACCAGCGACATGGCGATCCAGATCAGCCCGTGGGCCAGCCCGAGGATGAACGTCTCGGGCTCCGGGTTGCCGGCGATGAACGCGCACACGAGCAGCGCCAGATAGACGGCCGAATGCGTGAACGACGCGACCTCCAGGCGCCTGAAGGTGATCGCCGGCACGCGTCTCATCCCGCGGCGAGCAGCGAGGCCATCAGCCGCAGCGCATCATCGGCCTCGCCGGGCCAGTCGTCGATGTCGGCGGGCCACCAGGCGAACTCGTCGTGCTCGTCGTCGGGGATGACCTCGGCCCCCTCGGGCAGCCAGGCCTGACCCACCAGCATGATGACCCCGGTCGGCAACCTGATCAGCGCCTCGACGCTGAGCCGCTCGGGCTCCACCGACCACTCCTCGAGCAGTTCCCGGCCCATCGTGTGAGCGGGATTCTCAGCCACCTCCACCGACCCCCCGGCACCGAGGGCCCAGCGACCGGCCCATGACGCCAGCCAGGCGGCGCGACGACCGGCCAGCCAGCTGCCATCGGCCGCGCGCACGACGGCCAGGGCAGCCATTCCCTGCGCCCCGTGGGCCGGGTTCAGACGCAGTGCCCAGCGCGCCGGCTGCAGCTCGAGCATCAGCCTCCCGTTGCTCGCCTCGTAGCGGACGAGCCGTCCCGCCAGCCCGTCATGGCTGGGCGAGCCCCGGTCGCGGAGACCCTGGAGGGCGACGTCGGCCGCCTCGGTCGCGGACACCGTCGGATCGTAGGTCTCGCTCAGCCAGGAGACATCGACCTGGTCAGGTTCCCAGGGTCCACGAGCCAGCAGAGGCGATGTCGTCGACACGGTGGAGAACGGTAGCGGGGTAGGCTGGCGCGTCGTGGGACGAGCGCTGAAGCACTGGGGCTGGGGATACGAGGACGAGCAGCCCTCGCCCGAGGAGCAGCGGGCGACGGCGGAGTTCCTCGCCGCGCATCTCGGCTTCGGATCCCCCGAGCTTGAGCAGCCGGCGCCGCTCCCGGCTCTCCCCGCGCCCGCCCTCGCCCCGCCCGCCTCGCTGCGGGACATCTGTTTCAGCGATGATCGAGAGCGCGCCCTGCACTCATTCGGCCGCTCCTACAGCGACGTGGTCCGGGCGTTCCGCGGGCAGTTCGACCGGCCGCCGGACGTCGTCGCGCGGCCGCGGGACGAGGCCGAGGTCCGAGCCGTGCTCGACTGGGCGCTCGGGGCCGGCGCGGCGGTGATCCCATTCGGCGGCGGCACCAGCGTGGTCGGTGGTGTCGAGCCCCCCGGCGACGGCCTCCACTCCGGGGTGGTGACGATCGATGTGAAGGCGCTCGACCGCGTTCTGGAGGTGGACTCCGTCTCCCGCGCCGCGCGGATCCAGGCCGGCGCCACCGGTCCGGTGCTCGAGGCGCAGCTTGGCGAGCACGGCCTGACCCTTCGCCACTACCCGCAGTCGTTCGAGTTCTCGACCCTCGGCGGCTGGATCGCCACCCGCGCCGGCGGCCATTTCGCCACGCTGCTGACCCACATCGACGACCTGGTCGAGTCCGTCCGCGCGCTGACGCCGGCCGGGGTGTGGGAGTCTCGGCGCCTGCCCGGCTCGGGCGCCGGCATCTCCCCCGACCGGATGCTGATCGGCTCGGAGGGGATCCTCGGAGTGATCACCGAGGCGTGGGTCCGCGTGCGCCCGCGGCCGACCCGTCGTGCTTCCGCCGGCGTCCGGTTCGCTGACTTCGCCGCCGGGGCGGAGGCCGTGCGGGCGCTGTCCCAGTCCGGCCTGCATCCTTCCAACTGCCGACTAATCGATCCGCTCGAGGCTCGGATCACGGCCGCCGGGGACGGCTCGGCGGCGCTGCTGGTGCTGGGCTTCGAGTCCTCCGAGCACGAGGTCGAGCCGTGGATGACACTGGCGCTCGAGGCCTGCGGCGACCACGGCGGGACCTGGGAGCGCCGGGGAACCGGGGGCGCGGTCGGCAGCTGGCGTGACGCATTCCTGCGAGCGCCCTACCTGCGGGACACGTTCGTGGCCATGGGGGTGATCTCCGAGACGTTCGAGACCGCCGTGACCTGGGAGCGCTTTCCCGCGTTTCACGAGGCGGTGACCGAGGCCGTCTCGGCGTCGCTGCGGGATGTGTGCGGGGGCGGCACCGTCAGCTGTCGCCTCACGCACGTCTATCCGGACGGACCGGCGCCCTACTACACCGTCCTCGCACCGGCCCGTCGTGGCGAGGAGCTGGAGCAGTGGGCCCAGATCAAGCGCACGGCCTCGGATGCACTGATCGCCGGCGGAGGGACGATCACGCACCACCACGCCGTCGGGCGCGATCACCGACCCTGGTATGACCTCCAGCGCCCGGATCCGTTTGCGCTGGCGCTGCGCGGAGCGAAGGCGGCGCTCGACCCGGGCGGCCAGCTCAATCCGGGCGTGTTGATCGACCCGGTTCGGCTGCCCAGGCCTCCCGGCTGATCCGCCAGACCTCGATGTCCATGTCGATGACCGGGTTGTGGACCCGCTCGGACACGTACATGCCCAGTTTCCTGGCCACGGCCTGGGAGCGAACGTTCTCGGGATGGATGATCGAGATCAGTTCCGGGAGCTCCAGCGTCTCGAACAGGTGATCACGAGCGGCCCGCGCACCCTCGGTGGCCAGGCCTCGACCCCACGCGTTCCGGGCGAGCCGCCAGCCGATTTCCACGCGCGCGGAAAGCTCCGGCAGGTAGCTCGGATGGCCCGCCCCGATGAAGCCGAGAAATGCCCCCTCGTTCTCCGGCTCGCGTGACTGCACGGCCCAGAACCCGAAGCCGTGCTCCTGCCAGTGCGCGTGCACCATCGCGACGAACGCCCGCGTTGCCGCGGCGCCCACGGGCCGGTTCAGGTAGCGCGCCACCTCCGGGTCGGAATTGATGTTGCCCATCACCACCTCGTCGCCCGGGCGCCATTGGCGCAGCAGCAGCCGGGGCGTCTCGAGCTGGGCCGGGACCGCCAATTCAGGCTTGCTCGCGCAGCCGGGCCAGCACGGCCGGCGCGGCCGGCGCGAACGCCTGAGGGATGCGTGGCAGCAGCTCGAGCCATCCCGGCTGAAGCGCGATCGCCGCCCGCACGTCACCCATCGCGGTCTCCCAGTCACCCGCCTGCGCCGCCCCCAGGCCGGCCCAGAACCGCAGCTCGTGGTTGCCGGGGGCGAGGTCGCTGGCCCGCCGGTACATCGCCGCGGCCTCCTCGTGGCGGCCGTCGGCGACCAGCGCATCGCCGTCGTTGGCCAGCTCGTAGGCGTCATGCAGGACCAGCAGGCGGCGCAGCTCCTGCAGGGGCTCCGGATCGTCCTCGACGCGCAGGGACACCGTCGTCTCCCACGACTCTCCCTGCGCCGGCACGACGAGGATCGCCGCCGACTGGCGACCGCGGATGTCGCCGCCCTCATCGCCTGCCGCGTCGAGCGCGGCCAGCAGCCGCAGCGCCATCGGGCCGCCGGTCGCCTCGTAGGTCTCGAGCATCGCCGGCCAGACCCGGTCAGAGGCCATGATGTTGGCCTGGCACGACACCCCTTCGCCGGCTACGTCCCCGGCGTAGGCGATGCACTCCTCGCCCGTATGGGCCGCCACCCGTCCCGTGGCATCGACCACCGCCACCTGCCGGCTGGCCGCCGCATCGTCGGCGGCCACCAGCTGCGCCAGCGCCTGTGGCGCGGCGGCCCCGGCCTCGATCAGATCCAGCGCGCGCGGACCGTAGGCGGGGTCGACGTTGGCCTGGGTCGCCACCGCGCCCACGCCCGGGCGCGCCCACGGGACGATCGGGCCGACCGAGAACCAGTGTGATTGCACGGCGACCCCCAGCTCGCCGGTGGCCGGGTCCCGTGCGACGATCGAGTACGTGCCCTGACGGGCCCGTGGGGCTTGGTGGGCGCGGGCCGAGATCGCGCGAGGATAGTCAATAGCCTGCGGTCCCATGACCAGCATCGCGGTCCTCGGCCCGGGCGGAGTGGGCGGCTTCATCGCCGGCGCGCTGACGCGGGCCGGCGAGGAGGTCACGGTGCTCGCGCGCGAGTCGACCGCCCAGGTCCTGGCCCGGGACGGACTCCACATCCAGAGCGTGATCCTCGGCGAGTTCGACGCCCGGCCGGCCGCGGTGACGCAGCTCGCCGAGCCGGTTGACGTGCTGATCATCGCCACCAAGGCCGTCAGCCTGGACGCTGCGCTCCAGCGGGTGCAGGCGACGCCGGGACTGGTCGTGCCACTGCTCAACGGGCTTGACCACATGCAGCTTCTGCGCCGGCGCTTCCCCGCCGAGCGCGTCGCCGCGGGCACGATCCGGATCGAGGCCGACCGCCCGGAACCGGGCAGGATCGTTCACACCAGCCGCTTCCTGCAGGTGGATCTCGCCTCCGAGCACGCCGAGGCCGCTCCCGCGCTCGAGCGCCTGGCCGGCCGGCTGAACCGGGCGGAGGTCCCCGCCCGCATCGGGCCCAGCGAGGCGCAGATCCTGTGGTCGAAGCTCGTGCGTCTGAACGCACTCGCGCTCACCACCAGCGCCTCCGCCGAGCGGCTCGGGTTCATCCGCTCAGATCCGGTCTGGCGGGAAGCGCTGCTCGGCTGCCTGCGCGAGGGCGCCGCAGTGGCCCGCGCCGACGGGGCCGAGCTCGACCCGGCGAAGCCGCTCGGAGAGCTTGAGGCCGCCCATGCGGAACTCAACTCCTCGATGCAGCGCGACGTCGCCGCCGGCCGCGAGCCGGAGCTCGACGCGATCGCGGGGTCGGTGCTGCGGGCGGCCCGGCGTCACGGCCTCGCCTGTCCGACGATCGAGCGGCTATCGGGCGAGGTCGCCCGGCGCGCGGGAATCGAGCCGCCGCGGGTCTAGCGTTCGGATGCGCAGTTCTTCCCGGATAGCGGGAATTTCTGCGCATGGGGAACTAGAACGGCGGTTTGATCTGGGGTGCTTCGGCCGGTCGGCCCGGCGCGTACACCGGCTCGGCGATCTCGTCGGAGGCCACCGCATCGAGGATCTCTTCCTGCTCCTCCTCGACCTCCTCGTCGTGATCCCCGTCGCAGAGCACGCGGAAGGCGCCGGTCACCCCGCCGTCAGCCTGCAGGACGATGCCCGGCAGGATCTGCTCGCCCTCCTCCAGCCCGAGGCGCTCGATGTCGAAGTGCGACATGCCGACGCCCCAGGTGTGGTGCTCGGGGTTCTCGCGATCGTGCGCCGCGACGCCCTGCGCCAGGCGCTCGAGCAGGTAGGCGATCTTGCTGGTCTGCGCCATCGCCCTAGTGGTCTCCAACGTAAGTACAGGCGCACCGAGAGGTGGCACTGGTGGATGCCAGGCGAGGACGCAGAATGCGATGTGCACCTCTGGTGCATGAGCATTCGAGGACAGCCGGATGACTCGGGCGCGGCTCGTCTTGGCGAGGCTGGATGCCGAGCGGGCCGCAGGCCCGAGCAGGCGCCGCCAGAGCTGCCTCGAATGCGAGCGTATTTGCGTTGGCGACCACTAACCCCGCTCGATCAGCTCGATGCGGTAGCCGTCGGGGTCGCGCACGAAGCACAGCCGCGAGCCGCCGTCACTGACCGTGTAGGGCGCCCGCTCGGGCTCGATCCCCTGACCGGCGAGCCGCGTCAGCGCGCCGTCGAGGTCGGCCGTGGTGATAGCGATGTGGCCGTAGCCGGTGCCGAGGTCGTAGGGCTCGTCCTGGCCGATGTTGTAGGTCAGCTCGAGCCGCGGCTCGGGGCCGTCCTCAGGCAGGCCCATGAAGACGTTGATCGCCGAGTCGCCGATCGGCATCTTGCCCTTTTCCTCGAACCCGAGGGCCTCGTAGAAGGCCACGGAGCGGTCGATGTTGGTGATCCGGTAGCAGGTGTGGATCAGACTCACGGTGGCGAAGAGGATACGCTGCCTGGCGATGATCATCGAGCGCGCGATGCACGACGGCTGGCTCTCGAACACCTACCTGGTGGCCGACGAGCAGGGATCGCAGGCGGTCATGATCGACGCGGGCGGACCGGTGGCGCCGCTGCTGGCCGTGATCGACAGGATGCGCTTCGAGCTCACCCACGTGCTGCTCACCCACCACCACCACGATCACGTCGCCGAGCTCGATGCCGTGCTGGAACGCCACCCCGGTACCTCGGTGCTGATCCATCAGCTCGAGCGTGAGCAGGTTTCCCAGGCCACCGAGACGATGAGCGCCGAGGAGCCGATCTTCTGCGGTGCGCTCGAGATCGTGCCGATCCATACCCCCGGGCACACCGCGGGGATGCTGTCGCTGCTGGTCAACGGCACCGATGTGTTCACCGGCGACACGCTGTTCAGGGGCTCGGTCGGAGGTGTCCGTGCGCCGGGGCACACGAGTTACGCGGACCTGAAGAGCTCGATCATGGACAAGCTGCTGAAGCTCCCGCCCCAGACGCGGATCCACCCGGGCCACACCGACCCCACGTCGGTCGCCGACGAGCTCGAACACAACAAATTCGTGCGCATCTGGCGCGGGGTCGACCCAGAAGGCGATCAACCGTGCACCGCGATGGGCGAGCCGGCCACGCTGATCCTGCTCGGCGACGACTACGACGGCGGGCACAAGGCGTGGGTGCGCTGGGAGGACGGCGCGGACGACATCGTCCCCGGATCCCAGGTTCAGCAGGCCGGCGCGTAGAATCGTCGCGGTGGCGAAGGACAAGATCCCCACCTCTCGCGTGGGGCGCACCGCCAAGATCGGGGGGCTCGCGGCAGGACAGGCGATCCGGCAGGCGGGCACCCATGCGGCAAATGTGACCCGCACCAAGGAGGGGCGGCAGGTCGCCCTGGAACGGCGCCACGTCGAGGCCGCCGAGCAGATCGTGGCCGCCCTGGGGACGATGAAAGGCGCGGCGATGAAGGTCGGCCAGGTGATGTCGTTCCTGGACGTCGGGGTCGTGCCCGAGGAATACCGCGAGGAGTTCCAGCGCAAGCTCGCGGAGCTCCGGGACGCCGCGCCCACCGTGACCTTCAAGCAGATGGGCCGCGTGATCGAGGAGGAGCTGGGCGAGCCGCTGAAGGCCGTGTTCGACGAGTTCGACGAGGAGCCGATCGCGGCCGCGTCGATCGGGCAGGTCTACCGCGCGCGCCTGCACGATGGGCGCCAGGTGGCGGTCAAGGTCCAGTACCCCGGCGTGGCGGCAGCCGTCCGGGCCGACATGCAGAACCTTGGCCTGATCCTGCGGCTGGCCAAGCGGATCGCCCCCGGCATGGATCCGAAGGCCATCGGCCAGGAGATCCGCGGCCGGATCGAGGAGGAGCTCGACTACGAGCTCGAGGCCCAGAACCAGCGGGCCCTGGCCCGGATCTTCCGCAGGCACCCGTTCATCGTCGTCCCCGAGGTCGTGACCTCGCTCTCACGCGAGCGTGTGATGGTCAGCGAGTTCGTGCACGGGACCGGGTTCGAGGAGCTGAAGCTCCGCCCCCAAGACGAGCGCGACCGGATCGCGGAGATCCTGTTCCGCTTCTACTTCGGCTGCCTGTACCGCCACCACCAGTTCTCCGGCGACCCCCACCCCGGCAACTCGATGCTGCTCGACGACGGCCGGATGGCGTTCTTCGACTTCGGACTGTTCAAGCGGATGCCGGCCGGTGCTGTCGAGCTGGAGATGTCGGTTGCCCGCGCGGTGATGGAGGGGGACAAGGAGACGATCATGCGTCTCGGCACCGACACTGGCTTCTTCCCCGAGCCCGAGAAGTTCGACCCGGACAAGGTGCTCGAGCACTTCCGGGCCGCGACGTCCTGGTACACCGTCGACGAGTACATCCAGCTCACGCCCGAGTTCGCGACCCAGGTGCTGATCGACATGAGCGATCCGCGCTCGGAGTACTTCGGTCAGCTGCGCCACGAGTCCGCGCCGCCGGACCACATCTTCGGGCGGCGGATGGAGGTGCTGACGCTCGCCGTGATCTCGCAGCTCCGCGCGCGCGGCAACTTCCATAGCATCGCCCGCGAGTGGTTCTACGGGGACGAACCCGCGACCGAGCTGGGCGAGCAGGAAGCCTCGTTCTACGCTCGCGCCGCGGTGTAGACGCGCCGCGCCGCGCCCCGCAGCCGAACTACACGCGCTGAACCTGGACCAGACTCGTCGTGCCCGGACGCCCGCTCGGGAGGCCGGCGGTGATGCCGACTCGCGCGCCGGCCTTGACCCAGCCCAGTTCGACCACGCGGCGTGCCGCGTCGGCGATCAGCGCCTCGGTGATCTCATGGCGCCGCATCGAGGCCGCCTGCACTCCCCACATCAGCGAGCACCGGCGGACCGTCTCGCGTCCGGGCGAGAGAGCGAAGATCGGCACCTGAGGCCGGTGCGCGGACAGGAGCCGGGCCGAGCGCCCGGACAGCGTGGGGACGACCAGCGCCGCCAGGTGCAGATCCCGGGCGGCGGCGCAGGCGCTGTAGGCGATCGTGTAGGCGGGATCGCGCGCGTCACGCCGGACCCGGCTCTCGTTCCACTCGCTGTAGGGCAACGAGTGCTCGGTCCGCTCGGCGACCGCGGCCATCATCTCGACCGCCTGCACCGGGTAGCTGCCGATCGCCGTCTCCTGCGAGAGCATCACCGCGTCGGTGCCGTCGAGGATCGCGTTGGCGACGTCGGCCACCTCGGCGCGGGTCGGCCGGGATGAGGACACCATCGAGTCGAGCATCTGCGTCGCGGTGATCGACGGCCGGGCCAGGCGGCCCGCCGCCCGCAGCAGCTGCTTCTGGACCATCGGCACCTCTTCGATCGGCAGCTCGATCCCGAGATCCCCGCGCGCCACCATCACACAGTCCGCCGAGCGGATGATCTCGTCGGCGGCGTCGACCGCCTGCGGCTTCTCGATCTTGGCGATCAGCGGCAATCGCGTGTGCTTGCGCACGCTGGTCACGTCCTCGGCGGTGCGCACGAACGACAACGCGATCATGTCGACGCCGATCGACTCGCCGAAGCGCAGCATCTCGAGGTCCTCCTCGGGCACCGCGGGGAGCCCGCGCGTGGAGCCGGGAATGTTGAGCCCTTGGCGCGAGGCCACGGTGCCCCCGATCTCTACCGCCGTCTCGATCTCCCCATCCCCCTCACGCACGACCTTCACCCGCAGGCGGATCGCGCCGTCGGCGAGGTAGATCACGTCCTCAGGATCGACGGCGGCGGCCAGGCCACTCCAGCTGACCGACATCCGCAGCTCGCTGCCGGTGTCCTCGGAGCCGCACTGGAGCACCAGCGTCTCGCCGGGCTTCAGCTCGGCGAGTCCATTCTGCAGGGCGCCGATGCGGATCTTTGGGCCGGGCAGATCCTGGAGGATCGCCACCTGTCGCCCGGCGCTGCTGGCCGCCGCACGAACGCGCTCGGCGTTCTCGGCGTGCATCTCGAGCGTGCCGTGGGAGAAGTTCAGCCGCGCGACGTCGACGCCCGCCTGCACCAGTCTTTTCAGCGTTTCCGGATCCCGCGAGGCGGGCCCGATGGTGGCAACGATCTTCGTGCGGCGCATGAGGCTGGACGCTACTCCACGAACCTCCCGGACTCGTTAACGACCTGTCCATCGGCGCTCAGGATCCCTCCCGGGCGGAGATCGCAGATCATGTCCCAGTGCAACGCGGACTGGTTGGTCCCGCCGGTCTCCGGATACGAGCGCCCGAGCGCGAGGTGGATCGTGCCGGCCATCTTCTCGTCGAGCAGGATCGAGCCGGTGGCGCGTTCGATCCCGGGATTGCTGCCGATCCCGAGCTCGCCGAGGAACCTGGCGCCCGGATCGGTCGCGAGCGCGGACTCGAGGTAGTCCTGGCCCTTGTCGGCCCTGGCCGCCACCACCTTGCCGGCCGCGAAGGTGAGGTCGATACCGGAGACGTCTACGCCGCCCGGGCTGGAGGGCACGGTGAAGCGGATCGTGCCCTCGGCGGAGTCCTCGTGCGGTCCGGTGAACACCTCCCCGCTGGGCATGTTGTGACGGCCATCGGAGTTGACCCAGGTGCGGCCGCCGACGTTCAGCCGCAGATCGGTGCCTTCGGCCTCGATCCGGATCTCCTCTGCGCGTGAGAGGCGCGCCACAAGCCGGGCCTGGCGGGCGCTCAGGTCCCGCCACGCCCCCACTGGATCGGCCTGGTCAAGGAACAACGCCCCACGGACGAAGGCTGCGTATGCGTCCTCGCTCATCCCGGCCTGCTGCGCGAGCGCCGGCGTCGGCCAGATCGTGCCGCACCAGCGCGAGGCGAGCCGTGCCTCCTGCACCGGGCGGCGCGCCCGCGCCGCGCGGGTGATCAGGGCAGGGTCGAGGCCGGCCAGGGCGCGGGTGTTGGACGGAGCCATGATCCCGATGTGTGCGTCGGCGGCCTGCGCATCGCTCAGCTCCACCGGCGCGAACCCGTCGAGGTGCAGCTCGCGGGCGTAGGCATAGAAGTCGCGCGTCAGCCATGGCGGTGCGATTCTCATCAGCGGCCAGGCCTCCCGCTCGAGCACCTCGCGGTGCAGGGCCCGCACGAGCGGCAGCGCCAGCGTGGAGGTCGCGATCAGCACCTGTTCTGAGGGCGCCGGCTCGACGCACCAGTCGCACAGCAGCGCCGCGAACGCGTCGGGATCGATCATGGCGCCGAGAGCTCCGGGAAGTTCTGTTCCACGTGCTTGCGCACGGCTTCCCGGATGAACTGGCGCTCGTCGCCGGAGGCCATCCGGTAGCGGCCGAGCAGCTCCTTCTGGCGACTGGTGCGCAGGCCGGCAATCGTCCACGACACGGCCAGGCGCTCGAACAGGAACTCGAGCGCCCGCTGCGAGGCATCGTCACGGTTCAGCCCGCCGTGGCGCACGTCGTCGTACTCGCCGCGGCTGGCCGGGCTGAGCGAGCCCCGCAGCGTCAGGACGTTGCCCTCGCCGTCGAGGTAATCGCTGTCCGGGGCCGCGAGCTTCTCACGCTGGCGGTGGCGGCGACCCACCTGGCTCAGGTGGCCGGCGCAGCGGCGGCGGCCTCGAGCTGCGCGGCGACGTCACCGGTGACGGGATTGGCGTGGCCCGGCCACACGACCAGCGGGTCGAGCGCGGCCAGCTTGCGAATCGACGCACGGGCCTGCTCGGTGTCGTGATTGAAGGCCGCGTGCGGCACGTGGGCGGCGTTCCTCAGCGCGGTCTGGGGATCCAGGGTGTAGAAGCAGTCGGAGGTGAGCGCCAGCCGGTCTGACTCGCGGAACAGTCCGATCAGCCCGGGGGCGTGCCCGGGGAGATTGACGACGCGGAAGCCGGCGACCTCGTCACCCTCGTCGATCGTGCCCTCGATCGGGACCGCGCCGCCGTCCCATCTGGTGAGGAGCCTCGGGTAGACCGGGCGCGCGTAGGCGACGAGCTTGGAGAAGTCCCAGTAGGGGCGGAAGCTGGTCTGCGCCTCGGTCGCCTCGCGCTCGGCCGGATGGCAGTACACGGGGACGTTCATGCCGGGTGCAGCTCCCCGGTGGTCGCAATCCCCGTGGCCGAGCACGACCCGCTTGAGGCCGCCGAGCCTGGCGGTGATCGCGCCGAGCGCGGCGGTCATGTCGGAGATGCCGGCGTCGAACATCGTCAGGCCGCCCTCATCCTCGATCAGGTAGACGTTCATATAGCGCGGGCGCCCGCCCCTGACGATCCATACGCCCTCGGCGATCGGCTCGGCCTCGGCGCCGTGCACAAGGTCGTGGAGCTTGGTGCGGACGTTGGCCAGCTTGGCCATCCGGATCTCGGTCTTCGACCCGAGCGGCGGCAGGAAGCCCAGCTTCCGCGCGAGGTCGGCGGTGTCCAGAAACGCCTCGTTGCCGGTGATCAGCCCGTCGGTCACCGTCACCACGTCGCAGCCCTCGACCGTGGCCTTGGCCCCGTTGGGCGCCAGGCCCTGGAACATCCCCGGTCCGGCGAAGGTGGCCTGCATCTTCCAGCGGACGGCGCAGCGATTGCGGGAGGTGGTCAGGTCGCGGATCTCGAAGGCGAAGTCCGGGAAGGCGGCAAACAGCGCGGCGAAGTACTCGCGGATCCCCTCGGGCGCGATCAGCTCCTCGCCCCCGACGAAGCGATCGATCGAGCCGGGAGCCCAGCAGGCGACGGCGCCGTCGAGATCGTGGGCGGAGAGGGCGTCGAAGTAGCGCCGGGTGATCTCGGACGTGGAGGCCATCGCGGCGCCGCAGTCTACGCCCCACCAATAGGGTGCGCCAGGTGACCAAGCAGCGAGAACTCGGACGCGGGGAGCGCGTGCTGCCGGGCCTGTGGCGCCTGCGGCTGCCGCTGCCCTGGCCCGGCGTCCCGCACTGCAACGCCTGGGCGATCGCCTCCGCGTCGGGAATCGTGCTCATCGACACCGGGATGCACCTGCCCGGCTCGATGGCCCAGCTCGAGCGAGCGATGGACCAGGTCAACCTGCGGCTCGAGCACGTGCGGCTCCTCGCGGTGACCCACGCCCACTCCGACCACTGGGGCCAGGCCGCCCCGATCATGGAGCGCGCGGGCTGCGAGCTGTGGATGCACCCTCGTCACGAGCACGCCACGCGACCCCGCGAGGACCCCGAGGCGGCGCTGGAGCGGCGGATCGAGGTGGGGCGCCAGAGCGGAGTGCCCGAGGAGGCGCTGCGGCGCTACGCCGACCGCGCGCGGGAGATGCCCTCGGGCGTCGCGGCGCTGGTCTCGCCTGATCGGCCACTCGTGCCGGGGGTGGTGATCGAGAGCGATCTCGGCGACTGGGCGGTGTACGAGACGCCCGGCCATGCCCCCTCCCACATCTGCCTGTTCCAGCCCGAGCGGCGACTGCTGATCTCCGGCGATCACCTGCTCGGGCGGATCTCCCCGTTCTACGACTACGGCTGGACCCCCGACCCGGCCGGCGAGTTCCTGCACTCGCTGGGTGTGGTCGAGGAACTGGATGCGCGGTTGTGTCTCTCCGGGCACGGTCGTCCGTTCCTGGACGTGGGGAGCCACATCGAGGGCAACCGGAAGCTGGTGGCGGAGCGGCTCGACGGTGTCCGCGCCGCGCTGGGTTCAGGCCCGCTGCGCGTGGTCGACGTGATTCCGCGGGTCTACGGCGAGGCGATGAACGAGTACACGGCCTCATGGTGGCTGTCGGAGACGCTGTCGTACCTGCGGCATCTCGAGGTGCGCGGGGAGGTCATTCGCGAGCCGGAGGGGGTGGCGGAGGTCTGGCGGCTCTCGGGCTAGGACGCCCGGGGGGTGTCGCCCCCCTGCGCTGGCGGCGGACTTTGGGGACTTTCTCGAGCCATATTCGAGAAAGTCCCCACGACGGCACGCCCTCGCGGCGTGTCGGGCGCGGCCGGGGGCGGGGGCCAACTTTGACACACCCGTGTCAAGGTTTGATATCGTCCCGGCCGTGCGGATCGATGAGATCATCGCCGGGAGCGACGGGCCGGTCTTCTCGTTTGAGTTCTTCCCGCCGAAGACGGACGAGGGCGACCGCAACCTCCGGGCCACGCTCGAGGATCTGCGCGCGTTCGAGCCTGACTTCGTGTCGGTCACCTACGGCGCCGGCGGCACCACGCGCGGGCGCACCGTCGAGCTGACCCACTGGATCAAGCAGGACCTGGGGATCGAGGCGATGGCTCACCTCAGCTGCGTCGGCTCCACGCGCGAGGACCTTCAGGAGATCCTCGACGGGATGCAGCGAGCGGGAATCGAGAACGTGCTGGCGCTGCGCGGGGACGCTCCGCGCGGTGAGACCGAGTGGCGCCCTCACCCCGGCGGCCTGCACTACTCGACCGAGCTCGCGTCGCTGATCGTCGAGCACTACCCGTTCAGCGTCGGGGCGGCCTGCTTTCCCGAGGTCCACCCGGAAGCGCCGGACCTCGCCCACGACCTGCGCTTTCTCAAGCAGAAGGTCGACGCCGGCGCGTCGTTCCTGATCACCCAACTGTTCATGGACAACGAGCTGTACTTCCGGTTCGTCGATGAGGCTCGGGCCGTCGGCATCGAGGTCCCGATCCTGCCGGGGATCATGCCCATCACCGACGTCGGCCAGATCAAGACGATCACCGGAATGTGCGGCGCGAGCCTACCGCCCGCCCTGCTCGAGGCACTCGAGTGGCGAGCGGACGACCGCGACGCGGTGCTCCAGCTCGGCGTGGCCTACGCCACCCTGCAGTGCGCGGAGCTCCTGGCCCGCGGGGCGCCGGGCATCCACTTCTACACGCTGAACCGCTCGCCGGCGACGCGGGCGATCCTGTCGGCGCTGCGGCTGCTGCGGCCGTGGGTCCGCCGCGAGGTGGTCAGGACCTGATCAGGCCGGCGGGATGATCTCGAGCGCGTGGGCGACCATCGTGCGCCCGTCGAGCTCGTAGCGCACGTCGATCTCGTCCTTGCGCTTGTAGGTGCCGATCCCCCAGAAGCCGATGAACCAGGCCCAGCCGCCGAGCTTCTGGTTGACGAGCTCCCGCTCGAAGCTGAGCTCGCCGCCTGAGACCTGGAAGTCCACCCCCAGCTCCTGACGGACGCCGTTGACATAGACCTCGAACGGTGGCTTCACCCCGGCGGGGAGCCTGACTCGCCACCGGGGGCTCACGGTTCGAGATCCCGTGGCAGCAGCGACAGGATCGCCAGGTCGACGCGGCCGCTTCGCTCACGTTCGTACTCACGCAGCACCCCCTCCAGCACGAACCCCGCCGAACGTGCCGCGGCGATCATTGCCTCGTTGTCCGGCTGCGTGAGCAGCTGCAGCCGCTGGAGGCCGGAGGACGAGAACAGCCAGTCCGCGCCGAGCCGCAGCGCGCGCGTTGCGTAGCCACGACCACGCACCTGCGGAGCCAGCCAGAGACCGAGCTCGGCGCGCAGGTGATCCCAGTCGACCTTCTGCACCGTCACCTGCCCCCGGCAGCGGTCCGAACCCGGTTCGAGCACGGTCAACGTCGCGCGGATGCCCTCTGCTCGGTCCGTCTCGGCGCGTTCGGAGCGGCTGCCGAGCTGGGCACCGCTGGGCGGCCGAGCCTCGCCGAGACGGAGGTGCAGTTGGGGGTCGTCCTGGTAGGCGATCAGGACCTCGGGTATGTCGCGTTCGGCGGCGAACCTGAGGTGAACGGTTCCGTCGCTGAGGGGCTCTGGCAGCTCGGGGATCGCGGGCATTGTCGTACCGGCACCGTACCCTGTCCGGCCGTGGAGCAGATTGCCTACAACGTCCGCCGCTCCGAGCGCGCGCGCCGGGTTCGGGTGACCGTCGACGCGACCCGCGGCGTCGAGGTCGTGCTGCCCCGTCGCGCGGCCGAGCGCGAGGCGGCAGCGGCGATCGTCGAGCTGCGACCGTGGATCGAGCGCCGCATGCTCGAGCTGGAGAGGGCCCGCACGACGGTGGCAGCCCGTGGCGCCTGCGTCCCGTATCTGGGGGAGATGCTCGCGCTGATCGAGGAGCGCGGACGCAGCCGGGTGCACCGCCGCGGCGAGGCGCTGCTCGTGCCGGCCGACTCGACGCGCTCTGAGGCGCTCGAGCGCTGGTATCGGCGGGCCGCCCGCAACGAGGTCGCGCCTCGCCTGGACCGCGCCTGCGCCGCCGCCGGCCTGCGCTACGAGAAGCTGACGATCCGCGGCCAGCGCACGCGCTGGGCCAGCTGCTCGCGGTCGGGAGCGATGAGCTTCAACTGGCGCCTGCTCCTCGCGCCCGAGCCGGTGCTCGACTACGTGGTCTGGCACGAGGTCTGCCACCTGGAGGTGATGGACCACTCGCAGCGGTTCTGGGCCCTGCTGGCTGCACACTGCCCGGACTACCGGGAGCAGTCCCGGTGGCTGCGCCGCCACGGCGCGACGCTGGTGCTGCCCTAGTGTGCCGGACGGTGCACTAGTGACCCCGGAGCACTGAGTTCATGCGGGTGCTGGCGATCGTCCACCAGCCGGACGCCGGCCCGGGCGTGTTCGCCGACGCGGTGCGGCGCCAGGGATGGGAGCTACAGGAGTGGCCGATCACCGAGGGCACCCCGCATCCGGACGCGATGGCCAATTTCCAAGCGGTGATGGTCTTCGGCGGAGCCGTAAACGCCGACCAGGAGGCCGCCCACCCCTGGTTGCGCAACGAGAAACAGCTGCTGGCCGCGCTGCTGGCGCGCGGCATGCCCCTGCTCGGGGTGTGCCTGGGCGCCCAGATGCTGGCCGAGGCGGCCGGGGCGCCGGCGCGCCGGGCCGGCGCACCGGAGATCGGCTGGGTCGAGGTCCAGGTCACGAACGCGGGCGCGACCGATCCGCTGATCGGGCCGCTGGCGCCGAGGCTGAGCGCGTTCGAATGGCACAGCTATGAGTTCCCGCTTCCGGCCGGGGCCGTGGCGCTCGCCCGTTCGGCCACCTGTCTGCAGGCGTTCCGAGTCGGCGAACGCGCTTGGGGAATCCAGTTCCACGCGGAGGTCACCGCGGCCGATGCGCGGCACTGGATCGAGGACTACCAGACCGATGCCGACGCCGTGCGGATCGGCCTCGACCCCGACGCGCTGCGCGCGGAGACCGATCGCTCGATCGAGGCCTGGAACGCCGTCGGCCGAGGGGTCTGCGAGCGCTTCCTCGACGCGGCCCGCGCTCAGGCCTGAGGCTTCGCAGACTTGGCGGAGTTTGCGGCCAGCGCGCGGCGAAGCGCCCGGTACGGCGTCTCGCCCTTGCGCTGCTTGACCAGCTCCCGCCGCAGGCGACCCACGTAGGCGTCGGTCGAGCCGTCACCCCGAACGTCGAGGCCGGCGCTGACCGATGGGATCAACCGTTCGGGCCCCGCCAACTCGATCCGCGCGGCCACCTGCTCGATCGGCTCAAAGCGCTTGAAGCGGGCGTCGACCGGGGTCCGAGGGGCGGTCCCGGCGATCGATCGCGCGCGGCTCTCGGCGGCGTCGAGCGCTTGATCGAGTGTGTCGAAGCGCAACCGCTCGACCTTTGGACCGGCCCGGACTGTCAGCTTCCACGGCATGGCGCGATGATCGCACGAGCGCCGCGACCGCGAAGACCGCTAAGCGGCTAGTTCTACCTCGATCTCGTCCACGGGCCCCGAATGGCGCTCGGCGGCGACGTGACCGGGAAGGCCCCGGACGAGGCGGTGGGCCGGGCCGTTCTCGGCCAGCAGGGTGGCGCGGAACCGGGTGATGCCGAGGGCCGATGCGGCCTCCGAGAGGTGCAGGAGCAGCGCCGTGGCGATCCCCTCGCGCTGGAACTGGTCGCCGACGACGACGGCAAACTCGGCCGTCCGCGGATCCTCCGGCAGACGGACGAACCGGCCGACGCCGAGGATCCACCCGGGATCATCGGCGGGGGTCGCGACCAGGGCGACGTGGTCCTGCCCGTCGACCTGCACCAGATAGCGCGTGTCGGCGTTGCTCAGGTGGGGCTTCGGGGCGAGGAAGCGGCGGTACTTCGACAGCGGCGAGAGCCGGGCGCCGGCGGCCTGGAGCGCCGGGCCGTCGCCCGGTTCGATCGGGCGGATCACCACTTTCCGGCCGGTATGCAGGCGTATTTGTTCCACAGTACGAGCTTACGTTGCGTAAGCCGGTCGGACTGTGGCTGTGCTCACCCCCGGCGCGGTGGGGCGCCGCGGGCGTCTTGGGCGTGTTGGGCGCGCGGGCCTGTTAGGCGCGCGGGGCGGCTCTGCTACTCGGCGCGCTCCTGCATAGGCAGGTAGTCCTGACCGCGCGGGCCCGTGTAGATCTGACGCGGGCGGGCGATCTTCTGCTCCTTGTCGTCGATCATCTCGAGCCACTGCGCGATCCAGCCGCTGGTGCGGCCGATCGCGAACAGGACCGGAAACATCTCGACCGGC
>DATCPD010000132.1:0-21748 GCA_036564325.1 Solirubrobacteraceae bacterium | reverse complement strand
CGCGTCGGTTCTGCTCGTCGGACGCCGTGAGGAGTCGCTCCTGAACGTCGCGCAAGCCTGCCGAGCGGCCGGCGGACGGGCCGAAGCGCTCGTCCTCGATGTCACCGACCCGCAGGCCGGCGAGCGGATCCTGCAAACGTGCCGAGCAACCTTCGACCGCATCGACGCACTGGTCAACAACGCCGGCACGAGCGAGCTCAAGTCTCTGGAGGACCTGACCGACGCCGACTGGCAAGCGCAGTGGGAGCTTCACGTGATGGCGCCGATGCGGCTGATGCGCGCCGCCGCCCCGGCCATGGCTGAAAAAGGGTGGGGGAGGATCGTCAATGTCAGCTCGTCCTCGGGCAAGCGGCCTTCGCAGACGAATGTCGCCTACTCGGTGACGAAGGCCGCGGTGCTGTCGCTCTCGCGCGCGTTCGCTGACCAGTACGCATCCCAGGGCGTACTGGTGAACGCCGTCGCGCCCGGCCCGGTGGCCAGTGAGCTGTGGATGGCGCCCGGCGGTCTGGCCGATCAGAACGCCGAGGCCCGCGGGATCACTCGCGAGGAGGTGCTGGAGGCGACCGGCGGACGGACCCCGATCGGAAGGCTCGGCACCGAGCAGGAGGTGGCGGCGGTGATCACGTTCCTGTGCTCAGAGGCCGCATCCAACGTCGCCGGTGCAGCGTGGTCGGTCGACGGCGGGTCGGTCCCCGTGATCATCTGAGAGACTGCGCCGCGCATGCCGGTCAGCACGAGCGCCATCGGAAAGACCTACGAGCCCGCCAGCTACGCGGTCGGACGCGAGAAGATCCGGGAGTACGCGGCCGCGGTGGGGGAGACGAATCCGCTCCACCACGACGTGGAGGCGGCGCGGGCGGCCGGTTATGCCGACGTCGTCGCGCCTCCGATGTTCGCGGTCGTGTACGCGAGCCGGTCGCTGGCTCCGGCCCTGTTCGACCCCGAGGTCGGGATGAACTTCGCGCGCATGGTCCACGGCGGCCAGGACTTTCGCTGGGGCCCGGTGGTCGTGGCCGGTGACGAGATCAGCACCACCGCAACGGTCTCGGACATCTCTGAGCGCGGCGGGATGGAGTTCTTCATCTTCGAGTCGGTGTCGGAGAACCAGCGGGGCGAGGTCGTCTGCACCGGCACCTGGACCAACATCGTCAGGGGTGAGGGATGAGCCTGAAGCCGGGGGACACAATCAGGCTGGAGGTCACCCCCGACCCCTACGTGACGGTTCGCTACGCCGGCGCCTCAGGCGACTTCAACCCGATTCACATCGACGAGCAGTTCGCCCAGCAGGTCGGTCTGCCGGGCCGCATCCTGCACGGTCTCTGGACGATGGCGCAGGTGGCGCGGGCCCAGACCGAGGCGGCCGGCGGCCCCGAGAAGCTCAGGCGGCTGAGCGTCCAGTTCCGCGGTATGGGCAGGATGGGTGAGCCGATCACGATCTCCGGCACGGTCCGCGAGGTGAGCGCTGGCACGGCGATCGTGGACGCGCAGGCCGAGCAATCCGGCCACCGGATCATCCGCAACGCCGTCGCCAAACTCGAGCTCTAGCGGCCCTCAGCTCGACAAGCGGCTCTCAGGTCGTGCAGGGCACCCGTCCGCTCGGCGTGGACTTGGTTCCGGACTCCTGCGGCGGCGGGGCCGAGTTGACGGTCACCGGATAGGTCGCGACGAGCACCTGCTCGAGCGCCTTCAGGCTGTTCGTCGTGTCGGTGGCGAGGCTCACCGGCGCGCTCGTGGCGCATGAGCTCATCGTGACCCGGGAATCGATCAGCGAGGGCTGGGGCAGGGAGGGCACCGAGGTGTCGGTCTTGACGAAGTTGAACGCGCTCGTCAGGTCGCCGGTGACCGAACGGCGCCACGAGCTCAGGTTCGGGACCTCGGCCCCGAACCGCGTCTCCAGGAAGCGCAGCAACGAGGTGTGGTCAAACGTGCTGTGGCTCACGAATCCGCCCCGGCTGAACGGGGAGACGACGAGCAGCGGCACCCGGAACCCGAGCCCGATCGGCCCCGCCACCCCGGACGCGTCGGCCGGAAGCGGGTTCACGGTCAGATACTCGCCCGGGGTCCCCGCCGGCGCGGTCGGCGGCGGGACGTGATCGAAGAATCCGCCGTTCTCGTCGTGGGTGATGAACAGCGCGGTCTTCGACCACACGGCGGGATTCGAGACGAGCGTGTGGAGGATGTCCGAGGCGACACTCTCGCCGTAGATCTCCGGCGCGGGCGGATGCTCGCTGTCGATCAGCGGCGCGAGCACCCACGAGACCTGCGGCAGCAGGCCAGCGGCCACGTCGGCCTGGAACGTTCCCGGATAGGTGGGGGTGAGGGCGTTGGCCGCCAGCACCGGATTGCTCTGGTACTGCTTGAAGTACGGCAGCACGTTGTCGCCGAAGTTGCCGTCGGGATCGCCGTAGACCTTCCAGCTGATCCCGCGCGCCTGCAGCTGCTCGGGCATCGTCGTCCAGCTCAGCGTCCCGTAGCGGTCGATCCGGGAAGAGCTGGTCGAGAGGATCGGACCGCCGGCGACGCCGGCCGGGTCAAGCGTGCCCGACATCGCGTACAGGCGGTTGGGGTCCGTCGGGCCGATCACCGAGCAGTGATAGTGATCGCAGATCGTGAATGCGTCCGCGAGCGCGTAGTAGAAGTCGAGATCCTTGCGCGTGTAATAGCCCATCGTCAGCGGGCCGTTGGCGCTCCCGTCGGCGGCGATGTGGCCGGTCACGAACCCGTCCATCTTGCCGGCGTCCCAGTAGCTGTGCTGCGGGCCCCAGCTGTGATTGATGTCGTTCGTGCACTCGCCGTTGTTGAACGAGTCGAGATGGAACGGATACAGATGGTTGCCGTCGAAGCCGCCCGGATATCCCGGCTGGGCGAAGATGCTGAGTCCGCTGCCGTCGTTCAGCGGCAGGACACCGGGATCGGCGAAGCCGGTGACGCCCTTCAGCGAGCCGAAGTAGTGATCGAAGGAGCGGTTCTCCTGGATCAGGATCACCACGTGCTGGATGTCGTTGAGGCTGCCGCATCTGGGCGGATTGGCCAGCGCATTGGCGATCAGCGAATTTGACAGCAGCGCTGATGCCCCCAGCGCGGCTCCCCCGGTGGCTCCGGCACGGAGCACCTCACGACGCGTCAGATCCCGGCTCATCTCCCGCTCCTTTTGTCTGTGCTCCAACCCGTGGCGGCCCTGCATTCCGCCGGCGGGAAGCCTACAGAACGAAAGCGTTCAGTGGAGCAGTTCCCGATCTTCGCCGCCGGGGCGCCGACCTACAATCATGGTCGTGCTGACTGATCGCCAGGAAATCGTGCTGCGCAAGGTCGTGGAGGAATATCTCGAGGCCGGAGCGCCGGTGGGGTCGAAGGCGCTCTCGGCCGGGGTCGTCTGGGGGCCCTCGACGATCCGCAACGAGCTCGCGAGCCTCGAGGAGCTGGGCCTGCTGGCCCATCCCTACACGTCCGCCGGACGGATTCCCACCCAGGCCGGCTATCGCTACTTCGTCGACCGGCTGTTGCCCGAGGAGGATCCCGGCCCGCGCCTGTCGCTGTCGCTGGTGCGGCGGGAGCTCGACGAGGCGATGCGCGTCACCACCGAGACGCTGTCGCAGGTCACGAACCTGTTGGCGATCGTCACCGCGCCTCCGATCGAGACCTCGACGATCAGGCACGTCGAGGTGCTCGCGCTGCAGCCGCAGGTCCTGATGGTCGTGGTGATCACCTCGACCGGCGGTGTGACCAAGCGCCTGTTCACGTTCGCGGATCCCGTCGACTCCGGCCTGGCCGACTGGGCCGCCAGCTACTTCAACGAGCGGCTGGTGGGACTCGGCCTGGGCGCCCGGATGCTCCATCAACGGCTGCACGAGCCGTCGCTGTCGGCGCGGGAGCTGAGCTTCCTCGAGGCGCTCGCCCCGGCGTTCACCGAGTTGGAGGAGTCCTCGCTGGAGACGCTGTACGTGGAGGGGGCGTCGCGGCTGTTCCGGCTCGAGCGCTTCAGCGATGTCTCCGAGTTGAACGCGCTGATGGACATGCTCGAGCGGCGCGTGACGCTGCTCGGGGTCCTGCGTGCGGCGCTGCCGGAGCGAGACGTGCTGGTACGCATCGGAGCCGAGAACGACGCCCCAGCGCTGCAGCAGCTGGCGCTCGTGGCCGCCGCATACGGTTTGCCCACACGCCGTCTCGGGACCGTGTCGCTGATCGGGCCGCTGCGGATGGACTACGCCGCCGCGATCCGCGCCGTGCGCGAGGCCGCCGGTCAGCTTTCCCGTTATGTGGTGGACGTGTATGACGAGCGCTAGAGACGTGCCGCGGGACCCCTATGAGGTGCTCGGCGTCCCGCGTGAGGCCGGCGAGAGCGACATCAAGAAGGCCTTTCGGCGGATGGCGCGCGAGCTTCACCCCGACGTGAACAGCCACGACCCGGACGCGGAGGACAAGTTCAAGGAGGCCGCCGAGGCCTACGAGATCCTGTCCGACGCTGATCGGCGGGCGACCTACGACCGCTACGGCCACGAGGGGCTGCGCAGCGGCGGGTATTCCTCCAACTTCGAGGGCTTCAGCTCGGTCTCGGACATCTTCGAGGCGTTCTTCGGCGGGGGAAGCTTCGGCAGCGCGTTCGGTGGCGGGCGCTCGGCAGGCCCCGCCCAGGGCGACGACCTCGCCGCGGCCGTGGAGATAGACCTCGCGCAGGCCGCGCGCGGCGCCTCGGTCGAGGTGCAGTACGAGGTGATCGCCCGCTGCGAGCACTGTCGCGGAAACGGGGCCGAGCCGGGGACTCCGATCGAGACGTGCCCGCGCTGCGGCGGCAGCGGGCAGCTGCGAGCGGTGTCGCGGACGCCGTTCGGCCAGGTCGTGCGGGCCGCCGCCTGCGACATGTGCCACGGCGAGGGTCGGGTGGCAAAGGAGCCGTGCAAGGTGTGCCAGGGACGCGGGCGCACGGTGGAGCGCACCAAGGTCGCGGTCGACGTGCCCGCCGGGATCGCCGACGGCCAGCGGATCCGGATTGGTGGCCGCGGACACGCGGGCGAGCGGGGCGGGCCGCCGGGCGACCTCTACGTCCTGGTCCGGGTGCGTGAGGACCCGAGGTTCCTGCGTGACGGCGACGATCTCGTCACGGCGGTCGACGTCGCTGCGCCGCTCGCCGCCCTGGGCACGAAGGTGGAGGTGCCGACCGTGGACGGCCCGGTGCCGCTGGAGGTCCCGGCCGGCACCCAGCCGCACGAGACGCTGGTGATCCGCGGCGCCGGAATGCCGGCGCTCAGAGGTCATCGCACCGGCGACCTCCGGGTCGTGGTCAACGTCGTCATCCCGCGCCACCTCGGCCGGGAGCAGCGCGAGCTGCTCGAGCGCCTGTCCGAGTCGATGACCGAGCGAAACCTGAGCACCGAGGAGAGCGTGTTCGGCAAGCTCAAGCGGGCGTTCGGCGGCGGCTGAGCGTCGCCCGATGCTGCGACTCGCGGTGCGCGTGCACCGCTCCGAGGCGGAGATCGTGCTCGCGGAGCTGCTCGAGCTCGCGCCGAGTGGCGTCGAAGAGGTCGACGTTTCAGAGGACCAGATCGAATATGCGGTCTACGGCGCGCCCGGGGAGTTGCCGGAACTGCCGGATCTGCGCGCGGCGGCCGGCGCGGCGCTGGTCGAGGTGCGCACCGAGGAGATCGCCGACGACTGGTCAGAGCGCTGGCGCGAGTTCCATCGGCCGCTCGTCCTCGGCGACCGGCTGACCGTACGTCCGCCCTGGGAGCCGCCCGGCGCCACCGCGCTCGACCTGGTGATCGATCCCGGGCGGGCATTCGGCACCGGAGCCCACGCCACCACCCGACTGTGCCTGGAGCTGATGCTTAAGCTCGAGCCGAGCGGGTCGTTCCTTGATCTCGGCTGCGGGTCGGGCGTGCTGGCGCTGGCCGCCGCCAAACTCGGCTGGGACCCGGTCCTGGCGCTGGACTACGACCCCGCCAGCGTGGCCGCGACAGCGGCCAACGCCCGCGTGAACGGCGTCACCCTAAGGGTGCGCCGGCACGATCTGCGGGAGGCGCCGACGCCCGCCGCGCAGACGATCGCCGCCAACCTGCTGGGTCCGCTGCTGCGCACGTGGGCCCGTGGCTGCGCAGCCACCGGAGCACCGGGGGCCCAGGTCGTCGCGAGCGGCATGCTGGGTCACGAGGCCGACGGCGTGGCCGCCGCGTTTGGCGCCTGCGGCCTGCGCGAGCATGAGCGCCGGATCAGCGGCGACTGGGCCGCGCTGCTGCTCACCGGCTGACCCGATCCGCGCGTGGACAACCCGCGCCCGCTGATCCTGGACATCCGGCCGGTGACCCCGGCTCAGCGCTCGGGCATCCTCTTCTGCAGTGAACAGGGATCACTCAAGGAGGTGAATCCAGTTGCCTAACCCGCTCGCGATCGGCGTAACCCTCGGTGGCCTGCTGCTCGAGATCATCGTTCCACGGCCTAAGCCTCGGGCTGGTTGCGCGTACGAGCCCTCTCTCCTCTCCGCGCGCACCGACTCGAGGACACCGCGGAGCCTCATTCTCGAGGAGCACGACGGGACGCCGGTCGCGAGCGGTTTTCACCTTCCCCAGTAGCGGTGCGCGATACCTTCCCCGGGGAGGTGACGTCGTTTGCCGTCAAGTTCCTGGGCTGCAAGGTCTCGCAGGCCGACGCGATGCTCGCGCGGGAGGCCCTGCTGGCCGAGGGGCACCACGAGGTCCCGGAGGCCGAGGCCGAGCTGCACGTGATCAACACGTGCTGCATCACCAACGAGGCGGAGGCCAAGTCCCGTCAATCCGTCCGCCGGTCGTTGGGATCGGCGGCCCGGGTGTACGTGACCGGCTGCGCCGTGAACCTCAACCCGGGCCAGTTCTCGCAGCTCGACGAACGCGTGAGCGCGGTGCCGGGCACCGCCGACGACGTGGCCGCGCAGATCGCCGGCGAGCTCGGCGCCTGCGTGGATTTCGAACACGGCGTGCTCGGACCGCGAGCCGCGCTGCCCGACCGGACACGCGGTTTCGTCAAGGTGCAGGACGGCTGCGACGCCCACTGCGCGTACTGCATCATCCCGTCGGTCCGCGGACCGGCTCGCTCTCGCCCGGCCAGTGCGATCTTCGCCGAGGTCCGACGCCGCGTCGAGCACGGCCAGCCGGAGATGGTCATGACCGGGATCAGCGTCGGCGACTACCGCGACCCCGAGCAGGGGCTGGAGCTCGGGCAGCTGATGGTCGAGGTGGCGGGAATTCCGGGCGTCGAGCGAGTCCGGCTGTCCAGCGTCGAGGTCGTCCACGTCAAGGAGTCCCTGCTTGAGGCGCTGGCCGGCGAGCCGAAGGTCTGCCCCCACCTTCACGTCCCGATGCAATCGGGGGACAACGACGTGCTGCGGGCGATGGGCCGGCACTACTCGGCGGAGGAGTATCTGGAGCACATTGCGGCCCTGCGCCACGCCGCCCCGGCCGTGAACCTGACGACCGACGTGATCGTCGGGTTCCCCACTGAGGACGAGCGGGCGTTCGAACGCACCCTGGCGGCGATCGACGCGGCGGAGATCAGCCGCGTGCATACGTTCCCGTACTCGCCGCGTCCCGGCACGGCTGCTGCCGCGCTGGGAGACCGCGTGCCGCCTGAGGAGAAGAAGCGCCGCTCGCGCGTGCTCCGCGGTCACTCCGAGGTCCGCTCTCGCCGCCACCGCGCGGCCAAGCTGGGCCGCCCGGCGACCGTGCTCGTCGACAAGGTCGCCGAGACGCAGTGCGCCGGCTACACCGAGGACTACACCCGCTGTTACCTCCCGGCGGGGGCGGCGCAGCGCGGCTCCCTGGTCGCCGTCGTGTGCGAGGAGCTTCACGCGGATGGCCTCAGCTGCCGGGTTCCGCATCCGGCGGGGCTATCCTCATCGTAGTGACAGTCACTGAGCAGGTACGCACCGATATCACCACCGCGATGAAGGCTGGGCAGCGAGATCGCGTGGGAGCGCTGCGCCTGGTGCTGTCCGAGCTGCAGAAGGCCGCCAAGGACGGCGGAACGGACGAGCTCGCGGTGCTCCGCCGGGAGCGCAAGCGGCGCCTCGAGGCGGCCGCCCAGTTCCGCGACGGAGGCCGGCCGGAACTCGCCGAGCAGGAAGAGTCCGAGGCGACGCTGATCGAGGTCTATCTCCCGGCCGAGCTCGATGATGCCGAGCTCGACGCGATCGTCGCCGGCGCGATCGCCGAGACCGGGGCCACCAGCCCGAAGGACATGGGCCAGGTGATGAAGGCGGCGATGGCCAAGGCCGGCGGCCGCGCGGACGGCAAGCGCACCTCGGCTCGGGTCCGGGCAGCCCTCGGGGCGTAACGGTTCGTGCGCCGGCAGATCGAGCTCGATAACGCAGTCGCCGCCGAGCTGGCGGGCAGCGAGGACGCCGTGCTGCGCGCGCTCGAGGGCCACCTCGAATGCAACGTGTTCCTGCGCGGAAACGTGCTGACCCTGGAAGGGGAAGCTGACGCGGTGGACAGCGCCGCCTCGGTGGTCAGCGAGCTGGCCGAGCTGGTCACCCAGGGCCACGAGATCGCGCCCGGGACGATCGAGGCGGTCACGCGGGCCCTGGATGAGCACGAGTCGCCGGCGGGCATCCTCGAGGACGTGGTGTGGCGCCACCGGGCCACCAAGGTGGCTCCGAAGACGGTCAACCAGAAGCGCTACGTCGATTCCATCCGTACCAACACGATCACCTTCGGCATCGGCCCGGCAGGCACCGGCAAGACCTTCCTCGCCGTCGCGCTGGCCGCCGCCGCGCTCAGCCGCCGCGAGGTCAACCGGATCATTCTCACCCGGCCCGCGGTGGAGGCCGGGGAGCGGCTGGGGTTCCTGCCCGGAGACCTGATGGCCAAGGTCGATCCCTATCTGCGGCCGCTGTTCGACGCGCTGCACGACATGCTGGAGCCCGAGCGGGTCGCCCAGGCCCTGGAGCGAGGAGCGATCGAGGTCGCGCCGCTCGCCTTCATGCGGGGCCGGGCGCAGCCCGTGAGCACCCCGGTGCTGACGCCGACAGGTTTTCGCCCCATCGGGTCGCTGCGGGTCGGTGACCTCGTGATCGGTTCGAGCGGAACGCCGACGGCGGTGCTCGGCGTGTATCCCCAGGGCCGGAAGCCGGTCTACCGCGTCAGCACGCAGGACGGCGCGTCGACCCTCGCCTGCGCCGAGCACTTGTGGCAGGTATCAACGGCGTCCGACCGCCGTCGCGGCAAGCCGGGCCGGGTGCTCCAGACCCAGGACATGATCGGCCGTCTGCGGTCGTTCCATCAGCACCGGTACGCGTTGCCGCTGCTGTCCGCCCCGGCGGAGCTTCCCGCTCGAGAAATCTCGCTCGACCCGTACGCGCTCGGCCTGTTGCTCGGCGACGGTTGTCTGACCGCCACCACCACGCCGACGTTCTCGACCGCGGATCCGGAGCTCGTCACTGCGCTCGAGGCCCGGCTGGATGGGATCGAGCTTCGCCGGCACGGGGACTACGACTACACGCTGCGCCATGTCCACGGCCATCGAGGCGGGGTCATTGTCGCCAATCCCGTGACCGAGGGGCTGCGCGAGCTCGGCCTGGCGGGCACGAACTCGCACACGAAGTTCATCCCCGAGTCGTACCTGCACAACGCGGTCGCGGTCCGCCTGGCCGTGCTCCAGGGTCTGCTCGACAGCGATGGTGGCCCGGTGACGCAATCGGGCCGCACGTGCCGGATCCAGTACACGACGTGCTCGGAAACTCTCCGCGACGACGTCGTGTACCTCGTCCGCTCGCTCGGCGGGGTGGCGTACTGGCGTTGCCGTGCGGCCGCCGGCCGCCGGCCAGGCCTGGCCAGAGGGCGCCAGGTGCATCATCGCGCGAACGCGTACACCCTCGAGATCCGGCTGCCAGAGGGACTTGAGCCCTTCCGCCTGGAGCGCAAGCGAGCGACGTACGAGCGGTGTGGAGGCGGCCGTCCGATGCGCTTCGTTGACGCGATCGAGCCCGCGGGGGAAGCCGACTGCGTGTGCATCCAGGTCGCGGCCGCCGACTCGCTCTACGTGACCAGCGACTTCCTGCTCGCCCATAACACCCTCAACGACAGCTTCATCATCCTCGACGAAGCCCAGAACACCAGCCCCGAGCAGATGAAGATGTTCCTGACCCGCCTCGGGTTCAACTCGAAGATGGTGGTCACCGGCGACATCACGCAGATCGACCTGCCCCGGGAGAACGACTCCGGGCTGGTGGTCGTCTCGGAGATCCTCGGCGGGGTCGAGGGCATCGAGTTCGTTCGCTTCGGCGACGAGGACGTCGTCCGCCACAAGCTCGTGCGCCGGATCGTGGCCGCCTACAACGAGCACGGTCAGCGGATGGCGCCGGAGCTGCTTCCGCGCAAGCGGGCGTGAGTGCCGGCGACGTGCTCGAGATCGAGGTAATCGGGGCTCAGGAGCTCGGTGCCGACGGTCCGACCGGCGTCGAGGTGGAGGAGCTGTGCGCGCTGGCCCTGTCCTCGGCGGGCATCGGCGACGGTCACGTGGCGGTGGAGTTCGTCGACGAGGAGCGGATCCGGGGCCTCAACCTGGAGTTCCGCAGGATCGACGCCCCCACCGACGTCCTCTCCTTCGGGGTCGACGAGGATGGCGTGCCGGCCGGTCCGCGTGAGCTCGGGGACATCGTCATCTGCCCCGAGCACACGGAGGATCTCCGCGAGGCGGTCTTGCATGGCGCGCTCCATCTCAGCGGCATGGATCACGAGCGTGACGAGGGCGAGATGCTGGCCCTCCAGGCCGAGCTCATGCGCTGGGTCCGGTGAACGCCGGCGAGCCCGGGTCCGGGCTGGCCATCCACACGCGATCCGGGTTCATCGCCCTGGCGGGTCGCCCGAACGTGGGCAAATCGACTCTGGCCAACGCGATCATCGGCTCGAAGGTGGCGATCGTCTCCGACAAGCCGCAGACCACGCGGCGGGCGGTGCGCGGTGTGGCCACCGGGCCTGACTGGCAGCTCGTGCTCGTCGACCTACCCGGCGTCCAGCGCCCGCGGGACGCCCTGACCGAGCGAATGCAGCGACGGGTGGAGCGGGAGCTGGCCGAGGCCGACGCATGCCTGTTCGTGATGAACGCCGAGCAGGGGGTGGGGCCCGGAGAGCGGTTCATCGCCGGGCTGCTGCGAAGCGCGCCGATTCCCGTCGTCGTCGCCGTCAATAAGATCGACCGCTGCCCGCAGCCGCGGACCGTGGCCACTCTGCATGACGCCCAGGGGCTCGACGTTGCGCAGGAGATCTTCGCCGTCTCGGCGCGAACGGGCACCGGCGTACCGACGCTGGTCGACCAGCTCGTCTCGATGCTGCCGCCCGGGCCGTTCTACTTCTCGGCCGGCCAGCACTCAGACCAATCCGAAGCGGCGGTGCTGGCCGAGCTGGTCCGCGAGCAGGTGCTGGCCCGGACCCGCGAGGAGATTCCGCACGCGGTCGAAGTCGAGATCGAGGACGTGGACCGTCACCGCCCGGACCTCGTGCGGGTCAAGGCGGTGATCCTGGCCGAGACCGACTCCCAGAAGGGCATCCTGATCGGGGCCGGAGGACGGATGGTCAAGGCGATCGGCGTCGCTGCGCGGCGGGCGATCGAGCGTGAGGTCGGTGGCCACGTGCACCTCGAGCTGTCGGTGCGCGTACGTCGTCACTGGCGTGGCGACGAGCGCCTGCTCGACCGCCTGGGCATCGAGTAACCGGCCCGTCAGCGCTCCCACCAGGCAGCCAGCACACGCCGCCAGTTGTCCCAGGCGATCGCCTCGAGCTGATCGTCGGTGAACCCGGCCGCGCTCAGGGCTGCGAGCACCGTGGGCATGCCGGCGACGTCTCCGACGGCCCGCGGGATCGGCGCCCCGTCGAAGTCGGACCCGAGCGCCACATGCTCGACGCCGATGCGATCGGCGACGTAGCGGGCGTGGTCGGCGATCAGCTCGATCGGGGTGTCCGGATCCTCGGAGAAGTCCGGCCGGATGAACGGGCAGGCGAACACGATGCCCACGAGTCCGCCGCTGGCCGAGATCGCGTCGAGCTGCGAGTCGGTGAGGTTGCGGGAGGTCGGGCACAGCGCGTGTGCGGCCGAGTGGCTGGCCACCAGCGGACCGGGCGCAAGGGCCGCGACGTCCCAGAATCCGGCTTCGTTGAGATGGCTCAGGTCGATCACGATCCCGAGCTCGGCGCAGCGGCGCACGAGCTCGATGCCCGCCGCGCTCAGGCCCGGCCCGGTGTCCGGCGAGGAGGGCGAGACGAACGGAACGCCGTGACCGAACGCGTTGGGGCGACTCCACACCGGCCCGAGCGAGCGCAGCCCGGCGGCGTGCCACAGCGCCAGCGCCTCCAGCTCCGGGTCGATCGCCTCCGCGCCCTCCAGGTGCAGCACCGCCGCCGGTGGACCGGCTCCGTCGCGGGCGGCGTCGAGATCCTCGATGCCGCGAGCCAACCGGACGTAGCCTGAGCGCTCGAGCTGCGGCAGCCGGCCGGCCGCGCGGCTGGCGTAGGCCGCGGCGCGGTCCTGGGAAACGGGCGACGAGAGCTCGAACTCGATCACCCCGTCGGTGCGCGGGAGCGGCTGCTCGCGCTCGTGCTCGGAGGGTGTGAACACGGCGAAGATCGCGCCCCGCACGCCTCCGGCGTCCATCCTCGGGATGTCCAGATGGCCGCCGGAGCGTCCCGTGGCCAGCCCTGCGTGATCGTCCACGGTGAGGGCGTCGTTGTGTCCGTCGAACACCGCTGGCATCGGAGCATTATGTAGTCGGGCCGCCTGGCGGCGGGCGCGCTCGGGCGCCCCACCTAGAATCGTCAGCCCGTGGACGACTCGCAGATCGCTTTCGATGAACGTGGACTGGTCCCCTGCGTGGTCCAGGACTGGCGCAGCGGAGAGGTGCTGATGCTCGCCTACATGAACGCGGAAGCCCTCGAGGCCACCCGGAAGACCGGCGAGATGCATTTCTTCAGCCGCTCCCGTGACGAGCTCTGGCACAAGGGAGCGACCTCGGGCAACATCCAGATCGTGAAGGCGATCCGCTACGACTGCGACGCCGACGCCCTGCTCGCCCTGGTCGAGCCCGCCGGCCCGGCCTGTCACACCGGTGAGCGGACCTGCTTCCACAACGGGGAGCTTCAGCCCACCGCCCCCCACGAGGTGCTGCCGTCGTTGCAGCGCACGATCGGCGAGCGGGCGCTGACCCAACCCCACGGTTCGTACACCGCCCGGCTGCTGGCCGACCCGGCGCTGATCGGCGCCAAGGTGCAGGAGGAGGCCGAGGAGGTCGTCCGCGCCGCGCGCGAGGAGTCGGACGAGCGGGTCTCCGAGGAGGCCGCCGACGTGATCTACCACCTCGCGGTCCTGCTTCGCGGCCGGGGGTTGACGCTCGAGGACGCCGAGCGGGTGCTGGATGGCCGTAGCAAACGCTGAAGCCATCCCGGAGATGCCGTCGCTCGAGCAGGTCCGGGCGCTGGCCCGTGACTACAACCTGATCCCCCTGTGCGAGACGTTCATCGATGACGTCCAGACCCCGGTCTCGGCGTTCCTGAAGCTGCGTGATGAGGGGCCCGCGTTCCTGCTCGAGTCCGCCGAGCACGGGCGCGTCGGCCGCTACTCGTTCATCGGCTTCCGGCCTCGCAGCGTGCTCAGATGGTCACTCGGCGATCCGGGCGATCCCTACGCGCTGGCGGAGGAGCAGCTCCAGCAGTTCCGCGTGGCCCCACTGGGGCACCTGCCGCCGTTCGCCGGCGGGGCCGTCGGCATGTTCGCGTATGACCTGGTGCGGACCGTCGAGTCGCTCGGCCCGCCGAATCCGGACCCGATCGGCGTACCGGACCTGGCCCTGATGCTGACCGATGCGCTGGTCGTGTTCGACCACCTCAAGCGCAAGGTCACGGTGCTGGCCAACGTGTATGCCGACGACGAGCTGGAGAGCTCATACCGGCGCGCGCAGGAGACGATCGCCGAGGTTCGCTGGCGGCTGGCCGGTCCGATCCCCCGGCCGGCGCGACCGCCCGCCGCCGAACGGTCGATTCCGGCGTTTCAATCGAACATGGAGCGCTCGCAGTTCGAGGCCATCGTCGCCCGGATCATCGAATACATCTACGCAGGAGACGCCTATCAGGTCGTTCCCTCGCAGCGGTGGTCGGCCCCGGTGCCGGTGGAGGCGTTCTCGATCTACCGGGGACTGCGGGCGGTCAACCCCAGCCCGTACATGTACTTCCTGGACTTCGGCGACTTCGAGGTCGCGGGGACCAGCCCGGAGCCGCTGATCACCGTCGCCGGCCGGCGCGTCTCGACCCGGCCGATCGCCGGCACCCGCCCGCGGGGCAGCACCGCGGACGAGGATCGGCGGATCGCCGAGGAGCTGCTCGCCGATCCGAAGGAGCGGGCCGAGCACGTGATGCTCGTCGACCTGGGCCGCAACGACCTCGGTCGCGTCTGCGAGTACGGCAGCGTCGAGGTCGAGGACTTCATGGAAATCGAGAACTACAGCCACGTCATGCACATCGTCTCGAGCGTCGCCGGCACGCTGCGTGAGGGCGTGGGCGCCCTGGCCGCGCTTCGCTCAGTGCTTCCCGCGGGGACGCTGTCCGGCGCCCCAAAGGTCCGCGCGATGCAGATCATCGACGAGCTTGAGCCCGTCAAGCGCGGCGGTTACGGGGGCGCGATCGGCTATGCCAGCTACGCCGGCGATCTCGACACGTGCATCCACATCCGCACCGTGGTGGTCAAGGACGGTGTCGCCCACATCCAGGCGGGAGGCGGCACCGTGGCCGATGCCCAGCCCGACTACGAGTTCCGCGAGTCCGAGGCGAAGGCCCGCGGCGTGAGGGCGGCGATCGAGCTGGCGGTGGCCCAGCCGGACTGGCCGTAGGCATCGAGATGCGAGTTCTCGTCGTCGACAACTACGACAGCTTCACCTACAACCTCGTCCAGTATCTCGGCGAGCTGGAGGCCGAGGTGGAGGTGGTCCGCAACGATCACGCCACGGTCGAGGATCTCCTGCTCCGCGGGTATGACCGGGTGATCGTCTCGCCTGGGCCGTGCACGCCGGACGACGCGGGGATCTCGCTCGAGGCGGTGCGGCGCTTTCCGCTGGCCGGAGTGCCGACGCTCGGCGTGTGCCTCGGCCATCAGGCGCTGGTGCAGGCATGGGGCGGCAAGGTCATCCAGCACCAGCCCGTCCACGGGAAGACGACCAAGGTCCAGCACGACGGCAGGACGATCTTCCGCGGGCTGCGCGAACCGCTGGAGGTCGGTCGCTACCACTCGCTGGTCGCCGATCCAGCCCTTCCTGCGGTGCTCGAACAGAGCGCCTTCGGCGGTGACGTGGTGATGGCCGTACGGCATCTCGACCTGCCCGCGGAGGGCGTTCAGTTTCATCCTGAATCGGTGCTCACCGAGCAGGGGCGCGAACTGCTGCACAACTTCCTCCAGCGCGCGAGATGAGTGCCGGCCAGGACCTGCTGACGCGCTCGATCGACGCGCTCGCCTCCGGCCGGGACCTCAGCATCGACGATGCCGCCGCCGTGCTCTCGGAGATCATGGCCGGCAACGCCTCGGAGATCCAGATCGCCGGGTTTCTGATCGCGTTGCGGACCAAGGGCGAGACCGTTGCGGAGCTCGCCGGGCTCGCCCGGACGATGCGCTCGCTGGCGGCACGCGTGAGCGTCACGCACGAGGACCTGCTCGACACCGCGGGCACCGGGGGCGGCCGGCGGACGTTCAACGTATCCACCACGGCCGCGCTGATCGCCGCCGGTGCCGGCTGCACCGTGGCCAAGCACGGCAATCGCTCCGCCACCGGCCTCTCAGGATCGGCGGATCTCATCGAGGCTCTCGGCGCGCGCATCGACCTGACTCCGACCGCGGTGGCGCGGTGCATCGCGGAGACCGGCTTCGGGTTCATGTTCGCGCCCGCCCACCACCAGGCGACCCGCTTTGTCATGCCCGTCCGCCGGGAGCTGGGGGTCCGGACGATCTTCAACTTCCTCGGTCCGCTGACCAATCCGGCCGGCGCGACGCGGCAGTTGATCGGCGTGTCAGATCCGGACTACCTGGAGACGATGGCCGGAGCCCTGGCGCTGCTCGGGACCCGGCACGCCCTCCTGGTCAGTGGCGAGGATGGGATCGATGAGCTCAGCATCTCGGCCCCGACGCGTGTCGTCGAGGTGCTGGACGGGGAGCTGCGCGCCTACACGGTTGCCCCCGAGGACGTGTCGCTGACGCGGGCGCCGGCCGACTCCGTGCCCGGTGGCGACCCCCAGCAGAATGCCCTGATCACGCAGGCGATCCTGGCCGGAGAGCCGGGGCCGTGCCGGGATCTGGCCGTGATCAACGCCGGCGCCGCGATCTACGCCGCCGGGGGAGCCCCGACGCTCCATGAGGGAGTGGCCGCGGCCGGCCGGGCGATTGACTCGGGCCGGGCCGCGCAGGCCCTGGAGCGATTCGTCGCGCGGACGCAGGAGTTGGCCGGAACGTGAGCCGCCTCGCCCCGATTCTCGCCGCGACCCGGGCGGAGGTGGTGCGCCGCCGCCAGGCGATCCCGCCGGACGTGCTCGAAGGCGCCGTGCGCAGCCGAATCGAGGCCGGTGACCGGCGCTCGTTCCTCGAGGCGCTGCGCCGCCCCGGGCTGTCACTGATCGCCGAGCACAAGCGCCGCTCTCCATCAGCCGGGCTGATCCGCGAGGGCGTCGAGCTGGCGGACGTTGTAGCGGCCTACGAGCGCGCGGGCGCGGCGGCGCTGTCGATCCTGACCGAACCGACGAGCTTCGGTGGCTCGCTGGAGGATCTGGGCGCCGCCCGGGCGGCCGCCCAGCTCCCGATCCTGCGCAAGGACTTCATCGTCGACTCCTACCAGGTCCTCGAGTCCTTCGCCGCCGGAGCCGACGCGCTCCTGCTGATCGTGGCGGCCCTGTCCGAGCGCGAGCTGGCGGAGCTGCACGGCCAGGCGCTGGACCTCGGTCTGCCGGCGCTGGTCGAGATCCACGACCGGCACGAGCTTGACGTGGCGGTGGCGGCGGGCGCGCAGGTGATCGGCGTCAACAACCGCAATTTGACGACGCTGCGGGTCGATCCGAGGCGCACGTTCGACCTCCTGCCGGAACTGCCCAAGGACGTGGTGGTGGTGGCCGAATCCGGCTTCAGCAGCCCCGCGGAGCTCGACGCCCTCGCCGCCGCGGGCGTCGACGCCGTGCTGATCGGAGAGGCGCTGATGCGCGCCGAGGACATCGAGGCGGCGTGTCGGGTGCTGACCGCGCGAGGTCCAGCGAAGGCGCTTTAGCTGGCGTTCACCGCTTTAGCTCGGGTTCACCGCCCGGGCCAAAACTCAGGTTATGCACCCGTTGCTCCGCTCTCAGTTCCTCGCGGCGGTGCTCGGCGCGCTCGTCGTGGCGGGCTCCTTCCTGGCCCTGGGAGTGACCGGGCGGCGGACGACGCGGACGATCGTCGAGGAGGCTCCGGTGTCCGCGCAGCCCGCGTCCAACAACACGACGTCGTCGCTCACCCCTCATGCGATCTACGAGCGCGACGCTCCCGGGGTCGTGTTCGTCAAGGCGCAGGCGACCCAGCAGGTCCAGAATCCCTTCGATCTGTTTCCCCAGCGCCAGCTCAGCACCTCCACCGGGTCGGGCTTCCTGATCAAGCGAAGCGGGTTGGTCCTCACCAACTACCACGTGATCGAGGGCGCCGATCGCAGCAGCGGGGTCACCGTGCGATTCGAGGATTCGGTCAGCCGGCCGGCCACCGTCATCGGCGAGGATCAGAACAACGACCTGGCGGTCCTGAGGGTCGACATGAACGGGGTTCCCGCCGTGGCTCCGCTGCCTCTCGGCGACTCGACCACGGTCCGCGTCGGCGACCCCACCCTGGCCATCGGCAATCCGTTCGGGCTCGATCGAACCCTGACCAGCGGGATCGTCTCCGCCCTGCAGCGCCAGATCCAGGCGCCGAATGGCTTCAGCATCGACAACGTGATCCAGACCGACGCCCCGCTCAACCTCGGGAACTCCGGCGGTCCCCTGCTCGACGCAGCCGGACGGGTGATCGGGATCAACTCGCAGATCGAGACCGACTCCGGCAGCGGCACCGTGGGCATCGGGTTCGCGGTCCCGATCGACACCGCCAAGCAGTTCCTGCCGCGGCTTTCCCGCGGGCGCGCCGTGCCGCTCGGCAGCCGTCCGGTTCAGGCCTCGCAGTAGGCGATCAGGACCGCAGACCCGTGGACCCGGCCGTCGCCTGCGTACGATGTGAAGCGTGTCCATGCTGCCTCCGAAGATCAAGTTCTGCGGCGTCGCCTCGGTCGAGGACGCAGAGCGTGCCCATGCCGCGGGGGCCTGGGCGATCGGCCTGATCTTCTGGCCGCATTCCTCGCGCGCCTGCGAGCTCGAGACGGCGATCGAGATCGCCGCGACGCTCCGGCGCCGGGCCGAGATCGTCGGCGTGTTCGTGAACCCGAAGCTCGAGACCGTCGCCTCGACCGCGGACGAGGTCGGCCTGACCATGCTCCAGCTGCACGGCGACGAGGGACCGGCGTTCTGTGGCGAAGCGGCCCGCCGGACCGGCTGCCGGGTGATCAAGGCGACGCGCGTGCACAGTGGCGCGGACATTCAGGCCCTGGCGCCATTCCACACGGACTTCCATCTCCTCGACAGCTACGTCCACGGGGTCCGCGGGGGCACGGGCGAGACGTTCTCGTGGGAGCTCGCCCGCGGCCATCTGGGCTCGATCCCGCTGATCCTCTCCGGAGGCCTGACGCCGGACAACGTCGCCGAGGCGATCAGCACGGTGCGTCCATACGCGGTCGATGTCGCGAGCGGGGTCGAAATGGCCCCGGGCCGCAAGGATCCGGACAAGCTCGAGGCGTTCGCCGCCGCGGTCAGATCGACGGCGCCCGCCGAGGTCGGCGCCCCGTGAGCATCGTCGAGCATCGGTTCGGGCCCTACGGCGGCCAGTACGTGCCGGAAACGCTGATGCCCGCGCTGAGCGAGCTCGAAGCCGCGTGGCTCGAGGCCAGCGAGGACGCCGTTTTCCGTTCCGAGCTGGACGGGCTGCTGCGCGACTACGTCGGCCGGCCCTCGCCCCTGTATCTCGCCCGCCGGCTCAGCGAGGCGGCGGGACACCCCGTCTATCTCAAGCGTGAGGACCTCAACCACACCGGCGCACACAAGATCAACAACGCGCTCGGCCAGGCGCTGCTGGCCAAGCGAATGGGCAAGCGGCGGGTCATCGCGGAAACGGGAGCCGGCCAGCACGGCGTGGCCTCCGCGACCGCCTGCGCGCTGCTCGACCTGGAATGCATCGTCTACATGGGCACCGAGGACATGCGCCGTCAGCAGCCGAACGTCGAGCGGATGAACCTGCTGGGCGCCACCGTCGCCCCGGTGGAGACGGGTGCCCGGACGCTCAAGGAGGCGGTGTCCGCGGCCATCCGCGACTGGGTGGCCAACGTCGAGACGACGCACTACATCATCGGCTCCTGCGTCGGCCCGGCCCCGTATCCCGCGCTGGTCCGGGACCTGCAGCGGGTGATCGGCGACGAGGCCCGCGCGCAGATGCTGCAGCAGGCGGGGCGGTTGCCGCAGCGGGTGATCGCCTGTGTCGGCGGCGGATCCAACTCGATCGGGATGTTCGTCCCGTTCGTCGAGGACGAGGGGGTGGAGCTCGTCGGTGTGGAAGCTGCCGGAGCCGGGATCGAAACGGGAAGACACGGCGCTCCGCTGAGCGCAGGTGGTCTGCCCGGGGTCCTCCACGGCGCCTACTCGGCGATCATGCAGGACGAGGATGGTCAGATCCTCGAGGCCCACTCCATCTCCGCCGGCCTCGATTACCCAGGCAGCGGACCGCAGCACGCCTGGCTGCGGGATTCGGGCCGCGCCCGGTACGTCGCCATCACCGACGTCGACGCCCTCGACGCGTTTTCGCTGACCGCTCGGCTCGAGGGCATCATTCCGGCGCTCGAGAGCTCGCACGCGATCGCCTGGGCGCTGGCGAATCCCCGCAGCGAGGTCGACCTGATCTGCCTCTCGGGCCGTGGGGACAAGGATCTGGCCGAGGCGCTGGAGTACGCGCGGCAGAGCCAGCCGCAGTGAGCGGAACCGAGACGATCGCCGCGGCGTTCGCCGCGGCGAAGAACGAGCGCCGGGCGGCGCTGATGCCCTATCTGATGGGTGGATTCCCGGATTTGGAGACCTCCCGGCGGATCGGCTTGGCCTACGCCGAACGGGGTGCTGACCTGATCGAGCTTGGCATGCCCTTCTCGGACCCGCTGGCGGACGGTCCGGTGATCCACAACGCGGGATCCCAGGCGCTGGCCGCGGGCGCGAACCTGCACGCCGTGCTCGAAGTGGGGCGCTCGCTCGCCGCGCAGGTCCCGGTCGTGCTGATGTGCTACTCGAACGTGATCCTCGCCCGGGGTCTGGAACGGTTCGCCGACGAGCTGGTGCAGGCGGGCGCGAGCGGGCTGATCGTGCCCGATCTACCGCTCGAGGAAGCGCCCGCCGCGCTCGCGGCCTGCGACGCTCGCGGCCTGGCCCTGGTACCGCTGGTCGCTCCCACCACGCCGGATGAGCGGCTGCGGCGGATCGGCGAGCGCGCTCGCGGTTTTCTCTACACGGTCTCGGTGACCGGGACCACCGGTGAGCGCGCGGAGCTCGACGGAGGGCTCGCCGCCGTGGTGGCGCGGGCGGCCGCCAGCACCCAGGTGCCGGTGGCGGTCGGCTTTGGCATCGGAACCGCGGCTCAGGCCGCAGCGGCCGCAGCGGCCGGCGCGGACGGCGTGATCGTCGGCACGCGTCTCGTGCGCGCCGCCGGTGAGGCCGACGACCCCGTCGCGGCCGCAGGCGCGCTTGTCGGCGAGTTCTCCGAGGCGCTCCGCAACCACCCTCTCGGTTAGGATCCACGGACGATGGGCCTGATTCTCACCGCCACCGCTGGCCTCTGTCTGTGGATGGTCCTGTGGGCGCTCAACGTCTCGGGGTTCGACGCCATCCTGATCGTCGTCCTGATGGTCCTGGTCGCGATCGCCGTCCGGCAGCTGATTCCGTTCCTGCCCGGTCGGCGGGACTAGCGCCGGCTCATGCTCAGTAGGGTGCTCGCACGGAGCCCGGCGCGGGTCCGCGCTCGCGCGCTGGCGCTCGCCGGTGTGGCAGCCACGGTCGGCGTGGCCGGCTGTGCGGCGGCCGGCGGCACCACGGTGACCGCCACCGGTAGCACGTTGACGATCTACTCGAGTGTGCCCGCCGGGGTTGCCTCGGACCCCGTCGTGCGGGACGTCGCCGACGCCGAGCAGCTGGCCTTCACCCAGAAGGCGAGCGAGGTGAGCTCCTACAAGCTCTCGTTCCAGCGGCTCGGCAGCGCAAAGCCCTCGGACAACCCTCGTACCGCGATCCAGAACACCGCGGCGATCGCCTACATCGGCGAAATCGTGCCGGCAGCCTCGGCCGCCACGCTCGGCATCACGAACGCGCAGGATCTGCTGCAGGTATCGCCGACCGACACCGCGGTCGAGTTGACGCAGCCGAACCCCGCCGTCCCGGGATCGCCGAGCCGCTACTACGAATCACTCAAGACCTATGGCCGCACGTTCGCCCGGGTCGTCCCGACGACCGCCCTGGAAGCCAAGGCCCAGATTCAGGAGATGCAGGCGCTGGGCGTCAAACGCCTCGCTATCGCAGCCGACGGCAGCCCCTACGGCAACACAATCGCGGCGCTCGTGCGCACCGCCGCCTCATCCGCCGGGATCACCGTCGCGTCCTCGCCGAGCGGAGCCGACGGGATGTTCTACGGG
>DATCPD010000277.1:0-14746 GCA_036564325.1 Solirubrobacteraceae bacterium | reverse complement strand
TCACACAACGGCCTGGCGTGGTTCGGGGCGGGCGGCAATGTCGACGTCCAGCTCGGTGCGATCTTCAAATCTCCGGCCAACCCGCAGCACTACGTCTACACGATGCACGCGTGGCCGCTGCTTTACGCCACGGCGCTGACGACGCTCGGGGCGGTGATCATCGGCGTGGTGCTCGCGGTGCTCTCGGCGATGTTCATTGTCGAGTTCGCTCCGCCGCGGATGCGAGCGTTGCTCTATCCGGTGGTCCGGCTGCTTGCCGCGGTGCCGTCGGTCGTCTATGGCCTGATCGGAATCCTGGTGCTGGTGCCGTTCGTCGGCAACCACATCACGACCGCGCATGAGAAAGCCTCGGTCGCCTACGTGGTCCAGCTCACGGGGGCCAGCCTGTTGGTCGCGGTGGTGATCCTCACCGTGATGATCACGCCGATCATGATCGCGATCATCACCGACGCGCTGCACGCGGTTCCCAGCGGTTGGAGCGAGGGCGCGCTGGCGCTCGGCGTCAATCGCTTCCGCGTGATGCGGACGATCGTCGTGCGCGCCGCGCGCCCGGCGATCGTCGCCGCCTTCGTGCTCGCGACCGCCCGAGCGCTCGGCGAGGCGATCATGCTCTCGATGGTCTCCGGCTCGGTCGCCTTCGGGCCGAACCCACTGGATGGGGCGATCTTCTTTCTCGAACCGCTGCGTCCACTTGCCGCCACGATCGTCGACAACGCCGAGGGCCTGTCGGTGGCGCCGTTCGCGCAGACGATCTACGCCTTCGCCGCCGTATTGCTGGTCTCGAGCGTGGCCCTGTCGATCGGTGGTTGGGCGGCCAAGCGCCCGCTGCGCCGCTTCGGGGTGAGCGCATGAGCTCGCTGCGGATGCCACTGGGCGCCGCCCGCCCCGGGCGCCGGAGCGCCGGCGCGCCGAGCTCCTGGAGCCGCTCGGACCGGATCGGCGTCGCCGCCTGCTGGGCCGCGGGGATCCTCCTTTGCCTGATCTGCGCCGCGATCCTCATCTACATGATGTTCCGGGGGCTGCAGAACCTGACGCCCTCATTGCTGTTCAGCCATCCGCAGGCCAGCCTCAACCAGAGTCAGAGCGGCGGCTTTCTCGACCCGCTGATCGGGACCTTCGTGCTCACCACGATGGGCATTGTGATCGCGCTCCCGATAGGGATCGGCGTTGCGGTCTGGCTGGTGGAGTACGGGCGCCCGCCGTGGCTGGCCCGGATGGTCGAATCGGGTGTCGAGGTGGTGGCCGGCACACCGAGCATCGTGCTGGCGATCTTCGGGCTGCTGCTGTTCACCCAGAACATCTTCGGCTTCCTGTCGTTCACCGCCGAGGGCAATGCGGTCTTCGGACGCTCGTTCTTCACCGCGGGGGCGATGATGTCGCTGATCGCCCTGCCGCTGGTCGTCGGCGGCACCCGCGAAGCGCTGCTGGCGATTCCGCACCACGTGCGCGAGGCCTCCTACGCGATGGGCAAGACCAAGGCCGCGACGATCCGCCGCGTGCTGCTTCCCGGCGCGCGGTCGGGGATCGCCACCGGAGCGACGCTCGGCATGGGCCGGATCGCCGGAGACACGGCGATCGTCACGATCCTGCTGGGAGCCTCGCTTCAGCTCTCCCCGCAGGGCGGCGTCCCGATCCTGCGGACGTTGCGCGGGACGGGCGGCACGCTGACCTCCTACGTCTACAACAACTCTCCCGCCGGCGAGGGACAGGCCCCGCAGAAGGCCTATGCGGCGGCGTTCGTGCTGCTGCTGATCGTGATCCTGCTGAATTTCGCCGTCGACATGCTCGGCGGCCGTCGACGCAACGCAGGGTGGACGAAATGAGCACGCCGCTGCACGAGCCACCGCCACCGGTCCGCCGAATCGTCGTCGACTGGGCCCCGCGGGTGGTGACCCCCCTACCCAGCGGCAACGGCCATTCGCCGAGCATGGCGCCGTCCCCGGACGCGCCGACCGTCGCCTTTCCCGCCCGCACGACGAAGGAGCGAATGCGCGTCGAGAACCTGACTGTCCGCTATGACCGCAAGGAGGCCGTGCGCTGCGTGACGCTCCCCGTCCGCCAGGGTGAGGTGCTCGCCCTGATCGGCCCCTCGGGGTGTGGCAAGACCACCCTGTTGCGCACGCTCAACCGGCTCACCGAGCTGACGACGAGCGCGAGTTGGGACGGGCAGATCCTGATCGACGGCGAGGACGTCCACGCGCTTGAGGTGACGCAGCTGCGCCGGCGGGTGACGATGGTCTTCCAGCAGCCGAACCCATTCCCGATGAGCATCTTCGACAACGTCGCCTACGGTCTGCGCGAGCAGGGATCCAAGCGACCGGGACGGGCGGAGCTCGAACCGCAGGTGGCGGACGCCCTACGACGGGCCGGACTGCTCGACGAGGTGGCCGACGAGCTTGGGAAGTCAGCGCTGCGCCTCTCCGGGGGTCAGCAGCAGCGCCTGTGTATCGCCCGCGCCCTGGCCGTGAAGCCCGAGGTGCTGCTGCTCGACGAGCCGTGCTCGGCGCTCGACCCGCGCTCCACGGCGACGATCGAGGATCTCGTGGTCAGGCTGCGTGACGAGGTCGCCGTGGTGATCGTCACGCACAATCTCCAGCAGGCCTTCCGCGTCGCCGACCGGGTCGGCTTCATGTTCCTCGGTGAGCTGGTCGAGTACGGAGAGGCATCGCAGGTGTTCGGCAACCCGCGGGCCAAGCGTACGCGCGACTACGTGGCGGGAGCATTCGGATGAGCCGGCGGGCGATCGCCGCTGTGGGCGCGGGTCTGCTGCTCACCGCCACCGGTTGCGAGTCATCTCAGGATCGGAGCGCCCAGCTGCAAAAGCAGGGAGCCAAGCTGATCGCCAACCAGCACGGACTCGTGCTGCACGGCCTTAACGCTGCCGTTCGGGTGCTGCAGGCCGGGGTGGTGACCGACGCCAACGGAACCGCCGCCGCGGTGCTCCTGCGCAATGTCAAGCCGACGCCGCTCGGTCAGGTACCGATCTCGATCGACGTTCTCGGCCGCGGGCACAAGACGGTGTTCGCCAACAGCGCCCCGGGGCTCGAGTCTTCACTGACATCGGTTGCCGCCCTCCCGGCCAAGGGCGACATGACCTGGGTCGATGACCAGGTGATCCCGGTCGGGAAGGCGCTTTCGGTTCATGCCCAGGTAGGCGCCGGCGGCGAGGGCGCGCCCCGGGCCCTGCCGCAGATCGAGGTTGGTCAGCCGACGCTCCAGAACGACGCCACGAGCGGGCTGGAGGCCGTGGGCAAGGTGACCAACCGATCCGCGGTCGACCAGGTCCGCCTGTTTGTCTACGTCTCGGCCTGGCGAAGGGGACGCTTGACCTCGGCCGGCCGGGGCGCCGTGCAGCGGCTTCCGGCGCACGGCCACGCGACCTACCACGTGTTTCTGATCGGCAATCCCCACAGTGCTCAGCTGACCGCGACGGCGCCACCGACCGTCCTGAGGTGAAGCGATGATTGAAACGACTCAGCAAACCTTGCCGTGCCCAAGCTGCCGCGCGGCTGTGGCCGAGGACCAGAACTACTGCTTGAGCTGCGGCGCGCGTCAGGCCCGCGCGCGTACGCGCGTCGAGCCAACGGCGGCCGGCCCGGCCGCGACTGCCTCCGAGCTCGTGCCCGCGGGTCTCGCCCCCCAGCGTGACTGGACCCCGGTGGTCGCGCTCGGCGGACTGGCCGTGCTCGCGCTCGTACTGGTGATCGGCGTTCTGATCGGCCGCAGCGGCCAGAGCTCCACCAAGGCCGCCGCCGCGCCGCAGGTCATCCAGCTCCAGGGCAGCGGAAACGGCGCCACGCCCAGCAGCACGGGCGCAGGGGGTAGCTCGACTGCCGCGGCGGTGGGCAAGATCTCCGATGAGTGGCCCTCGGGCAAGAGCGGCTGGACGGTCGCGCTGCAGTCGCTGGGCAAGTCGGGCGCGACTCCCGGGTCCGTCACCGCCGCCAAGTCCGCAGCGGCCGGCAAGGGGGCCAAGCACGTCGGCGTGCTCGACGCCTCCAACTACACGTCGCTGGGCAGCGGCTACGTCATCTATTCCGGCGTCTACGGCAGCAGGGCGCAGGCCACCGCCGCGCTGGCCAAGCTGAAGAAGTCGTTCCCGTCCGCGAAGGTGGTTCACGTCGTCCAGCCCGGCGGCGGCGCCGGCGGTGGCGGCGGCGGCGCTGGAGCAAGCTCTGGGGCCCCGCCGAGCGCCGCACAGCAGCAGGCCGGCGCCGCGACGATCCAGTCGCTCACGAGCTGCTCCGGCAGCGCCTGCTCCAAGGCCGCGCGCAAGATCACGCAGCCCATCGCCACGCCCGGGGCAGCGCCCCCAAAGGACAAGAAGGCTGCGGGCGGCGGCAGCGGAGGAGGTCAGTCATTCCAATGAGCACCCGCTTCGACATCAACCGCCTGCGGACGGTGTTTCGCCGCAGCGGCAACCCGGGCCTGGCGGCTCCGTCCCGGGGAGCCGGGACCTCCGAGCTGTCCCGGCGGCGAGACGAGCTGGCCGTCGCCTTCTCAGAGACCCAGTGGGACCTCGGCGGCCTGGTCTACGAGATGGCCCGCCGAGACCATTTCCGCATGGACGTCGTCGTGCGCCAGGCGGCGCGGCTGCAGGAGATCGACGCTGAGCTGGGGGAGGTCGAGCGGGTGCTGCGGCTGGACGACGCCGCCGCGGCCGGGTCGTGTGCCAGCTGCGGCGCCCTCCACGCACACGGCGCCGTCTTCTGCTGGCAGTGCGGTGAGCCGCTGGTCGTACGCAGCCAGGTGCTCGGACGCATCGTCTCGCCGTGAGCCAGGCGTGTCCTGATTGCGGCGCGGCGGTTGCCGAGGACCAGCGCTATTGCATCACCTGTGGGGCAGGCCTGCGGCCGGGGCGGCGCATGTCGCAGCGGAGCGCACCGGACCAACCGGACCAACCCAAGCCGGCGCATCGCAAGCCGCTCGTGCTCACGCTCCGACTGCCGGGACGGACGGGCATCGTCAGACTCCCGAACCAACGCCTGAGCGCGGTGCTGGCCACGGGCATGCTCGCGTCCGGCGTGCTGATCGGAATCGCCGTCGGGCCGGTGGCGCTCGGCTCGAGTGCCGCCGACGCGGCGCGGAGGATCATCGCCCTGGTCGGCGAACCGTCCGCTACCCCCAGGGCGAGCGCCACCGCTACGACCTCTACGACGTCATCCGATTCCGGAGGTGGGGGCGGTGGGGGATCGCTGCTCAGTGGACCCAGCTCAACCCCGGCCCACCCTGCCACGCCGGCTGCGACCACCACGCCCGCGATCGCCACCCCGGCAGCGGCCGCGACCACGACGACTTCGACCACCTCGACGAGCACCACCAGCACCACCACCCCGGCGAAACTGAATGCCGCGGGCGTGGTCCTCGCCACCGACTTCGCCTCCGAGAGTTTTGACGCCGTCGATGCCAGGCACCCCCTGGTCGAGGTGCACGCGGCCACGCTTCCAGCGGTCGGCGCGCGAGTGAAGTTCGCCCGCAGCTCGCTGGCCAACGGGACCGAATCAGCCTCGCGGACGGTGACCGTCACGGGGCCCCGCCCGAGCACCGTGATCGCGGACGGCGTCGTCAGCTTCGTCAACACGGCCAACGCCAGCTACGTGCTCTCGACCCGAGGCGTCTCGCTGGCCATCGACACCGCTCTGACCCCGGCGCCGACCACGTCAGCACCCGCCACCCCGCCGGCAACCATCACCCCGCCTGCGACCATCACCCCGCCTGCGACCACCACCCCGTCTGCGACCACCACCCCATCTGCGACCGCGGCGCCCCTCCCGAGCGTCGGTCAGCGGCTACAGGCGATCGTCTCACTTCCGCTCGCCGGCGCCACGGGAGCCGCGGCCACCAGTCTGAAGGAGGTCAGCCGCACGATCCTGGGTCAGGCGCTGGATCCGTTGGAGCTGGCCGGCGTCATCACGGCGATCGACAAGCAGAAGCGGATCGCCACGATCTCCGCCGACGGGCCGGGCGTCGGGAGCGACACGATCCCGCTGTCCGTGCCGCCGTCAATCTCCCTCCGCAGTCTGCGGGCTCCGGCGACCGTGGTGGCCCAGGTCAGCATCGCGGCCGGCGTCTACACGCTCACCTGGCTGGCGCCGGACGACAGTGCGACGACGGCGGCGGACCGGACCAGGTTCCTCGGCGCGCTTCGCGCTAGCCCACGCGCTTCCAGGGCGCGAAAGCGTTCTCCGAGCCTTCCAGGGCGGGCGCGAGCTCGGGGAAGTGGCGCTTGACGACGTCGCCGAACAGGTGATCCTCCACCCAGCTCATCCCCTCCGGGGTATACACCTCCGGCGTGTAGTCGTTGGTGAAGAAGCGGTCTGACTTCAGCCGGCGCGAGGCCATCAGGATGAAGATCCGGAACGCGGTGTCGCTGAAGCCGAAGCCCGGGGGCAGCTTTTCCCCGAGCATCCCGACCTGGGTGTCGACCTTGTCGATGTCGCCGCTGTAGACGTCGCGGATCTGTTCGTTCCACTCGGGATTGGGAGTGAGGTCCTCGAACTTCTCCACCCTGCGCTTACGCAGTTTCTGGCGGAAGTCGTTGTAGCGCGGTACGCCCCGTTCGCGGTCGCGGAGGATGTCGATCGTCGCGATGTCGACATGATCGCCATTGACGCGCGTCAGGTTGCGCAGCGCGGACGGGTGGTTGTGCAGGGTGATCGCCCCCGGATGCGCCAGCCCGAGCGAATAGATCCAGTCGGCCATCCCATGTTCGTCGATCATCTGCCGGGTCCCGTGTCCTTGGATGGGCGTGAAATCGGTCTCGGCGATCACGTCGTCGGTCTCGTGCGAGCGGACCTGGTAATCGTCCGGGATCAGCGGATGCATCCGGTAGACCGACACGAATTCACTCGTGATCGAGTACGGCGCGGTGTGGTGGTCAAGGGGTGAGCCGACGATCCCGCTGATCAGATCGCCGCTGCCGATATGACCGAACTTGCGCTTGACCCACTTGGGGAGCACGCCGTACCAGTTCGCGTTCATCGCGACGTGGAGAGCCGAATTGTCGAGGATCCCCGGCGTCCACTCGACCGTATGGATCTTGGCGATCAGGGCGGCGTTGATCAACCGGGCCTTGTGGAACAGCTGCTCGTCGTCCCAGCTCGGATGGTGGGCTTTCAGCATGTCGCAGATCGCGTTGTGCTCGCGGGCGAACAGCGTGTGCATGATCGACAGGCCGACCCAGTAGTTGTCGCTGAACCCGGTCAGGTCGACGCCGTGCAACGCCGGCTTGGTCTCCTCCGGCAGCCGCCCGTTCAGTAGCTTCAGCTTTCCGTCCTCGCCCGAGCGCAGCTCGCGGTTGCGCTCCTCGGTCGAGCCGTACAGCTGCGAGCAGTCCCACCACGGCGTCACCTTGTTGACGTAGGTCGGGGGGAGCTCGCCGCCGGCGTTGGTCGAATCCTGGCTGGTTCGGCGGACCTCCATGATACCGCCGTCCCAGCTGTCGTCGTCGCTCAGCGGAACCTCGATGAACTCGGTCTCGGAGTTGTCGCCGTGGCTGAACCAATCGTGGTTCTGGAACTGCAGCCAGCACGCGGCCAGCACGTTGAGCGTCGTCGCCGGCTTGAACGAGTCGCGATTGAGCAGATGGGTCGAGACATCCCGGGGGCTGGGGTCGAGCATCGACTGCTCTTCCGGGTAGGTGGCCTCGATCGGCATGTTCCGCCCGAACCGAGCGCCGGTCTTGCCCATGGTCGGGTTCTGGGGATCGGTCTGCGAGCCGTCGTAGGCCCGGTGCTGCGGCGGTTCGGAGACGACGGCCACACCCCCGCCGTTCTCGACCTGCTCCGTGTCGTACAGGTTGAAGCGCCGCAGGTCCTCCCGGAAGTGCGCCAACTGCAGCAGCTGCGCGGGCAGCGGCAGCTCCCACCAGTCGGCCACGCGGTCGACGACATCCAGCCCACCGCGGACCACGCGCCGTGCGGCCCCCTTGGTCAGGTCTCCGGGCTTGTACGGCATTTCGCTTCTCCTCCCGCCGGTGCGGAAAACGGGGTGAGTCTATCCACCGAGAAGCACGCGGTGGCGAACTCCTCGCGCCCCGGAGGGCAGCGTCCAGCCGCAGTTCCCACGCCTACCGGCCGACGCAGGCTGGAATCTGCAGCGCCTGCCAGCCCCCGTTCTCCTGGGTCTCGACCGGCGTGAGTTCCCGCTGGAGCGTTTCTAGCGCAATCACCGGGTCCTCGCCGCTCTGCAGATCGCGCAGAGCGTCCTTCAGATAGGTGAGCTTCTGCCCGAACGCCTTGACCGACGCGGTGTACACGTCGGCGACATCACTGGGCGGATGCAGGGCACGCAGGCCTGCCAGCTCGGGGGTCAGGGCCGCGATACCCCGCCGCAGGAACGCCTCGGTGCCCGCCGGCGACGTCGGAGTCGCGATCCGGTTGGCCAGCCGGCTCGCCGCCCGGCACACCTGGGTCGCGTCGTTGTGCAGGTCGCTGCTCGACAGGGGCGAGCTGCCGCAGCCTCCGAGAATGAGCGCCCCGACCACGGCCGCCGTCAGGCGCCGCCTCACCGCAGCCGAACCTCCAGCAGCCGTTCCAGCTCGGCGATCGTGTGAGCCGCGTCGACGTGGTGAACCGTGGCCATGCCGAGCTCCGCCGCCGGCGCCAGGTTGAACGGAAGGTCATCGACGAACACGCAGGCCGAGGGCGACAGGTCGACCCGTTGCGCCCCGAGCTCGTAGATCTCACGCGCCGGCTTGCGGATCCCCACATCACCTGAGATGACGATGCCGTCGAACAGCTCCGCCAGACGGGCGCGGTCGTAGCGCCGCGTTCCCCAGGAGTTGGAGATCAAGCCGGTGCGGATGCCGGCGCCGCGGGCGCGGCGCACGGCCTCCACCATCGAGGTCTCCGGACCAGAGCCGGCGAACAGCCGGTCGATCAGCCCGACTCCCGGAACGCCGAGGTTCTGGCCGAGCTGCTGCTCGAACTGCTCCTCCGGCAGCTGGCCGGTCTCGAGCCCGATCAAGAGCTCCCGGCACGCCGGATCCTTGCGGAAGCGCCGCCCGATCTCCTCCGGCTCGAGGCCCTCGAGCTCGCAGAACGAGCGGAAGGAGTCGAACAGATTGCTGGTCAGGACCCCGCCGTAGTCGACCAGCAGCCCGCGGTAGGCCACGCCCTCAGAAGCCATGGCGCGTGACTTCCAGGGCCCGCTCCGCGAGCTCCACCACACCCTCGCCGAATGCCTTCAGGTAAGGGTCGTCAGTGGAGCCTGAAACCGCGCGCTTGTAGTTGCCCTCCATGAACACGATCGCCTTCCACAGCGCGAGCGTCACGTACCAGCTGAGCGCCTGCATCGAGCGACCTGAACGCTCCTCGTAACGCGCGATCAGCTCCTGCCGAGTCGGGAAGCCGGGCAGCGTGGTCACGCTTTGAAGGTTGAAGCGCCCGATGCGGTCGCCGGCCTGCGTCCAGTGGATCATCATGTAGCCCACGTCGGCCAGCGGATCGCCGATCGTCGCCATCTCCCAGTCGAGGATCGCGATCAGCCGGGCGGGGTCCTCGGCGGCGAACATCGTGTTGCCGAGCCGGTAGTCGCCGTGGACGATCGTCGCCGTCGGGGACTCGGGCAGATTCTCGGCCAGCCACCCGCCGACCTGTTCGACCTGCGCGAGCTCACGCGTGCGGTTGTGCTCCCAGAGGCCGGTGAACCGGCGCAGCTGGCGCTCGAGGTAGCCGGTCGGCTTGCCGAAGCCCTCTAGCCCCGCAGAACGCCAATCGACACTGTGGAGCTCGACCAGGGAGTCGATCAGCTCGTCGGCCACCCGTGCCCGCTCGGCGGGGGTGTCGAGCGCCGCGGGCAGTGACGTGGTGATGACCTCCCCCGCGACCTGTTCCATCACGTAGAACGGAGCGCCGACCACGGTCTCGTCATCGCACACGGCGAGGATCCTGGGGGTGCGCACCGGAGTGTGTTCCAGGGCCCGCAGCAGCTGGGCCTCGCGCAGCACGTTGTGGGCGCTGGGGGGCAGCGGGCCGCGCGGCGGCCGGCGCAGTACGACTCCCGTCGACAGGCTGAAGGTCACGTTCGAATGGCCATCGCCGATCGGGTTGACGGCGAGGTCCTGCGGCGCCTCGAGCCCGCTGGCCTGCAGGAACGCGATCAACGGATCGAGCACGAGCAGTGGCTCGCGCTCGTTCGCCTCGCCTTCGGCGTGGGTCCGGACGATGTCGTCAGGGGCGAGCGCGACGGTCATGATCGGCAGCCAGCGTACCGGCGCACGCCGCCGGGTGGCGCCTTCGAGCCGCTACCGGGCGGACTTATGCCGCCCGGGCGATTCACGCCGCCACAGGCAGGTGGCCGCCGACAACGCGGTCAAAACGCCAGCCGCGCAGCTGATCGGCATCACCGGCCATTCCGACTACCACCGCTCCCGTGCGCTACTCGATCGCGTGCAGCAGCTCGGCCAGCCGATCGCGGGTGGCGCGGGCGGTCAGCGACTCTGTGGTCGCCCAATCGCGGTCCGCGTTCTCCACGAGCACCGTCACGCGCTGCGGCCGGCGCCGGGCGATCTCGGCGAGCAGTCGCTCGTCGGCGTCTGCGGGTCCAACGATTGCCAGTAGGTCGGTCATGGACAGGAGTCTTCTCGGCCGTCGTAAAGGATTCCTGAACCCCTGTGAATGGTTTGATAGTGGGACGTTCCGGTGGGGTGCTCGAGGCCCGCACTACGCTGATGATGTAGATGCCAGAGCTACCTGAAGTCGAGATCACCGCGCGGCGGATCGGTGCGGCAACCGCAGGCGCGCGGGTCGAGTCGGCGCTGTCCCCGGGCATCAACGCGCTGAAGACGTTCGATCCGCCGCTGGCGGCGCTTGAGGGCAAGGAGCTCCGGGGTATCAGGCGACGCGGAAAGCTGTTCCTCGTGGACTTCGAAGACGAGCTGACGCTGCTGATCCACCTGATGTCGGCGGGGCGCCTGCAGGTGTTCGACGTCCGGGCGTCGCTGCGCGACCGTGCCTCTCGCCTGCTCGTTCGTCTGCAGGACGGGCGGGAGCTGCGACTGCGTGAGTTCGGCACCAAGCAGCGTGCTTGGGTCAAGCTGCTGCGTGCGTCCCATCTCGACACCGAGGAGACGCTGGCGGCGCTCGGCCCCGAGGCGTGGCCCGACCCCCCTCACTTCGCCGAGCTGCTCCACGTGCCCCGCCCGCTCTACGCCCTGATGCGCGACCAGCACGTGATCGCCGGGATTGGCCGCTCGTGGGTCGACGAGATCCTCCACGCCGCCCGGATGTCGCCGTTCAAGCGCGGCACCGACCTCGCTCCTGACGAGGCCGAGCGCCTCCGCGACGCCACGGTCAAGGTCCTCGGCGACGTGATCGACCACTACGAGGAGACGATCACGCTGCCGATCCCGGACAAGCTGCCGATGCCGCTGCGCGTGCACCGCCGCAACGGCGAGCCCTGCCCGCGGTGCGGGGATCGGCTCGAGGCGGTGTTCTACGAGGACTACGTGATGTGCTACTGCCCGACGTGCCAGACCGACGGGAAGCTGCTCAAGGACCGACGGCTCTCCCGCCTGCTGAAATGACGAGATTGACCGTGAAGTTCGGCCCCGTCGTTCCGATTAGCCGACTGAGCTAAGGTGCGGGCAGTGGACGAGGGGCTTCCGATCGCTTACCAGGTGCTCGAAGAGGGCATTCCCGTGCACGCCGCCGACGGCGTTCAGGTGGGGACCGTCGAACACGTGGTCGCCGCGCCGGCGTTGGACATCTTCCACGGAATCGTGATTCGGGTCGGTGCGAGCCAACGGTTCGTGGGGGCCGACCAGGTCGCGTCGTTACATGAGCGCGGGGTGGACCTGCGGATCGATGCAGAGGCAGCTGCCGCGCTGCCGGAGCCCCACGGCGCAGCCCCGGCGTGGCGAGACCGCGAGCCGGGCGTCCAGCCAAGCCGCTGGTCGCACCTGTCGGACCTGCTCAGCGGTCGAGATCCCCACCGGCGGGACTGGACTGAGGACAAGTAGCAAGGCCAATCCCGTCCGCCGCATGATCCTGCAAGGCGACATGGCCCCTGACTTCACCCTCCCGGACCAGAACGGCGATCCGGTCTCGCTGTCAGGCCTGCGGGGACGCCCTGTTGTCCTGTACTTCTACCCCAAGGCGGATACGCCTGGGTGCACCGTCCAGGCGTGCGGGGTCCGCGATCACCACGCCGACTACGAGCAGGCCGGGGCGGTCGTGCTCGGCGTATCGGCCGATCCGATCAAGCGGATCGCCAACTTCGCCGGCAAGTACACGCTCGGCTTTCCGCTCCTTTCCGACGAGGACCACGCGGTCGCCGAGGCGTACGGGGTGTGGGTGGAGAAGTCGATGTACGGCCGCACCTATATGGGCATGGAGCGGACCACATTCGTGATCTCGCCCGAGGGCGTCGTCACCGAGGTCTTCCGCAAGGTCAAGCCCGCGGAGCACGACGAGCTCGTGCTCGCCTCGCTCGCGTGAGCTGGGCAGGCCGGCTGTAGCTACTGCAGGCCCTCGCGCGCTTCGCGCACGAGCGTGACGGCCTCGGGGAAGATGACCGCCATCACCGAGCGAAGCTGCTCGGCCTGCTGTTCGGTCGTCCCCTGAATGTTGGCGCGGTTCATCGCGGCGACCGTGAGGTCGACCGCGAGCTTGATCGCGTTGTCGGCCCAGGCCAGCTTCTGAGCGCCCTGCATCTGCTCGGCGAACTCGCCCAGCCGACGCTGCAGATCGTCCGGATCGCCGAACAGCCCGCCGAATCCACTTCCTTCCATGGGCCTATGGTACCGAGCCGTCCTCATGGGCCGTGCGCGCAGCCAGAACGGCAATCGTGCCGCCTCGGCCGGCCGCTCCCGCCATCAGTTCGCACAGGGCCGCAATCGGCATCAGCGGAACTCCCAGTGCCGTCACCAACAGGTCGGGCGAGCGGATCGGAGCGTTTCGCTTGAGCAGGTTGTAGAGGTAGGACGGCGTCGTGGTCACCCGGTTCATCAGCGATTGCCACATGCCGAACGGGTTGTGCTCGGCCAGCACCTGGTGTGTGCCCACGACCTCGAACCCGCTGCGGCGCAGGAGCGCATGAAGGCCGGAGACCGTGAAATGCACTCGATGGCGGGGGACGTCGAGGTGGTACCACCGTTCGCCACCGAGCCGCGCGTGCACGCTCGCGAGGTTGGGAACGCCGACCAGGAGCGCGCCGCCGGGGCGGATCCAGTCCGCGATCCGCGCCAGCGCCTCGACGGGGCGATCGAGATGCTCGAGGACGTGCCACAGCGTGACGGCGTCGAGCGACTCCGCCCCGATCGACGCCTGGTCGATCGTCGCGTGCCGCAGTGGAACGCCGATCGCCCAGGCCGCCTCGACGCCCCGGCCCGAGGGCTCGATGCCCTCCGCCTCGTAGCCGGCGGCGCGGGCGGTGGCCACGAACCGTCCTCGCCCCGCGCCCACGTCGAGCAGCCGCGCCGGGACGGGGGCGAGCGGGCGCAGCAGCGCCAGACGGCGGCGATCAAACGCCTCCAGCAGGGGCCGGACCAGGGGGTAGAGTCGCGGCTGCCCCGGGCGATAGGCGCCGAGTTCGTGCAGGCGCTCCGGCGCGGCTCCGAGGGTTACCGCAGACCCGCACGCCGTGCAGCGGCGCAGCGTGAACCGGGCCCCGCCAAGCGCCGGCTCGCCCGAGGGAACCGATCGCCACCAGACCAGCTCGCCGCCGCAGGCCGGGCACCGAACGCCCTCAAGGTCTCCATCGGCTGGCACCGCGGCGAGTCTAGGCGGCAGAGCCGTAACGCACACTACAATCGCCCACGTCGATGGCCCGCGCCAGCCCCAACCCGGTACTGCGTGGTCGAATCGAGCTGGGCATCAGGATCCTGTCACCCCTGCTTGACCTGTTGCTCTCGGTCGGCGATCGCGTTTCACGCGTCCTCGAGCGAGACGATCCGGAATACGTGGCGGCGCGGATGCCCTCAGAGGGCGAGTCGGCCCCCCGGGGACTGCGGCCGCGCGAGCCGCGCACACCGGCACCCCGCGGCTAGCATGTCAGCCTCATGACCGTCGACGAGCAGCTGCTCTACGAATCCCGCGTGCGCATGCGGCAGGCCGTCATCGCCGCGCTGGCCGGCATTTTTCTGGTCGGCGCAGCGGCGCTGCAGCTCACCGGGCCGCATACCAAGGTCGACGAGCTGACGCTGGACCTGATCACGGCGCACAAGCGGTTTCCGATCGACGTGATCGGCGCTGTGATCAACGGCATCGGTCTGTGCGCGCTCGCCGCGACGCTGGCCTTCCTGGTGGATATCACCCGGGCGCGTAACGCCGACGTGCGCCCGTGGATGCGGTGGCTGGCGATCGTCGGCGGCGTGCTCGCCGCGCTCAGCGGCGTCGTCTACGCGATCGTCATCGCCGGCAAGGCGGACACGTTCGTCAGTCACGGGTCGCAGACCTACGAGCAAGCCAACACCCTCACCAGCTCGACCGGGCTGCTGGCGCTGCCGTTCATCGGTCAGGCCGCCGCGCTGCTGCTGGCCGTCGGCTTTGTCCTGATCGCGCTGCAGGCGATGCGCGTGGGGCTGCTCACGCGCTTCATGGGCTATTTGGGGATCTTCACCGGCGTGCTGGTCCTGTTTCCGATCGGATCCCCCGTCCCCGTCGTGCAGGGTTTCTGGCTGCTCGCGCTGGCCTATCTGTTCTCCGGACGCTGGCCGAACGGGGTCCCGCCGGCCTGGCGCAGCGGCCAGGCCGAGAAATGGCCTTCCTCAGCGGAGCTGCGCGAGCAGCGGACCCGCGCCGGC
>DATCPD010000115.1:0-2136 GCA_036564325.1 Solirubrobacteraceae bacterium | reverse complement strand
TCGGCGAGCATCTTGCGGTTCACCTCGACTCCGGCTTCCTTGAGGCCGTGCATGAGCTGCGAGTAGCTGAGCCCCTCCTGCCGGGCGGCGGCGTTGATGCGGATGATCCAAAGGCGCCGGAAGTCGCGCTTGCGGACGCGCCGATCGCGGTACGCGTAGGCACCGGAGCGCTGCACCTGCTCCTTGGCGAAGCGGTAGGAGGACTTCTTGCGGCCCCAATAGCCCTTCGCGGCCTTCAGGGTGGCCCGCCGCTTCTTGCGGGCGGGGACCGAGCGCTTGACCCTGGTCACTTGCCACCCCCCAGAAGTGTGCGCACCCGCTTCTGATCCGGTTTTGAGATCTCCACCGGGCGCGCCATGCGACGCTTGCGCTTCGGCGACTTCTTCTCGAGGATGTGACTCGAGTAGGCGCGCCTGCCGCGCAGCTTGCCTTTGGCGGTCTTGCGAAACCGCTTCTTGGCGCCGGAATGGGTCTTCATCTTCGGCATCGGGCCGACTATTGAAGCAGACGCCGGCGGGTCAACCGGTCAGCCCTGTGCCAGCAGCAGGCGGTCGATCTTGTTGTTCTGGTTTCGCGGCAGCTCGTCGTGGATCACGACCTGCTGCGGGACCATGTAGTCCTCCAGGTGCTCGGCGCAGAGGCGTTTCAGCGCCCCCGGATCGAGTTCCTTTCCCTCGCGCGCCGATACGTGCGCATGCACCGCCTCACCCAGGAGCCGGTCGGGGACACCAACCACCGCCGCCTCGTGCACGGCGGGGTCCAGGTGCAGCACCTCCTCGACCTCGCGCGGAGGCACCTTCTCGCCGCGGGACTTGATGATGTCGTCGCGTCGCCCGACGAAGTACAGATAGCCCTCCTCGTCGGTCTTGAAGAGGTCGTTGGTCGCCAGCACCCGCTCGCCCGGATTGCGTCCCTCGCGCACCCGTTCCGCGGTCGCCTCGGGGTTGTGCCAGTAGCCCTGCATGACGTGCGGGCCACGGGTGATCAGCTCTCCGACCACGCCCGGGCCGACCTTGTTGCCATCGTCGTCCTCGATCCAGGTCTCGGTGCCGGGGATCGGCACCCCCACCGAGCTCGGCCGAGTGTCGAGCTGGTTGGGCGGCAGGTAACAGGTGCGGATGCACTCCGTCTGCCCGTACATCACGTAGAGCGCAGCCTTGGGGAAGGTCCGCCGCACCTCTTCGATCGCCGGACCCGGCAGGGCGGCGCCGGCGCTGGTCAGGAAGCGAAGGTGAGGGAGCGGTCGCTCCGACAGCCCGCGCAGCGTGAGCAGCAGCTGAAACACGGTCGGAACCCCCGGCAGGCCGGTGATCTCGCGATCCTCGAGCAGCTTCACGATCTTGCCCGGAAGCCCGACGCCGGGCTCGAGCACAAGCGTCGCGCCGGACCGCATGCAGATCAGAAGATGCGTGAGGCCGTAACCGAAGGACAGGGGCAGCAGGTTGAGGATGCGGTCCTCTGGGGTGACCTCGAGGTACTCGATGATCGAATCGGTGACGAAGCCCAGCCCGCCGTGGCAGTGCATCACCCCTTTCGGGCCCCCGGTCGAGCCGGAGGTGTGCATCAGCGCCGCAAGGTCGGCGTCGTCGGGCGTCTCGTGCTGCACCCCAGCGTCGCTGCTCAGCCGGTCGAGGTCTGAGAACCAGCGCACATCGCCGACGTTCGCCACAGCCTGCCCGGCCTCCCCGCTGCGCTCCTCGTCGGTCAGCAGCACTGCTGCCTCGGAGCGCTGCAGAAGATCGCTTACCCGGTCGTGCTTGGCCGTCGGGTTGACGGGCATGATCGCGGCGCCCGCGCGAAGCGTCCCCTGGATCGCGACCACCGCCTCGATCCCGTTCGGGAGCATGATCGCCACCCGATCTCCACGCTCCACGCCCTGCTCGCGCAGGCCTGCCGCGAGACGGTCTGTGAGGCCGTCCAGCTCCCCGTAGGAGACCTCCCTGTCGCCGACGATCACCGCGACCCGGTCGGGGTCGCGTGCCGCCCAGCCGGAAAGGTCCTCTGCAACCGACGCGTAGCTCAAGACCGCTTCGAGGCGACGAACTTCGCGATCGCCTCGATCGAGCCGAAGTTCTCCTCGGTGATCTCGACGTCGTCGATCGTCAATTCGAAGCGCGACTGGACCTCCTCGACCAG
>DATCPD010000069.1:0-2027 GCA_036564325.1 Solirubrobacteraceae bacterium | reverse complement strand
GCACGGCGGTGAGCACCGGGGCCGGCTCGACCTCAAGCACGGAGGGCTGCTGCCGATCGTCGATCTTGCCCGCTGGGCGGCGATGGCGGCCGGGGTGACCAACGCCGGGACCAGCGAGCGGCTCCGCGCCGCCGGCGCCGCCGGGACGCTGCCCGCCGCGGACGCCCACTCGCTCGAGGACGCGTTCGAGCTGATCACCGGTCTTCGCCTGGGCCATCAGGTGGGGCAGCTGCGCCGAGGCGTGGAACCCGACGACTTCGTCGATCCTGCGACACTCAGCCCACTCATGCGCAGCCATCTCAAGGAGGCGTTCCGCGCCGTCGCCGCGATCCAGAAGCAGATCTCCTCCGAGCTCAGTGTGGGCGTTCGGTGACCGGCGACTGGCGAGATTTCCGGCCCGCGATCTGGCTCGCGATGCTCGGCCTGGCGCTCGCGTTGGCGGTGAACCCGCCGTACATCGGGGCGGCGCTGATCGGCGCCGGGATCGGGGTCGCGTTCCGGGTCCGCCAGCGCCGCCGGCGCGGTCCGCTCAAGCGAAGCTGATCACGCTGCGGATCCCGTCCTGGCGCTCCATCAGCTCGAACCCCCGGCCGACCTCGTCGAGCGTGATCCGGTGCGAGATGAACGGATCCACGTCGAGGCGGCCGTCGAGGTAGAGCTGCACGAGCTCGGGGACCTGGTCGCGCCCCTTGACCCCGCCGAACGAGGAGCCGCAAACGCGCCGGCCGGTGATCAGGTAGCGCGGGATGATGTCGAGGGTCTCGCCCTTCCCCGCGACCCCGGCCACGGTGCACAGGCCCCAGCCCATCCGCGCCGCCTCCACCGCCTGGCGCATGATCGCCACCAGCCCGGTGGCCTCGAACGTGTAGTCGGCCCCGAAACCGCCGGTTTCCTCCAGCACCTTGGCCACGACCTCGGGGCCGCCGATCCAGGTGTCGGTGGCGCCCTGGCCGCGCGCCAGCTCGAGCCGCTCCGGCGAGAGGTCTACGCAGATGATCCGCTCGGCCCCCTGGAGCCGGCACCCGGCCACGGCGCCCAGTCCAACCATTCCGGCACCGAACACGACGCACGTCGATCCGGCTTCCACCCTGGCGGTGTTGATCGCCGCCCCGAGCCCGGTGGAGAGGCCGCAGGCGAACAGGCACGCACGGTCCGCGGGAGCCTCCGGCGAGATCTTGGCCAGCGCGATCTCCGGCATCACCGTGTACTCGGCGAATGTGCTCGTGCCCATGAAATGGCGGATCGGCTCGCCATCGCGTGACAGGCGGGTCGTGCCGTCCGGGAGGTGACCGAGATTCTGCTGGTCGCGGATGGCCAGGCACAGGTTCGTCTTCGGGCTGCGGCAGTGGATGCACTCGCGGCACTGGGGCGAGAACAGCGTCACCACGCGGTCGCCGGGTTTCACGTCGCGTACGCCCTCGCCGATTCGCTCCACGATCCCGGCGCCCTCGTGACCGAGCACCGCCGGCGCATAGCCGGACGGGTCCGCGCCGGAAGCCGTGTACATGTCGGTGTGGCACACGCCGCACGCCTCGAGGCGGACCAGCACCTCGCCCGCCCGGGGCTCAGCGAGATCGACCTCGGTGACGTTCAGCGGCGCCCCGAACTGCTCCAGGACCGCGGCACGGATCTTCACGGCTGCCTGCTCCTCTCGACGCGTTGCGAAGGCGCAACATTAGTCGGGAGCGCGGGCTGCGTTTGGGCGAGCTGGGTCGGCGGCGGACCGCTCGCCTGCGCGGGCGGGGCACCCGTGGACTGAGCGGGAGCGGTCGAGGACCAGCTCGGCGCGGCGGCGGGCACCGGGCGCGCGTCGGGGCCCGAGCGTGTGGCCAGCGGCCGGGGGGTCGCCCGCGGCGCCGGGGTGAGGGTGCGGATGACGCTGACCCTGGCCGGGGTGGCCGGGGGTGGGGCGCTGACTGTGACGGCGGTGACGCGTGCGCTCGGCGCGAGCGCGGTCGTCGTGCTCGCTGCGGGAGTGGCTCGGGCCGCGCCGGCGCGCACCGCGGGCGCTTGCGCGAGGGCGGGGC
>DATCPD010000032.1:0-4109 GCA_036564325.1 Solirubrobacteraceae bacterium | reverse complement strand
GACCGACCTCGCCTACGGACCAACCTCGCCTACGGACCGACCTCGCCTACGGACCGACCTCGCCTACGGACCGACCTCGCCTACGGACCGACCTCATCCGTCGCCAGCGCCGCGGCGGCGGTCCGGCGACCCGCGGCGATCCCGCGGGCGCGCAGCGGACACGCCGGCCGGGCGGCCGGCCGAAGCCGCCCGCCCGGGACCGTAGTACGGCTGGACAACGTCTAGTTGCTGGCCAGCCCCTGCGCGATGAAGATGCAGCTCGACCCGCCGATGTCCTGGCCGGTCGTCCACGCGGTGGCGACGTGGGGCGTTCCGTTGTCGTATGCGGCCTGCCAGGTGATCGCCTGCGGCACGACCGTGTTGTGGGTCTCGATGTACAACCCACCCCGGGTGAGGCCGTTGGTGGTGTGAATCGATGCGGTGCCGGCAGGCGAGCCGTAGTCGGTCACGGAATCCACCAGGTTCACGCTGTCGACGTCCGACTGATACTCGACCTGCGGTACCCCGCCGGCCGCGCACTTGCCGATCAACTCGCCGAATCCGAGCGAGATCAACAGCTGCGTCTGGCCCGCGGGGATGCTGACGCGGTTGACGAACATGCCGCCGCGGCCGAGGAGGAAGTCCCCGGACGGGTGTCCGCCCAGCTGGGAGGAGTTGTCCGCCGTTCCGTTGGCCGGCAGGAACGTGTTCGGTGCCACGTCCGCGCTCGTGACCGATCCGTCGGCAAGCTTCGACGAGGTGACGCTGTTGTCGGCGAGCGTCCCGGACTTGACCGCTGCGGGCGCGAGGTTGCGGTTGCGTACCTGGTCGGCGCCGATCTTGCTGCTGGTCACAGCGCCGTTCTTGATCTGCTTGGTTCCGATGAGCAGCGAGGCGGCGAGGCTGGTGCCGCCCAGCGCCGTGAACAGCGCGAAGCAAGCGATGGCCAGGGCTGCAAATGAGGGGTTGAATCTACGCATGGGTGGCTCCTGTGGTTGAACTTGTTAGGCCCAGCCATCGTCCACGCGCTGCGCACCCGCGCCTAGGCACCCTAGGGCGGGTCCCCGCTCACCCCCTGAAGCGGTCCCGGCTCACACAGGCAACCCCTGCTCAGATGCCGCCGCGACCGGCCATGAACGCCGCGATCCCGAGCACGAGCACCAGCAGCATGGGCGGCAGCTCATAGCGCCACATCGCTCGCGCCGCTCGGCGCCGAGCGAGCTGACGTCGGGAACAGGAGCTTATGAAGACGCTCTTCTCGGCCACTTATCTCTCCTCACCGCGTCCATGCAATCCACAGGCCGGGGCCCAGTCAACCGCAGCAGCCGGATGGATCCCGGAAACTGGTGCAAGTCCGTGCCAAGATCTACGACGATGAAGTTCGAGGCGGTCGCCGCAGCCGTGGAGGGCATTCCGTTCATGACGCCCCGGCTGGGCCGGCGCGTCTATGACCACATCCTGGCCAGTCGCCCTGAACACGTGCTCGAGCTCGGCACCGCTCACGGAGTCTCGGCCGCCTACATCGCGGCCGCTCTGGAGGCAAACGGCCATGGGCATGTGACGACCGTCGACCATGGCGGCGCGGCCTACGACCCGTCCCCGGAGCAGGTGCTCGCCACCGCCGGTCTTGCCCACCGCGTGACGATCGTCCGTGAACACAGCTCCTACAACTGGTTCCTCAAGCAGCAGATCGAGCAGGCGAGCGACAGCGACGGAAACTGTCAGCCGCGCTTTGATTTCTGCTATCTCGACGGCTCCAAGAACTGGAACGTCGACGGCCTGGCCGTCGTTCTGATCGAGAAGCTGTTGCGGCCCGAGGGCTGGCTCCTGATGGACGACCTCGAGTGGACCTATGAGCGCAATCCGTGGATCGCCCCCAGCGGGGACGGACTTCCCCTGGGGCCGCTGTCGGACAGCGAGCGAACCGAGCCGCACCTGCTGGCCGTGTTCGAACTGATCGTCAGGCAGCATCCCTCGTTCACCCGGTTCATCCGGGAGGACGCCTGGTACGGATGGGCGCAGAAGCGCCCGGACGCGCCTCGCCGCTACGAAGTTGCCAGCACCCGTCCGCTCGGGGCGCTCGTGGCGAACGAGATCCGCCGCCGCCGCTGGCGCGCTCAGCGCGGAGGACGCCGACGATCCCCGTAGTAGCCTTCGGGCGCGCAGAAACCGCGGCAGAATCACCTCGAGGAGGCAGGGACATGGTCAGATCACGTTCTCAGCGCGCAGTGCTCGGCGCGATCATCGGGCTGCTCGTCGGCGCGGCGCCGGCGGCGGCCGCGACGCGGACCAGTGCGCGGATCTACGAACCGTTCACCGCGTCCGGCGCGCCTTCCGTCCACGTCGCCCAGACCCACCGTGGCTCGTGCTTCTCGGGGTCAGCGGCCTCGGGGCGCAAGGACACCTGGCGATGCATCTCGCGCAACCTGATCTACGACCCCTGCTTCAGCTCGGGGAAGGTGCCGTTCGTGCTCTGCCCCAGCGGTCCCGGGAGCACGTCCGCGATCAAGATCAAGCTGACCAAGCGCCTCCCCGCCGGGTTCGCCAACAAGGGCAAACCATCGACGTCCGGGCTGCCGTGGGCGCTGCAGACCGTCTCGGGCGCGAACTGCGTGCTGGCGACGGGGGCGACGAACGTGGTCGATCACCGCCGGGCGAACTTCTTCTGCGGGAAGCGCAGGAATGTTCTCTGGGGTGACCCGATCCGCAGGACTGAGCCCTGGATGATCTTCTCGGCCCCCGCCGACGCGAAGAGGCTCACCCGCAAGGTCGCCATCAAGACGGCTTGGTTCTAAGACGCCGGCGTAGAGTTCCCGTCGCCTCACAACACTATGCTGCCGCCGGATTCACTAGCTCAGGAGGCTCAACTTGTCTGACGTCGAGGCCCACATCACCGGCACCGTGTGGAAGATCGAGGTCGAGGTCGGCGACACGGTGGAGGAGGGCGACACGGTCGTGATCCTCGAGTCGATGAAGATGGAGATGCCGGTCGAGGCGGAAGATCCGGGCAAGGTGAAGGAGATCCGCTGCGAGGAGGGTCAGTCGGTTTCAGAGGGCGACACGCTCGTTGTCCTCGAGTAGTCCTGGCCAGCCCCCCGCGGAGGAGGGTGGCCGTCTGCTGGTCGACGAGCCCTCGCCCGGCGTGGCTCGCCTGACGATCTCCAATCCGGGCAAGCGCGGTGCCCTGGACCACGCGATCCTCGACGGCTTCGCGGCGACGATGCCGCAGCTGGACGTTCGCTGCGTGATCATCACCGGCGAGGGCAGCATCTTCTCCGCCGGCTACGACATCGGCGACCTCCCGGACTCCGTGTTCGCCGACGAGGCCGAGAAGCTCGTCGCGCATCCGTTCGCCGCCGCGATCGACGCGATCGAGGCGTACCCGTTCCCGACGCTGGCGGCCCTGAACGGCCACACCATCGGCGGCGGTCTCGAGCTGGCGCTGTCGTGCGACCTGCGCGTCGCGGCCGCCCCGATCAAGCTCGGAATGCCGCCGGCCAAGCTCGGGCTCGTCTACTCGCACACGGGCATTCGCAAGTTCATCGACACGATCGGCGCCGCCCGCACACGGGAGCTGTTCCTGCTGGGCCGGCGAATCGACGCTGAGACAGCGTGCGCCTGGGCGCTGGTCAACTCGGTCGTGGAGCCGGAGCGGCTCGCGGCAGAGGCGCTGGAGCTCGCTCAGGAGCTGGCGGGAAACGCCCCCCTGGCGCAACTCGGCAACAAGCGCGTGATCCGAGCTGTGCTCGACGGCCAGGCCGCGCTGGCGCCACATGTGGAGGCCGAGCTGATCGCCCTTCGGCGGGAGTGCTTCTCCTCCGAGGACTTTCGTGAGGGCGTGCGCGCGTTTGCCGACAAGCGCGCGCCGCGGTGGCAAGGACGCTGAGCCCGCTCGGGGGCGCCAACGTCCCCGGACGGAGGTGCTCACTGAGGGGAGATAAGCTCGACGATCCGCATGGGCCGCTCAGTGTGGATCGCGGCAGACACGCTCGGCTATCGCGCCGGGGCGGGTCATCTCTGGGCGTACCTGCACTGGGCCCTTGGCCTGCAGCGAATCGGCTGCGACGTCGTCTGGATGGAGCCGTGCCGCGATGGCCGAGACGAGGCTGCGCTTCAGGCGCTCGCTGAGC
>DATCPD010000031.1:0-9734 GCA_036564325.1 Solirubrobacteraceae bacterium | reverse complement strand
TCCGTTGTGATCCTGATGGCGCACCTCGATGTCCCGGGATTCGAGCCATCCCTTGACGAATCCTGCGGCGGCGACAACTTCCTCGGCCCGAGAGGTGTCGTAGGAGATCAACCGTTCGGCCAGGATTCGCTCGTCAACCATGACGGCTCAGGATAGATCGGACCTGGGCGGCAGCGAGTCCTACGAACTTTCGGCGATTCTCAGGAACTGCTCGAGGCGGGCCTGGTCGCGCTCGGCGACGCGCCGGCGCTCGGAGTCATCGCCGGCGGATTCCAGCTCGCTTTCGGCCTGTCGCAGCCGCTCACGCAGGTCGCCGACGTCCATCTCGTCGGGCGGATACGCCTCCTCCACCAGTAGCAGGACGCGGTTGCGGGCGACCTGCATGTAGCCCTCGGCCTGGGCGAACGAGACCACGTCGGAGTCGCTCTTGTACAGGCGCAACTCGGTGGGATCGAGCATCGCCAGCAGCGGCGTGTGGTGCGCGAGCACGCCGATCGACCCCGTCGTCGTCCGGGTCGAGACCATCTCAACCTCGTCGTTGAAGACCTCACCCTCCGGGGTGAGCACCTCGACCCGGAACTTCGCGTGCGCCATTACTCCTCGCCACCGTCTTTGGCGTCGTCCGAGCCCTCACCGTCGGAGTCGTCGCTCTTGCGGTCGGAGTCGTCGCTGTCGCGGCCGCCATCCTCGTCCTTGGCGTCAGCGTCATCGCCACTGTCGTCGTCGTCCTTCGAATCCCCGTGGGCGCCCTTGACCACATCGTCGATCGTGCCCTTCATGAAGAACGCCGACTCGGGCAGCTCATCGTGCTTGCCCTCCAGGATCTCCTTGAAGCCGCGGATCGATTCCGCCACGGGCACGAACACGCCCGGTGTTCCGGTGAACTGCTCTGCCACGTGGAACGGCTGCGAGAGGAACCGCTCGAGCTTGCGCGCGCGGTTGACCGTCAACCGATCCTCATCTGAGAGCTCGTCGATTCCGAGAATCGAGATGATGTCCTGCAGCTCGCGGTAGCGCTGCAGCACCTCCTTGACCTCATTGGCGACATTCAAATGCTCCTCGCCCAGGATCTCCGCCTTGAGGATCGTCGAGGTTGAGTCGAGCGGATCCACGGCCGGGTAGATGCCCTTCTCGGAGATCGACCGAGACAGCGACGTCGTCGAGTTGAGGTGCGCGAACGCCGAGGCCGGCGCCGGATCGGTGAGGTCGTCGGCCGGGACGTAGATCGCCTGGATCGAGGTGACCGAGCCGTTGCGCGTGGACGTGATCCGCTCCTGCAGCTGACCCATCTCCGACTCGAGCGTCGGCTGGTAGCCGACCTGGGAGGGCATCCGGCCGAGCAGCGCGGACACCTCCGAACCGGCCTGCACGAAGCGGAAGATGTTGTCGATGAACAGCAGCACGTCCTGACCCTCCTGATCACGGAAGTACTCCGCCATCGTCAGGCCGGACAGGGCCACTCGCATGCGCGCGCCCGGAGGCTCGTTCATCTGCCCGAACACGAGCATCGTCTTGTCGAGGACGCCTGACTCCTTCATCTCGAGCCACAGGTCGTTGCCCTCACGTGAGCGCTCGCCGACGCCGCAGAACGCCGACAGACCGCCGTGCTCCTGGGCCAGGTTGTGGATCAGCTCCTGAATGATCACGGTCTTGCCGACGCCGGCACCGCCGAACAGCCCGACCTTGCCGCCCTTGGCGTACGGGGCGAGCAGGTCGATGACCTTGATCCCGGTCTCGAACATCTCGGTCGTCGGGGTCAGCGCCTCGACGGTCGGAGCGTCACGATGGATCGGCCAGCGCTCGATGTCCTCATCGAGCTCGTCGCCCTGATCGATCGGCTGCCCGAGCAGGTTGAAGATGCGCCCGAGCGTGGCCCGGCCGACCGGCACGGTGATCGGCCCGCCGGTGTCGATCACCTCGGTTCCCCGCGCGAGGCCGTCGGTCGTATCCATCGCGACCGCGCGGACGCGGTCGTCGCCGAGGTGCTGCTGCACCTCGCACACCAGGTACTCGTCGTGGGCCGCCGCGATGTCCTCGTCCTCCTCGGCGCGCCCGGCCTCGGGGCGGCGAACCCTGATCGCGTTGTAGATCTCGGGCAGCTTGTCGGGGAAGACGGCCTCGATCACGACGCCCTGGATCTCTTCGATCCGGCCGACGTTCTGCTCTTCCTTTGAAGTCGATTCTGTCTCTGCTGTGGCTGACATGTTTCTCCAATCCGGCCGGGGCACGTGCCGCGGCAAGGCAATTCCAATTTAGTGGGCGAGCGCTAGCTGAGGCCCTCCGCCCCGGCCACGACTTCCATGATCTCCTGCGTGATCTCTGCTTGGCGGGCTCGGTTCATCTCCAAAGTGAGATCGTCGATCAGCGTCCCCGCGTTGTCGGACGCGTTGCGCATCGAGGTCATCCGGGCGCCGTGCTCCGAGGCTGTAGATTCCAGCAGCGCCCGGTAGATCGAGATCTCGACGTAGTCGGGGACGAGCCGCCTGAGGATCTCCTCCGGGTCAGGTTCGTACTCGACCAGGGCGCGCTTGTCGCGCTCGGCGTCCGCGCGCTCCTCCTCGGTCTGGTCGCCGTCCTCGTCATCGTCCTCCTCGAGGATCGACGCCTGCTGCAGGGGGAGCAGCGTCTCGCGACGTACGACCTGGGAGATCGGTGAGATATAGCCGTTGTAGAAGATCTCCACCCGGTCCACGTCCTCGTCGATGTACGCCGCCATCAGGCGTTCGGCGATCCGCCGCGCGTCCGCGTAGGCCGGGCGGTCGGTGAAACCGGTGAAGCTGTCGGCCACGTCCAGGCCGCGGAAGCGCAGCGAGGAGGCGGGGCGCTTGCCGGAGGCAAAGTACAGCGGCCTGCGGCCCCCGGAATCGTGTTCGCGCCCGGCGGCCGTGCCGGCGCGGACGATGTTGGAGTTGAAGGCGCCGGCCAGTCCGCGGTCGCCCGCGATCAGCAGGATGCCGACGTTCTGGACCTGATCGTGCTCGGCCAGGATCGGGAGCTTCGGCACGCTGCCGGCAGCCTCCGCCGCCTGCCGGGTCATCCGCCGGATCGCGCTGGCGTACGGACGCAGCTCCTCGATCCGCTGCTCGGCCCGCCGCAGCCGCGCGGCGGCGACCATCTCCATCGCTCGGGTGATCTTCTGGATGTTCTTGACCGAACTGATCCGGTTGCGGACATCCCGCTGCGAGGTTGCCATCGGGAGTTAGCCGCCGCCGCTCACGCGGGGACGGCCTCTTCCTCCTTTTCGTTCTCCTGGTCCTTCTCGCTGTCCTCGGAGCGCTCCTGCGAGCCGTTGGCCGACTTTTCCTCCGAGCGCTTCGGCTCGTCGTCGTCCTCCATCGGATGACCCTCTTCTTCGAGGTCGTACCCGAAGTCCTCGGCGACGCGCTCGACCGCCTTCTCGACCTGGGACTGAGTCTCGTCGCTCCAATCGCCGTCGGCGATCTTCTTCAGCAGATCGGGCTCGTTGGAGCGCACCGAGTCGGTCAGATCGGCGAGAAAGCGCTCCACCTTGTCGACGGCGATCCGGTCGAGGGCGCCGTTGGTCGCCGCGTAGATCTGCACGACCTGGTCCTCGACGGCCATCGGGTGGCGCTCGGCCTGGTTCAGCGTCTTGACCAGCCGTTCGCCGCGAGCCAGAGTGCGCTGGGTCTCGGCATCGAGCTCGGATCCGAACTGCGCGAACGCCTCGAGCTCCCGGTACTGCGAGAGGTCGAGCTTCAGCCGCCCGGACACCTTGCGCATCGGCTGGATCTGCGCATTGCCGCCCACCCGGGAAACCGAGATGCCGACGTTGATCGCGGGGCGCACGCCCGAGTAGAACAGCTTCGGCTCGAGGAAGATCTGGCCGTCGGTGATCGAGATCACGTTGGGGGGGATGTACGCGGCCACGTCCCCGGCCTGGGTCTCGATGATCGGCAGCGAGGTCAGCGAGCCGGCCCCCAGGTCGTCGTTGAGCTTGACCGCGCGCTCGAGCAACCGCGAGTGCAGGTAGAACACGTCGCCGGGGTACGCCTCGCGGCCCGGCGGCCGGCGCAGCAGCAACGACATCTGCCGGTAGGCATAGGCGTGCTTGGTCAAATCGTCGTACACGGTCAGCGCGGCCTTGCCGTCGTAGAGGAAGTACTCGGCCATCGCGCAGCCGGCGTACGGAGCCAGGAACTTGATCGGGGCCGACTCGTCGGCGGCGGCCATCACGATGATCGTGTTCTCGAGCGCACCGGCATCCTCGAGGGTCTGGGCCAGCGCGACCACGGTGGACTTGCGCTGACCGATCGCCACGTAGACGCAGATCAGGTCCCGGTCCCGGTTGTTGATGATCGTGTCGATCGCGATCGCGCTCTTGCCGGTCTGGCGGTCGCCGATGATCAGCTCGCGCTGGCCGCGGCCGATCGGGATCATCGAGTCGATCGCCTTCAGCCCGGTGAGCATCGGCTCCTTGACCGGCTGGCGCTGGACCACGCCGGGAGCCTTGTGCTCGGCCGGCCGGAATTTATCGGTGTTGATCTCGCCCTTGCCGTCGAGCGGGTTGCCAAGCGGATCGACGATCCGGCCGAGCATCTCCTCGCCCACGGGGATCTCCAGCAGGCGCTTGGTCCGGCGGACAGTGTCGCCCTCGGAGATCTTCTCCCAGTCGCCGAACAGCACGGCGCCGACGTTGTCTGACTCGAGGTTCAGCGCCAGGCCCGTGACGTCATGCGGCAGGTCGAGCATCTCGAATGACATGCAGTTCTCGAGCCCGTGGATACGGCAGATGCCGTCGGCCACCGACAGCACCGTTCCAACCTCGGTCAGGTCGGAACTCGAACTGTCGAGGCCTTCGATCCGGTTCTTGAGGATTGAGGTGATCTCGTCGGGATTGATCTGCATCAGATGGCTCCTTGTATCGCGCTCGAGGCCTGGCGCTCTAGGCCTGCGCGACTTGCTTGCGAAGTTGGTTCAGTCGGTTCCGGATCGAGGCATCGAGGATGAAATTGCCCACTCTGAGCACGATGCCACCAAGAATGTCGGGGTCGATGTCGCTGGAGAGCTCAACCTTGAGCCCCGTCTGCTCGCCGATGCGATCGCCGATGCTGCGGATGGTCTTCTCGTCCAACTCGATCGCACTGGTGACCTGGACCGGCAGCAGCTTGTTCTCGTCATCCCACATCTGGTCATAGCGGCTGCGGATGCGGAAGATCGCGGGCATCCTGTGACGCTCGATCAGCGCCTGCAGGAAGTTCATGAAGATCTCGTCAGCGCCGTCGATCAGCTTCTCCAGTCCGTCCTTCTTCTCCGCGGTGGAGAAGTAGGGCGAGAAGAAGAACTGGGCCAGCTGGCGCTCCTCCGACAGGGCGTCGGCGAACTGACCCAGCTGCTCGCGCACCACGTCGAGCTCGTCGCGCTCCTTGGCGACCTCGAACAGCGAGCGCGCGTAGACCTCGGCGATCTCCTCCACTACGTGTGGCTCCCGGGACTCAGCGCACTGAAGTCGAGCTCGCTCAGGGCGTCCTCGACGAGCCGGCGCTGATCGTCGTCGTTCAGGGTCTTCCGCGTGACCTTCTCGGTCGCCAGTACGGTCAGGTCGGCGACCTCGGAACGGATCTGGCGGATCGCGCGGCGGGTCTCGGACTCGATGTCCCGGCGCGTCTGCTCCATCATCTGCTCGCGCCGCTTCTTGGCTTCCTCCTGGCCGTCACGTTCGTGGATCTCGGCCGTCTTGCGTGCCCGGTCGACGATCTCCTCGGCCTGCTGACGCGCCTGGCGCAGCCGCTCGCGGTACTCCTCGAGCAGATCGTCGGCCTCGTGGCGGACCCGCTCAGCGTGATCGATCGACTCCTCGATCGCATGCTGTCGTTTGTCCAGCGCCTCGGAGATCCGCGGGAACGCCAGCTTGGCCAGTACGTACATCGAGATAACGAACAGCAGCAGCGTCCAGATCATCAGGCCCACGTTGGGCGAGATCAGGAACGAGCCGCTGGACGCGGCGGTATGGAGCGGGACGGCGGGCATTACTTGAGGACGTAGGAGATCAGCCCGGCGACGAGGCCGTAGAAGAAGACCGCCTCGGTCAAGGCGAACCCGAGCCACTGGATGCTGGTGATCTCGTCGCGCATCTCAGGCTGCCGGGTGACGGCCTCGATGACCTTGCCGAAGATGATTCCGATGCCGACACCGGCCCCGAGGGCCCCGAGGCCGCCGCCGATCCCGATGCCGAGTCCCGCCCCGACCCCAGTGGAGGCGGCCGCAAACGAGAGGATGTGTGAAAGCACTTGAGCTCAGCTCCTTGTTTGTTTAGTGATGAGTGACCGAGCCACCGAGGTAGATGGCTGCGAGGGTCGCGAAGATGAAGGCTTGGAGCGTGGCCACGAGGCCCAGTTCGAACAGGTAGACGAGGATGCCGACGGGCAACGTGAACCATCCCAGCACCGACAGCCCGAGGATCACGGCCAGTCCTCCGGACATGAACAGGATGATCATGTGGCCGGCCAGGATGTTGGCAAACAATCGGACGGTCAGTGAGATCAGGCGCATGAAGTTGGAGACGATCTCCAGCGGGGCGATCAGGATCAGCATCGGTCCGTGCACCCCGGTCGGGATCAGGCTCTTGACGTAGCCGATGAATCCTTGTGCACGGATGCCCTCCGTGTTGAAGGCGATGAACACGATCAGCGCCAGCACCAGCGGGACCGACACGTTTGCCGTCGCGGCGTACAGCGCGAACGACGGAATGTGGGCGCCGAACAGGTTGAACTTCTCCTCGGAGTTGGTCGGCAGCGGCAGGTAGCCGATCAGGTTGCAGAACCAGATGAACAGGAATAGCGCCCCCAGGAACGGGAACCACTTGGCGGCCATTGAATCGTTCATGTTCCCGCGCGCGATGTTGTCCCGCATCAGCGAGTAGATCGTCTCCACGGCGGTCTGCACGCGATTCGGCCGGGCCTGCATCCGCCGGGCGATCCACAACATCGTCACGACCGTGAGGATCGACGAGACGAACAGATAGAGCACCGCCCGGTTGATACTGAACACGCCCAGGTGCACCCAGTCGGTGAGCTTGAACTCGTTCTGAACCTGGAACGAGGTGTTCTTGTGCGAGCTGAGGCCGGAAATCGCCGCGAGCAGGATCAATCCGAAGACGTAGAACCCGCCGATGCCGTACATGAGCTTGCGGGTGTTGCTCATCGCCGCCTCGGGCGGTTCGCGGCCGAGATGACCAGCTCAGCGGTGAACGCGAACACGATGACCGCCAGCGCCGTGAGTCCGGCGCCGCGTCCGCCGCTCTGGCGCGCGAGGATGACCGCCAGCGCGAGCAGGAACAGCCGGGTCAGGAGGTAGGAGAGTCTCAGGGTGATCTGTTGGTTGGCGGCCTGGGCGGCGGTGGCCCAGCGATCAACTCCTACCCCAATGGCCCGCAGAACGATCCACGTTCCGGCGCCGGTCGCATAGCCTCCGGCGGAGACGCCGATCAGCAGCAGGATCGGGGCGGCCACCACAAGTACCACCACGTCGATGTAACGAAGCAGCGTCACAGGCGACTCAGAGGTGGAGGCCGCGGTCAGTGACAACGTCGACCTCGATCCCGCTCTCCGACCGCAGTCGCGTGCCTGCCCCGGCAAACCTTCCGGTTATTGAGGGACGACTTTTCGTCATGGGGTCGATGGGCGCTCTTCAAGCTAAGCAGGGGGTCTTGGGGGGCCGCAAGGGTACCGGCCCGACGGCGCGGGCGTCACCTGGAAAAGCCGGCGGCACGTGCCGCCGGCCCCCGGTCGCGAAGGCCATCCGGCGGCGACAACGTTAGCGCGAGATTGGGGAGCTTGCCTTCAGCGTCCCTGGGCCAGCGCGGAGCGGCTGCGCAGCGAGGGCTTGGGCAGCTGTCCTTCGGCCCACATCGCGGCGATGCCCACCCGCGGAAGCCCCAGAGCACCCTCGTAGACGAGGTAACGAGGCTCCCACCGCGGGAAGAACTTGGCGTTGAAGCGGTACAGGCTCTCGATCTGGAAAAACGGGTTCCCCAGCGCGATCAGCTTCCCCAGCCAGCGCTCGATCCGCTTCTCCGGGCTGTGAATCCACTTCGCAAACGCGGCGAAGTTCAGCGACATCTCGCTGATCCCGCGCTCACGCAGGAGCTCGGCCGCCTTGACGACCAGAAACTCGGTGAGCCCGTTCGGCGTCTCCGGGTCACGCCGCATGAACGACAGCGAGACGGCGTTGCGCCCGTAGACGGGGACGAAATGCAGCACGCCGCGGATCCGCTGGTCGTCGTCCCGCGCCAGCACGACAAGCGTGTCATGGCCCTCAGGGCCCTGGATCGAGTCCATGGCCATGGAGAAGCCACGCTCGGGGGCGCCCTCGCGCCCGCACTCGAGCACGTGCTCGACCTGCTCGATCGTGGCCTGATCGAGCGCGCTCAGCTCCTGCAGCTCGGCGCCGAAGCCCGCCTTGCTGAGGCGGCTGACCGACTGCCGGACTTTGCGGATGGCCCGGCCCTCCAGTGAGAACTTGTCGAGCTCGAGGATCGCCTCGTCGCCCAGGTAAATGGTTCGCAGCCCCAGCTCCTCGTAGAGCCCCAGCAGGTGCTCGCTGGCGCCGACCGCGCCGAGCCTCAGCCCTCTGGCCTCCGCAAAGCGCCGCAGCTCCCCGAGCAGCTCCGCGAAGCTCTCCGGCGGACCGACGGGGTCGCCGGACAGCAGCAGGACGCCGTTCTCGATGCGGTAGCCGACGAATGCCCCGCCATCGCGGCTGAAGAAGTACTGCTTGTCCGCGCGGAGCTTGAAGAACGACAGCGTGTCGTGACCGTGGGCGCGCACGAGCTCGGCCGCCGCCGCGCGGGCGCCCGGGCCGGGCAGGGCCCTGGGCGCCGCCAGCGGCCGGAAGATCACGTAGGCGATGGCCAGCAGCGTGGCGACCTCGATCACGTGAACGCCGAGCGGCATCCAGGCGAACGGATGGTTGAAGTGGATCGGTCCCGACTGCCAGCGCAGGAGGTCGCCCGTCTCGCGAGCCACCGAGGTCCACGAAGGACGACCCTGGGAGGCCCATGCCGTCACGGCGGCCGCGGTCAGGCCGAGTCCGCCGAGCAGGGGCACGCGCCAGATCGCCGAGCGCAGCGAGATCGGGTCATGGCGCACCGCGAACGCCCGCCGTCCGGCGAGCAGCACGGCGGCGAATCCCCAGGTGATGGCGGTCTCCTCGAAGTCGAGCCCCTTGAGCAGGTCGAACAGGCCGAGCACCAGCATCAGGATGATCGCGGCCTGCCACGCCCGCCGGCGACGCTTGATCAGGTATGGAGCCACCAGCAACAGCGCCGCTCCAGCCGGAAGCGCCAGCGCGTGAAACAGCCGGATCGCCTCGACGGGCTCGACGTCGAGCAGGACATGCCCGCGCCAGCGGATGCTCGGGGTCAGCGCCGAGGCGATGTTGACGGCGCCGACCAACGCCGCAGCCAGAGCCATCAGGCGCGGCAGCCAGCGCTGCGAGCTTTGCGTAACGGGGATCACAATGTCCAGGGGGGGGCGACAGTCGGTGTATCTCACGGGCGTGAAGGCCGAGACAGGCTCGGCGTCGCTCCGCAAACCGACGTTCCAGAGCAACTTACCGCGAAGCTGGCTGCTGGTTACGTCTCTGGCCGCCGTGTTCCTGCTGTAGCGCCTCAGGACGTCAGTTCCGACAGGCGCTCGTCGACCGTTCTCTGCTTGGCCACCAGCTCGTGCTCGAGCTGCTGAAGCTCGGCTCGGCGTCCGCGCACAAGCTCGAGC
>DATCPD010000019.1:0-12292 GCA_036564325.1 Solirubrobacteraceae bacterium | reverse complement strand
GGTGGGACCTCCAGCCCTTCCTGGGCGATGTACTGCCACACGTCGAGCTCGGTCCAGTTGGAGATCGGGAACACGCGAACGTGCTCGCCCTTGCGGATCTTGCCGTTGAACAATGACCACAGCTCGGGGCGCTGGCGCTTGGGATCCCATTGGCCGAAGTCGTCACGGAACGAGAACACGCGCTCCTTGGCGCGGGCGCGCTCCTCGTCTCGCCGGGCGCCACCGAATGCCGCATCGAAGCCGTGCTGCTCGATCGCGTCGAGCAGCGTCGTCGTCTGCAGCCGGTTGCGTGACGCCCGCGGTCCGGTCTCCTCGGCCACGCGGCCCTGGTCGATCGAGTCCTGGACGCTGGCCACGATCAGCCGCTCACCGAGCTGGTTGACCAGCCGGTCCCGGAATTCGATCACCTCGGGGAAGTTGTGGCCGGTGTCCACGTGCATGATCGGGAACGGGAACCGCCCGGGGCGGAACGCTTTCTCGGCCAGCCGCATCAGCACGATCGAGTCCTTGCCGCCGCTGAACAGCAGCACGGGCCGCTCGAACTCGGCTGCGACCTCACGGAAGATGTGGATCGACTCGGCCTCGAGGGTCTCCAGGTGCGAGAGCTCGTAGGCGAACGGGTTCATGCCGATCCCTCGGTGACCTCGACGTGGATCCCGCATTCGGTCTTGTCCTGCCCGGACCAGCGGCCCTCGCGGCCCTCGCCGGGCTGCGTGCAGGGTTCGCAGCCGATCGAGGAATAGCCGCGATCGTGCAGTGGGTTATACGGAAGGTCGTGCTCGAAGATGTAGCGCCAGAGATCCTTCTCGGTCCAGTCGGCCAGCGGATTGACCTTCCAGATCCCTCGCCGCTCGTCGCGCTCGAGCTTCGGCGCTGCCGCCCGGGTGGGCGCATGCTCGCGCCGGATTCCGGTGATCCACGCGTCCACATCCGAGAGCGCCCGCTCCAGCGCGTCGACCTTGGCGGCGCTGCAGCAGCGTGCGACCGTCCACGGTTGATCCGGGCTGTGCGCGTCGAGCACCTCGATGTTGACGCCGAAGCGGTCCTCGAAGCGCTTCCAGGTCTGGAGCGTCTCCGGGAACAACACCCCGGTGTCGATCGTGAAGATCCGCGCCTTCGGCTCGATCTCGCTCAGCATGTGCACGAGGACCGATTCCTCCTTCTGGAACGAGCAGGCCATGGTCAGCCGGGGGTGGAAGTGCTCGACCGCGTAGGCCAGCACCTCCTGTGTGGAGGCCTGCTCGAGATCTGGGGCAGCGACGCTCATGACCGGGGAAAGGCTAGACGGCGCATTCGCCTTCACCGCGGACGACCTCGAACGGCGCGTTCTTGGTCCAGTCGATGAAGTAGCTCATGTTGCTTAGGCCGAATTCGACGGGCATCGCCAGATCCTTGACGCGCGCCTCGAACTCTGCGGTTCCGACCCGGTCGACGAAGGCGTTGAACGTCTCGTCCTGTGACCGCTCGGACTCGTAGTAGCGAACCCACCGCTCCACGGCGTCCGGCACTCGCTTGGCCGGCAGGCGCGCCTTCAGACGCTGGCCGTAGCGCACATCGCCACCTTCGTAGGAACCGCCGAGGTGGGCGATGTAGGCGGGAATCGTGTGCTCGCCGACCTTGATCGAAGCGCCGTAGAAGCCGATGTTGGCGATGTGATGCTGGCTGCACCCGTTGGGGCAGCCGCTCATCTTGACGTGGATCTGGCGCGTCACGGCGTCGTCGATCTGCATCTGGACGAGCCGCTCGTGGACGGCCTGGTTGAGGCCCATCGAGCTGGTGATACCGAGCTTGCACGAGTCGGTCCCGGGGCAGCTGACGACATCGGTGATCTCGTCGGCCCCGGCGTCGCCGAGCTCCAGCTCGCCCAACCGCTGCCACACCTCGTAGACGGCGTCGTTGCGAACCCAGCGCAGGACGAAGTTCTGGTGAACGGTCGTGCGCGCCGCGCCGCCGGTGTACTCGCGCATGATCTGGCCGAGGCCGCGCAGCTGCTCCGGCGTGAGATCGCCACGGCGGATCGTGACCTCGACGGTCGAGAATCCGTCCTGGCGCTGGGCCTGGACGTTGGTCTGTGCGAACCGCTCGTACCCGCGCAGGTCGCCGTTGGGGCTGGCGTAGGTCTCGGCCTTGCCCGCAGCGTTCGCCGCTTCGTCGACCTCATACATGATCGTGTCAAGCGAGAAGTCGCGCTCGGCGACCCAGTCGCCCTTGAGCTCCTCCTCGACCTGCTCACGGAAGGCGTCGATGCCGATCTTGTCGATCAGCACCTTGATCCGGGCGCGGGCGCGGTTGACGCGCAGGAAGTCCTGGCGATCGAAGATCCGCATGCACGCCTCGGTGACCTTCAGGTAGTCGCCGTTGTCGAGCTCCACGAACTCGTACAGGGTCGGCGCGATCCGCGGCATGATCGAGGTCCCGCCGCCGACCTTGACCTCAACTCCGCGCACGCCGTCGCGCTCGCGCGGGATGAAGGCCATGTCGTGGATGCCGGTGATCGCGTTGTCGTCATCGGTGGCGGTGAACGCGGTCTTGACCTTGCGCGGCATCGCCTGCGTCGTCGGGTGGCGCACGAAGTACCGGACGTAGGCTCCGGCGTAGGGGGTGATATCGAACAGCTCGCCCTCGAGCGTGCCTGCGCGCGGGTCGCCGGTGACGTTGCGCATCGTGTTGCCGCAGCCCTCGCGGGAGGACAGCCCGGTTTCGGCGATCTCACGCATCAGCTCAGCCACGTCGGGAAGGGGGATGTGGTGCATCTGGATGTTCTGGCGCGTGGTGACGTGGCCCTTGCGCAGCGGCACGTACTTCTCGATCACGCTGGCGAAGGAATCGAGCTGATCCGGGGTCACTCCGCCCATCGGCAGCTTGACCCGGATCATCTGCACATCCGGCTGGCGCTGCCCGTAAACGCCCTGCTTGAGGCGGAACTTGATGAAGTCATCCTCCTGCAGCTCGCCCTTCAGAAATCGGGTCGACTCGGTGTCGAAATCGTCGAATTCACGTTCGAGAATCGGGATCACGTGCCCCGGCACGTCCTCGAGCACCTCGGGGTTCTCCAGGGAGCCGGCACGGGCAGCTTTTGCGGTTTGAAGCGAGGCGGGCTCCATGAAGTCCTCCCAGTTGCGAGCGGAACAACAAAAGGTATCAAAGGCAGTCAGCTTATCGGTATTTGTTCGGGTGGCCGAGGCTCCGTGGGGACTTGAAGCTGATTGACTACAGCGGACGCCGAGAGGAGCTTGGGGACGATGAAGCGCGTTTGGGTGGGCAGGCTTTGTGCTGCAGGGCTATTGATCGTGATGCTCGCGGTGATCGCGTCGAGCGCTTCTGCCGTGGTCGTCCATCAGCGCAACGGTCATTTCCTGGGTGTGACCCCACGACGAGGGGTCAGTCCTGCCTCGATCCCGGGATCGGTGGCCGCCGCGAACGGCGCCAGCGGTTTTTCCTCCACTGGCAATCTCGACTACCACGGCGGCCCAGTGATCCATTCGAGCGCGCCGTACCTGATCTTCTGGACCCCCAGCGGCGAGAGCATCGCGGCGAGCTCGCAGGCGCTGCTAGAGCGCCACTTCACTGACGTGGCCGCCGACAGCGGCAGGGCGACCAACGTCTACGGCGTCGATCGCCAGTTCACCGACGGCTCCGGGTTCGCCGATTACCGCCAGACGTTCAGCTCAGCGAGCCAAGCGATCGTCGACGCCCAGGCGTATCCAGTGCGGGATTTGCTCAATTGCCCGGACGTCAACGCCACGTACTACCCCACATGTCTGACCGACGCCCAGCTCCAGGCGGAGGTAAGCAGGCTGATCGCTGCGGACGGGCTCCCTACAGGAACGGGGGCCAACGCCCCGATCTACTTCGTCGTGACGCCGGGGGATGTGAATATCTGCGCGGACGCCTCGAACTGCGCCGACACCGTGTTCTGCGCCTACCACAGCTCCTTTACCGACGGCGCGGCGACCGTTCTGTACTCCGCCATTCCGCTGTTCTTCGATGGCGCGAGCGCCGGCCAGAACCCGAAGTACTGCCAGTCCGACGGCAACCCGATCGTGCAGGAGCCAAATGCCGATATCGCCGACGTCGCGATCAAGTACATGAGCCACGAGGACAACGAAGCGCTCACCGACCCGGTCGGCACCGGCTGGTGGAACAGCAGCGGCGGCAACGAGAACGGCGATAACTGCAACTCCTACGCCACCAACCCCAACTCGTTCACGCCGACACTCGGCGGGACCTCCAGCGCAGGCACGCTCTTCAACCAGCTGATCAACGGCGACCCGTATTACGTCCAGAGCGAGTGGAGCAACGGCGACGTCAACTGCGAGATGAGTCCCTCGCCGGGGAACGTCGCTCCGAGCTTCAGCGTGCCGCCGCCGGGCTCGAACCCGGTCGGTGCAGCGCTCACTCTCGATCCGAGCACCAGCACAAGTACCAACCCGTACACGAGCGAGACGTGGGACTTTGGGGATGGCACGCCAACAGTCTTCAACGTCGGTCCGACCCTCGTGACGGGGTCGCACACCTACGCAACCGCCGGGAGCTACTCCGCGAAGCTGACGCTTGTCGATGACCGGGGCAACCTGGCCAGCACCACCCAGCAGATCACGGTCGGCTCGCCGCCACAGGCCGCATTCACGACCTCAGCGGCCCAACCTCTCGAGCGCACGCCGGTGAGCTTCGACGGGGGCCGGTCAAGCGATCCCGACGCGGGCGTCACGATCACCTCCTACGCGTGGAGCTTCGGCGATGGTTCCACGGGCACCGGCGCAGCCTCCAATCACGCATACGCGAACACCGGGACCTACACGGTCACGCTAACCGCCGCAAATAGCCTGGGGCTGACGAGCACCAGCGTTCAGCAGCTGACGGTCGCCGATGAGACGCCGAGCGCAGCCGTTGCGATCACGACGACGCAGCCCGCCTCCGGGCAGCCTGTCACGTTCAGCGGCGCCCGCTCAACTGATCCAGACGGTTCGATCGGCAGCTACGCGTGGAGCTTTGGCGACGGGTCGACGGGGACGAGCGCAAATCCCAGCCACACCTACAGCAGACCTGGAACCTATGTCGCCGAGCTCACGGTGACCGACAGCTCCGGGCGCACCGCCACCGCGACTCACCCGGTGGTCGTGGCGCTCTCCGGCCGGATCATCAAGCTCGTCGTGCACAGACATCGCGCCGGTGCGACCCTGCTTGTCCGCGTCAACGCTCCAGGCTCGCTATCCGCCGGCCGGAAGATGAAACCTATGAGCAGAGCGGGGACGGCCAAATTCGCGATCCAGCTCAACCGAGCTCAACTCACGAATCTGGCTCGTACCCACAAACTCAAGCTCCGTGTCCAGGTGAAGTTCCGTCCCACCGCCGGCCGGCCATCGAGCAGGACTGTCACGATCAATTTCCGGAGGTAGCGACCGCGTCGGGCCGGGCCCGGCGACGCAGCGAAATCACCCCCAGGGCAGCGGCTGTTGCGGCTCGCGTGACACGCCTTCTGATAGCGCGGCCTGCTGCCAGCGATCAACGGCAGGAGCAGGCGGACCCGGAGGGGGAGCGGTGGCGCGCATGAACTGCTCGACGGCCGCGACGACGGCGGCCGCCTCCTCGGGCGAGGCATTCGGTGCGACGATCGAGAGCTGCGGGCGCCGGTTCATGGGACCTGGCCAGGGTATCGTGCGCGGCCGGTGCCTGAGCTGCCCGTTCTCGATCACGACGCGGTCCTCACCGCGGTGTCGCCGGCCTCGGCAATCGAGCGCGTCAGGGATGCGCTGCTCGCGCTCCACTGTGGCGAGTGGACGATGCCGGCGAAGGTCTATCTGGACAGTCCGCCGTTCGGTGACTTCCGCGCGATGCCCGCGCGTGGCGACGGGCTCGCCCTGCTGAAATGGGTGACCTCGTTCCCCGGCAACCCCGCGGCCGGGCTGCCGACGGTGACGGGAATCGTCTGCCTGTCCGATGCTCGAACAGGTGAGCCGCTGATGCTGCTCGACGCCCGCTCGGTGACCGCCCTGCGCACGGGCGCGGTCGCCGCGGTAGCCACCCAGGCGCTGGCCGCAAACGGGGCGAGGTCGGTCGGAATCATTGGCTGTGGCCTGCACGGCGCGTGGACGGCCCGGTGCCTTGCCGCCGCGGGGTACGGCCCTGGGGTCTGCTTCGACCCACGCCCCGACGCGGCGCGCGCGCTCGCCTCTGAGCTCGGCTGGCGCGCGGGCTCCCGTGAACAGACGCTGGCCTGCGAGATCGTCAACTGCGTCACTCCGGGTGCGAAGATCGTGATCGACGCCGGTGACCTCCGCCCGGGGCTGCACCTGAACATGCTCGGCGCGGACGGTCCTGGCAAGGCGGAGGCCACCGTGGGAGCTGTCGTCTCGTGCTCGCTGTTCTGCGACGAGTGGGAGCAGGCCTCACACGGGGGCGAGCTGATGGGGGCCGTGGCGGCGGGTTTGGTGACACGTGAGCAGGTGACCGAACTGGGCGCGGTCCTGGCGGGCCAGGCACGGGGCCGGCCGGACGGCGAGGCTGTGACCCTGTTCGACTCCACCGGTTTGGCGATCCAGGATCTGGCCGTCGCCGGGGCAGCACTCGAGGCCTGGCGGGCGGGCCGGGTACCGGCCCAGACGGTCCGCTTCTGAGAGGCGACGACGAGAAACGCAACCAGGAGTCCCGTTTCTCGTCGCCGTACCTCGGACGCCGCGGGACTCGGCTACAGCGGGATGTTGCCGTGCTTGCGACGCGGACCCGGCTCGCGCTTGGTCTGCAGCGTCTCGAGCGCGGTGATGATCTTGGGGCGCGTCTCGTGCGGGACGATCACGTCGTCGATGTACCCACGCTCCGCGGCTGCGTAGGGATTGGCGAAGTGGGCCTTGTAGTCGTTGATCAGCTTCTGCCGGCGGGCGTCCGGCGTCGGCGAGTCCTGGATGTCCCGGCGGTAGATGATGTTGACCGCGCCCTCAGGTCCCATCACGGCGACCTCGGCCGTCGGCCAGGCGAAGTTGAAGTCCGCGAGCATGTGCTTCGAGGCCATGACGTCGTAGGCGCCGCCGTAGGCCTTGCGGGTGATGATCGTGATCTTGGGCACCGTCGCCTCGGTATACGCGTACAGCAACTTGGCGCCGTGGCGGATGATGCCGCCCCACTCCTGCTCCGTGCCGGGCAGAAAGCCGGGAACGTCGGTGAACGTGATCAGCGGAATGTTGAACGCGTCACACGTGCGCACGAACCGGGCGCCTTTGGCCGAGGAGTTGATATCGAGGACACCGGCCAGCGCGGCGGGCTGGTTGCCGACGATGCCCACGGAGTACCCGTTCAGCCGCGAGAAGCCGCAGATGATGTTGCGCGCATAGTGCTCGTGCACCTCGAAGAACTCGCCGTCGTCGACGATCAGACGGACGACGTCACGCATGTCGTAGGGCTTGTTCGGGTTGTCGGGGACGACCGTGTCAAGCTCGGGATCCATCCGCAGCGGATCGTCGGTGGGCATCACGCGAGGCGGGATCTCAAGGTTGTTCTGCGGCAGGAACGTGAACAGGTACCGGGTGTCCTCGAGGCAGGCGTCCTCGTCCTCGGACGCGAAATGGGCCACGCCGGACTTCGAGTTGTGGGACATGGCGCCCCCCAGCGATTCGAAGTCGACCTCCTCGCCGGTGACGGTCTTGATCACGTCTGGACCGGTGATGAACATGTGCGAGGTCTCTTTGACCATGAAGATGAAGTCCGTGATCGCGGGTGAGTAGACCGCTCCGCCGGCGCAGGGACCCATGATCAGGCTGATCTGCGGGATCACCCCGCTGCACTTGACGTTGCGCACGAACACATCGCCGTAGGCGCCAAGCGAGACGACCCCCTCCTGGATCCGGGCTCCGCCCGAGTCGTTGATCCCGATCACGGGGCAGCCGATCTTGGCCGCCAGATCCATCACCTTGCACATCTTCTCGCCCATCACCTCACCGAGCGACCCCCCGAACACGGTGAAGTCCTGGCTGAACACGCACACCCGGCGACCTTCGATCGTGCCGTGCCCGGTGACCACCGCGTCGCCCCAGGGCCGGTTCTTCTGCATGTCGAACTCGGAGGTGCGATGGCGCACGAACGTGTCCAATTCCTGGAATGAACCAGGGTCGAGCAGCTTCTCAATCCGCTCCCGCGCGGTGTACTTGCCCTTGGCGTGTTGCTTCTCGACAGCGGCGCTGGAGCCGGCGTGGACCGCCTCCTCACGCAGCTCCTGGAGCTGGGCGAGCTTCTCTTCGTAACTCTCGGGGGCTTTGTCACGCATGGGGTGCGCGAGTGTACTTAGGCGCTGCGCGCGGGCGCGGCCCGGGGACGGGGCGGGTCAGCCGCGGGAGAACGGGCGGTGATGCGCCTGCCCGAGGCTGTCAAGTGCCGCCATCAGCGCCGCGTCGGGCGCGGGAGCAGGCTCAGCCGCGAGTACGGGCTCGGCCGCGAGTACGGGCTCGGCCACCGCGGGCGTAGGCCCATCTCCAGGCGGCACCTCAGGCTCAGGTGAAGCCTGAGGCTGTGCCGGTTCGACCGGCCGAAGGATCGGGCCAGGACGGGGCGCGAGCTTGGGCTGGGAGTGGGGCGAGGCCTGCTGGCTTGCGCGACCCAGGCCGAAGTACTCACGCAGCCGTTCGAACGTACCTCGCCTGGAGGTTCGGCGAGTGTCCGCCGACGGCACCACGGCGTCGGTGGGCGGGGTCGCTGCCACCGGCTCCGGCTCGGGTTCGACAACGGGCTCGGGCTCGGGCTCCGGTTCCACCACCGGGTCGGGCATCGATGCGGGTTCCGGGGCGGCAGCTTCGAACGCCGCCGGGGGCGGCTCGTCCGCGTCCGGCCGCCGGGCGGTCAGGATCACCTTGGTCCCCCATCCCGTTGGCTCGAGCCGCACCGTGCCGCTAACTTCCTCGCCCTCCCAGGCGACGGCGGTCTCGGGCTCGAGCCTCGTGATGCGAATCTCCCCGAACTGTCCCAGATGGCGGGCCAGCGAAGCTGCATCGCTGCACTCGGCCCACAGCTCGGGCGGGGACTTCACCAGGGTTCGGCTTGCCTCGTGATCTGTCATGCCCTGGGTTTCGCCGCCCCGCCAGGCGACTCCTTCCGAGGTTCTCGCCGTGCATGCCGGAGCCCACTCGGACGCGAGCCGGCCCGTTACCGCAGTCAGTCCTCGGCGATCTCGAACAAGCCCGTCTCGGCGGCGAGCAGCGGCATCGTCCGACGTGCGGCCTCATCTATCTGAATCCTGGGCGGGGGCGGAATCCTGTCCTCGGAATAGGTACCGGGCCCGTAGAACGCGCCGTAGCGAACCACGACGCCACCCGCCTCGAGCACCAGCCGCTCGTGCTCGGCGACGATGTCGCCGGCTCCGGCCGGAGTCCAGGCGATGCTCTGGGCGAGGAAACGCCGCACCCCAGCTGCCGCGGCTGCAGCCAGCAAATTCCGCGTCCCCTCCGTGCGGACGCGGTCGTTCCGGTCCCTGAAGTCGGCGATCTTGTGCGCCTCATCGGGCAGGTCGGTCAGCTGATGCATCACCAGATCGGGCTTAAATTCGGCCACCGCAGCTTCGAGCTCGTCGCGCTCGAACACATCGCAGAGAACCGGCTCAGCCCCGAGCCCCTCCAGCAGCTTGGTCTTCCCAGGCGAGCGCGTCATCCCGGCGACCGTGTGGCCCATCTCCACCAGCAGCGGAACGAGCCGGACGCCGATCACCCCTGAAGCGCCGGCGAGAAAGATCCGCATTCAGGCGCCGACGTGGAGAGCCATGAGAAAGACCGTCACCGCGACGATCAGACCCAGGAGCCAGCCGGAGATCAACACCTGCTTGATCACCGCCTCATACTCGGCGCTCCACTTCACCTCGGCGCCCTCGGCGGTGGCGGCGACGTCGCGCGCGGCAGCCTCGGCAAGCCTGCCCTCACGCGGGCCGATATAAGCCCCGGCGATTGCGCCAATGATGACGACGGCGGCAAGGCCCCACTGGACATAGAAGGCGTGCCATTGGTGCTCATCGGAGGCGAGATAGATCCCCGCGAGCAGGATCACCACCAGCCCGGGACTAATCAGACGCCGTCCCAGAAGCTGCTGCATCCCGTGAAACCACGGCATCGCGCGGCGGTCCATGCGGGGACCGACGGCGAAGAAGATCGGATAGGCGAACACGACTCCGAACCCGATCACGACGGCGAGGATGTGAATCGCGACGATCGCGTCGGAGAAGCTGGCGGCCGGCTGCAGCATCAGAACGTCGGCTTGTACTCGCCGAACACGTCCCGCATGGCGCCGCACACCTCGCCCATCGAGCAGCGGTCTTTGAGCGCCTGACGTAGGACGGGCAGCAGGTTATCGCTCCCGCGCGCCCCGTCCCGGACCTCCTGCAGGCGACGCTCCACCAAGTCGGCGTCCCGGTTGGCCTTGAACTCCTTGAGCCGCTCGAGCTGCTGGTGCTCTGACTCGGGATCGACCCGGAGGATGTCAGGCACCTCGGGCGTGTCCTCGACGAACTTGTTCACCCCGACGACGATGTCCTGCCCGAGCCGGTAGCGCTCGTGGTAGCCGAACGCCGACTCCTCGATCTCGTTCTTGACGAAGTCGATCGCCTGCACGGCGCCCCCGAGCTCGTCGACCTTCGCGATCAATTCACGCGCGCTGGTCTCGATCTCATCGGTCAGGGCCTCGACGAAGTACGAGCCGGCGAACGGGTCGACCGTGTCTGCCGCGCCCGATTCATGACCGATGATCTGCTGGGTGCGCAGCGCGATCTTGGCTGCGCGCTCGGTCGGCAGGGCCAGCGCCTCGTCGAATCCGTTGGTGTGCAGCGACTGAGTCCCACCGCAGACGGCGGCAAAGCCCTGCAGCGCCACGCGGACGATGTTGTTCTCCGGCTGCTGGGCGGTCAGCGTGACCCCGCCAGTCTGGGTATGGAAGCGCAGACGCCACGAGCGCTCGTCCTGGGCCCCGAACCGCTCGCGCATGATCTCCGCCCACATCCTCCGGGCCGCCCGGAACTTCGCGACCTCCTGAAAGACGTTGTTGTGGCCGTTGAAGAAGAACGCCAGCCGGGGCCCGAACTTGTCGATCTCGAGCCCGGCGTCGAGCGCCGCCTGCACGTAGGCGATGCCGTTGGCCAGCGTGAAGGCGACCTCTTGGACGGCGGAGCATCCCTTTTCCCGGAAGTGATAGCCGCTGATCGAAATCGTGTTCCACTTCGGCACCCGCTCGTTGCAGTAGGCGAACAGGTCGGTGGTCAGGCGAATCGCGCCTTCGGGGGGGTAAATAAAGTTCCCGCGCGCGGCGTACTCCTTGAGGATGTCGTTCTGGGTCGTGCCGCGCAGCTGCTCGGCGGCCACCCCCTGCTCCTCGCCGACGAGCTCGTAGAGCAGGAGCAGCACACTCGCCGGAGCGTTGATCGTCATCGAGGTCGAGACCTGGTCGAGCGGGATCTCGTCGAAGGCGGTCCGCATGTCATCGATCGTGTCGATCGCGACGCCGGTGCGTCCGACCTCGCCCAGACACCGCGGATCGTCGGAGTCGAGCCCGAGCTGCGTCGGGAGATCGAAGGCCATCGACAGACCGGTCGAGCCGTGCTCGAGCAGGTAGCGGTAGCGGTGGTTTGACTCCTTGGCGCTCGCGTAGCCGGCGTACTGGCGCATCGTCCACAGCTGCTTGCGGTACATGTCCTCGTGGATCCCGCGCGTGTATGGATACGCGCCGGGCTCGCCGAGGCGCTGCGGGAGCTCCTGCGGAAGATCGCTCTCGGTGTAGAGCGGCTTGATCTCGATGCCGGAGTCGGTGAACCGGCGCGGATCGTCGGGGCCGACGATCGGCGCGATCGTCCGGTGGTCATCGGTGGTGGCCATCGCCATCAGAGGTTACCCGCGCCCGGGCTCAGGCGGAGCGAACCAGACAGAGACCGAGACGACACTGACACCGGACGGTAGCCCGCCTAGGTTGTGCGACGCCCACATGACTTGGGGGCGATTTGGCCAAGAGGTGAACCGGGGACCCGTTTGGCCTTCCGGGCTGGGCGGGGATCCACCGGGGGTCCCCGCCCTCCCCGGTCCTACAGCACCCGCCCGATCCGGTCCTAGAGCACCTTGTGGAGGAAGGTCCGGGTGCGTTCGTGCTGCGGGTTGTCGAGCACAGCCGCCGGCTTGCCGGCCTCCACCACGACGCCCTCGTCCATGAACACCACCTCGTCGGCGACCTCACGGGCGAATCCCATCTCGTGCGTGACGACGATCATCGTCATCCCGTCGTGGGCGAGCTGGCGCATCGTGTCCAGCACATCGCCCACCAGCTCGGGATCGAGCGCCGA
>DATCPD010000281.1:0-2812 GCA_036564325.1 Solirubrobacteraceae bacterium | reverse complement strand
CGCCGCGCGCTAGGTCCCGCCGCGCCCCACCGCGGGGTCCGGACCGTGAAAGGCGGTCCGGACCCCGCTCGGTACGTCGGCGCGCGTCAGGCCGCTGAGCCAGTGCGCTCGGCTTCGCTCGTGGTGCCGTTGCTGCCGGCGCCGCTCGCAGAGCCCTCAATCGTGCTCGGCTGGCCGCCGCCCACCGAGATCGCGACCTTGCGAGGCTTGCGGGCCTCGGGCTTGGGGATCCGCACCTCGAGCACGCCGCGCTCGAAGTGCGCGCTGATCGCCTCGGGATCGACGCCGTCGGGCAGCGTCAGCGAGCGGGAGAACGTCCCCGAGGACCGCTCGACGCGGTAGTAGCCCTCCTTGCGCTCCTCGTGCTCGGCCTTGCGCTCACCGGACAGGGTGAGCACGTTGTTCTCGAGCTCGATGTTGACGTCGCCCTCGGCCAGGCCTGGCAGGTCGGCGCGGAGGACGAAATCGTTCTCGGTCTCCACGAGGTCCATCGGCGGGATCCAGCGCTGCAGCGTGTGACCCTCGCGGCTGCTCGTGTTGGCCGGTGAGTCGAAGAAAGTGTTGAACAGCCGATTCATCTCGTTCTGGATGGAATTCAGCTCGCGAACCGGCTCCCAGCGGATGAGTGCCATTTCTGACCCCCGGTGAAATCGGACGGTGTTACCAAACACCAGCGATTATAGATCTCAGTCAGGTCGTGTCAAGTCTTATGTTTGGTACCTAGTGCGATTCGTCGCGGCATCCGGGCTCGACGTCCCTCGCCGGCCCCACCCCGTCCGCGCGGCGCACGGGCCCGCGCCGGCGCCAGTCGGCGGACCCGACCCGGGGTGCTTAAGTCGGGTCTCGTGCACGGCAAAAGCTCGAGCCCCGCTCCGAGCAGCCTCTGCGTGTCCGTAGCCGATCTCGGCTCTCGGACGTGCACGAGTTTCGCGTTGAGCATGTTGCGCCGGTTGAGCACGTTGCGCCGGTTGAGCATGTTGCGCCGGTCAGACCACGATCGCCCGGCCGCACACGCGCCGTCGCCGCTACCCCTCGACCAGCGAGCGTCCGGTCATCGCCTCGGGCTGCTCGATCCCCAGCGCCTGGAGCAGCGTCGGCGCCACATCGGCCAGCACGCCGCCGTCTCGCAGCGACAACCCCGGCACGGTCACGATCAGTGGGACCGGATTCATCGAGTGGGCCGTGTTGGGGCTGCCGTCGGGCTCCAGCATGTGGTCCGCGTTGCCGTGGTCGGCGGTGATGATGCAGGCGCCCCCGGTCCGGTGCACCGCGGCGACCACCGTGCCGAGGCATTCATCCACGGTCTCGATCGCGGCGACGGCGGCCTCGATCACGCCCGTGTGCCCGACCATGTCCGCGTTGGCGAAGTTGATGATCCCGAACGCCGGCGAGTCGGCCTCCCACGCCTCGACGAACGCACCGGCGGCCTCCCGGGCGCTCATCTGCGGCTTGTGGTCATAGGTCGGGACGTCCCGCGGGGAGGGCACCATCTCACGCCGCTCGCCCTCGCACGCCTTCTCCTCGCCGCCGTTGAAGAAATACGTCACGTGCGCGTACTTCTCGGTCTCCGCCACGTGCAGCTGGCGGGCGCCGCGCTCGGCCAGCACCGAGGACAGCGTCGTCGACGGGTGCTCCGGGGGGAACGCGACGGGGTAGGGCCACCCCTCCTCGTATTCGGTCATCGTGGCGTAGCGCTTGATCGCGTCCGTCCCGCCGCGGTCGATCTCCCCAAACCCCGGCTCGGCCAGCGCCCGCGTGATCTCACGCATCCGGTCGGGCCGGAAGTTGAACGCGAATACGGAGTCGCCGGGACGAATGCAACCCTCTTCGCCCACCGTCACCGGCTTGATGAACTCGTCGGTCTCCTCGCGCTCGTAGGCGGCCCGGATCGCCTCGGCCGCCGAATCCGCGGCGTTCTCGGCGCTGCCGTGCACGAGCAGGTCGTAGGCCAGCTGAATCCGCTCCCAGCGGCTGTCGCGGTCCATCGCGTAGTAGCGCCCGATCACCGATCCCACGCGCCCCGCGCCGGCGTCGGCCATCCATGACTCCACCTCGGCCAGGAAGTCGGCGCCCGCGGTCGGGAGCGTGTCCCGCCCATCGGTGAAGGCATGCAGCACAAGGTCCGCCACGCCGGTCTCGGCTGCCAACCTGATCAGCGCCTGCAGGTGCCCGAAGCCCGAGTGCACGCCGCCGTCGGACACGAGCCCGATCAGGTGCACCCTCGGCGCATCGGCGAACGCCCCCGTCAGCACTTCGTTGCGCGCGAGCTCCCCGTCCTTCACCGCCTCATCGATCCGGGTCAGGTCCTGCATCACGACCGCGCCGGCGCCGAGGTTCAGGTGACCGACCTCGGAGTTGCCCATCTGACCTTCCGGCAGGCCGACCGCTCGCCCCCACGCCGTCAACTCGGTGTGCGGGTAGGAGGACCAGAGCTCGTCGAACACCGGGGTCTTGGCCAGCGATACGGCGTTGCCCGGTCCGTCGGGCGCGAGTCCCCATCCATCCAGCACGATCAGGGCCGCGGACGGCGCCGGCAAGCGCTCGGCCCCGGCGGCCATCAGCGCGCGGCCGCCACGATCGCCGCGAACGATTCGGCTTCCAGGCTCGCGCCGCCGACCAGCGCCCCGTCCACGTCGGGCAGCGCCAGTAGCTCCGCCGCGTTCTCCGGCTTGACGCTGCCGCCGTAGAGCACGCGGGTGCGCTCGGACTGCTCGCGCGAGCGGTCGCCGACCAGCGCGCGGACGAAGGCCACGGCCTCCTGCGCCTGCTCGGCGGTGGCCACCCGGCCGGTGCCGATCGCCCAGATCGGCTC
>DATCPD010000275.1:0-6102 GCA_036564325.1 Solirubrobacteraceae bacterium | reverse complement strand
CCGCCACACCACGACCGCGACACCAGCTCACGGCGAAACTTTCACGTGCCCCCTTGACAAACCAACCGCCATATCAGCTGTTGCCGGCGGTCTGCACCGCATTGATCGTGGCTCCGGCGGTGATCGTCGGGCTCGCTCCGGTGGAGTGATCCGAACTGCAGCTGAGCGTCGCGGTGGTGGCGCTGGTGCTCGATGGGGCGGGCGCGACGATCGGAATCGTCACGGACTCGGGGTTGTCGGTGGCGTGCACGGTGGACGTGCTCGTCTGCGAATCGCCGCTCCCCGGGTTCAGGGTGCAGGACACCTTCACCCACTGGTTCGCGGTGGTGCTCGTGACGGTGGCGTTCGCCACTCCGAACACCAGATACGACGAGCCGGCCGGCAGCGACTTGCTGGCCACCGGAGTCGATCCGAGCGGCGCCTGATCGGCCCGGGTCCCGAACTGCCTCGGTGGAGTCGAGCCGTAGGTGACGGCGCCGGTGGAGCTGACCGCGGTAACGGCGCCCTGGCCGGCGGCGCAGGTACCGCTGACGCGTGCCTGCACCTGGGTGGTGTTGATCTGACTCTTGCCGACCGCGCCGTTGGCGATCTTCCGGGCGCCGACGGCGCCGAACGCCAGCTTCCAGTTGCCGACCGAGCCGTTGAGGATCTTCCAGTTGCTGACCGCGGCGTTCTGGATCTGCCGGTTGCCGACGCTATTGGCCGGAAGGAAGCTCGCGGCGTAACCGACACCGCCGAGCGCGACGAACAGCGCGAGTACCGAGACCGCCATCGCGGCGGACGGACGGCGGCGGGAGAGCAGCCGTTTGGACATGCGGGATCCTCCTTTTTGTTGGGTGCGAAACCCCCAGCCCGGATCCTTCCTCCCACAACAACGCACGGCCGCGAAAGTCGCGCCCGCGCCTGAGAGAGTCCGTCGTCAGAACGCGTGTCAGCGGTCGGGCGCGCTAGGCGCCAGACCCGCGTGCAGCGTCAGACGTTCGCCTGCTCGAGCTGCAGCGGATGACCGCGCACCTCGGTGCCCTTGACCTGCTCGATGACCCGTTGCGCCTCGTCAGCGGGCACCTCGACGAACGCGAACCGCTCGAGCACGCGCACGTTGCGCACGGCCTCTCCGTCGAGCCCGGTGGCGGCGGTGATCGCGTGAATGATGTCGGCGGGCTCGAGCCCGGCTGCCCGGCCCCCGGAGACGATCAGCTTCCGGCCGGGGCCCTCACCGTTGGTCGAGACATGCGGCTTGGAGTGGCGTGGAGGCTTGGCCTTGACCGGGGTCGGAGCGACGTGGGCGCCCTTCACCCATGGCGAGAGCTTCACGCCCGCGTGGCGCTCGATGGCCTCGATATCTCGTCGCTGCTTCGGCTCGTAGAACGTGATCGCCCGGCCGCTGCGGCCCACCCGGCCTGTCCGGCCGATCCGGTGGACGTACACGTCCGGCGAGGTCGGGACGTCGTAGTTGATGACGTGCGAGATCCCGGTGATGTCCAGCCCGCGTGAGGCGACATCGGTGGCCACCAGCAGCGGCAGGCGTCCGTCCTTGAACGAGATCATGACTCCGTCACGCGACCCCTGGCTCATGTCCCCGTGCAGGGCCTTAACGTTCATGCCCTTGTCCCGCAGCGTCTTGTACAGCGCGTCGCAGCGGATCTTCGTGCGCACGAATATGAGCGCCTGATCGGGCCGTTCGGCCTCCAAAACCTCGACCAACCGGTCTGGCTTCTCCCGCGGCTGCACCTCAAGCGCGAATTGCTCGACGGTGTCGACGGTGAGCGTGGGGTTCTTGACCTTGACGATCACCGGTTCGTACAGGTACTGGTCGGCGAGCCGGCGGATCTCGGCCGGGATCGTGGCGCTGAACAGCGCGGTCTGCCGGCTGGACGGGGTCAGCGAGAGGATCCGCTCGACGTCCTCCAGAAATCCGAGGTCGAGCATTTCGTCGGCCTCGTCGAGCACGACGAACCGGCACGCGTTGAGCATCAGCGAGTGACGTGAGATCAGGTCCTTGACCCGCCCGACGGTGCCGACCACGATGTGGCCTCCGGCGCGCAACTGGGCCTGCTGGGTGCGGATCGGGGCGCCCCCGAACACGGCGACGACGTCGATGCCCTTGGCCTTGCCGTAGGCGCGCAGCGCCTGTGTGACCTGGATGCACAGCTCCCGCGTCGGCGTCAGGACCAGGCCCTGGACGTCGTGCTCGGTGGGATCGACATACTGCAGCATCGGCAAGCCGAAGGCCGCGGTCTTGCCCGAGCCGGTCTGGGCCTGGCCGATCACGTCAAGGCCCTCGAGCAGCAGCGGAATCGCCTGCTCCTGGATCGGACTCGGGCTTTCGTAGCCCACATCCCGGATGGCCTGCAGCATTTCCGGGGCCAGTCCCAGTTCAGTGAAGTCGGTCATCTGACATCCCACGATAGACGCCCGCCGGCCGAGAACGACAAACGGCCCGCCGAAGCGGGCCGCCTCATGCCGACTGCGATCCGGAGCAGGCTAGATTGCCTGAACGTTCGCGGCATTCGGGCCCTTCGGACCCATCTCGGCCTCGTAGGAGACCTTTGTCCCCTCGGCGAGCGAGCGAAAGCCGTTACCGGAGATCGCGGAGAAGTGCACGAACAGGTCCTTGCCCTGATCGTCGGGCGTGATGAACCCGTAGCCCTTCTCGTCGCTGAACCATTTGACGGTTCCTGTTGCCATGTTCCCTCCCGGGATTTTGTCGTGTGCTGCGAAACGCGGGAGGTGCACTTAGGGCAACCAACTCGGACCGCGGGCACTGATTGACCGAGCACCTTGCTCGGCTGATGACTTAAGTCTAGACGGACTGGCGGATCCTGTCTAAGCGCGGGCTCCGGTGGTTGCAGCGCGAACCGCGGTTTTGGCGGGCCGCTGCGCAACCATGCTCAGTCCGATGTCGTCAGCGGCCATCATCCTCGTCGGCCTCACGGCCCTCGCCGCCGCCTGCCTGCAGGCCGCGACGGGCCTCGGCTTCGCCCTCGTGCTGACGCCGGTCCTATTCGCCGTGCTCTCGCCGGCCGGTGCGATCATCACGGTGACGGCACTGGGACTCGAGCTGAACCTGCTCGTCCTGCTCGCCGAACGGCGCCGGCCGGTCGTGGCCTGGGCGGAGGTGCTCCCGATTCTCGCCGCCGCCGTTCCCGGCACGGTCTGCGGCGTGCTGATCCTGCGGGCGCTGCCCAAGCCCGTGCTGCAGATCGCCGTCGGCGTGCTCGTCATCGCCGCGGCCGTCCTGCGCGTCCGCATGCGCCGTCCCGCGGTAACCCACGGCGGCTCGGTGCGCAGGCTGACCCTCGGACTCGTCACCGGTGCGCTGACGACGTCCTCGGGCGTGAGCGGGCCACCCCTGGCGTTGTGGCTCTCCCACCGGGGGCTGCGGCCGGCGGAACTGCGCGATTCGCTCAGCGCGAGCTTCCTGGCCATCGGGGTGATCGGCGGGTTCGCGCTGCTGCCGGTCCTGGGCCGAGCCCACCTGAGCGCTTCACTGCTGGCGGTCGGGCTGGCCTGCGTGATCGGAGGCCACGCGCTCGGACGCCGTGCCTTCGCCGCCCTCGACGCGCGCGGGTTCGAGCCCCTGCTGCTCGCCGTGATCCTGATCGCCGGACTGGCCAGCGTCGTCGCAGGGCTGGCCTCGGTTTAGGCTTGACACGAATAAGCTTCGGAGCCTAATCTTTCGGGACCGATGAATCTCCGCCGAGCCGGCCTGTGAGCGACCCAGAGTGACCGCAGCCCCTGATCGCATCGACGCCTACGTATGGCGGATCAGCGCCGTGGTGATCGTCGGGTCGATCATGTCGATCCTCGACACGACGATCGTGAACGTCGCACTGGCCACGCTCGGCCGCGACCTGCATTCCTCCATCTCCAACATCCAGTGGGTGGTCACGGGATACATGCTCTCGCTGGCCGCGGTGATCCCGATCACCGGCTGGGCGGCGCGGCGGTTCGGCGCCAAGCAGGTCTATCTGCTGTCGCTGATCCTGTTCGTCGCCGGGTCGGCGCTGTGCGGCGTCGCCAACTCCACCACCCAGCTGATCCTGTTCCGGGTGATTCAGGGCATCGGCGGAGGCATGATCCTGCCGATCGGGCAGCTGATGATGGCCGAGGCGGCCGGGCCTCAGCGCATGGGGCGCGTGATGAGCATCGTCGCGGTGCCGGCGATGCTCGCGCCGATCCTCGGTCCGACGCTGGGCGGGTTGATCATCGACAACGCCAGCTGGCGCTGGATCTTCTACGTGAACCTCCCGATCGGGATCATCGCGGTGATTGCCGCCCTGCGAGTGCTTCCGCACGTCGGCCGGACGTCCACGGATCCGCTGGACCTCCGCGGGCTCGTGCTGATGGCCACCGGGCTGCCGCTGTTCACCTACGGGCTGGCGGAGATCGGCTCGACCGGCAGCTTCACCGCGACCAAGGTGGTGATCCCATGCCTGGGCGGCCTGGCCCTGATCGCGACGTTCGCGTTCCACGCGCTGCGCGTGCGATACCCGCTGCTGAACCTCCGGCTGTACCGCCGGCCCACGTTCTCATCGGCCTCGTTCGCCATGTTCTGCCTCGGCGCCGCGCTATTCGGAGGCATGATCCTGCTGCCCCTGTACTGGCAGGGCATCCGCCACGAAAGCGTGCTGGACACCGGCCTGCTGACCGCCCCGCAGGGTCTCGGCGCCGCGCTCGTGATGCCGATCGCCGGCAGGCTGACCGACCGCTTCGGCGGCGGACCCCTGGCCCTGCTCGGAGTCACGGTGACGACGATCACGACGATCCCCTTCGGCCTGATCGGGGCTCATACGTCGATCACGTGGCTGTCGGTGGCGATGCTGCTGCGCGGCGTCGGGATCGGCTTCGGTTTCATGCCGGCGATGTCAGCCGCGTTTGCCTCGCTGCAGCGCTCCGAACTCGCCGACGCCACCCCACAGCTCAACGTGCTGCAACGCGTCGGCGGGTCGATCGGTACGGCTGTCCTGGCCGTGGTCCTGCAGCGCGCGCTCACCGGCGTGCACACGCTGAGCGGCATGGCGTCCGCGTACGGAACCGCCTTCTGGGCCTCCGCCGGGTTGACAGCGGTCGCAATCGTGCCGTCACTCATCCTGCTGCGGGCTGAGCGCGCGGCACGGGCCGCGGCGGGGGGCGCCCCCACGGTCGAGGGCCCTCCACCGGATACACCGGCGGAAGCGGTGGCGATATGAGCGGCCGCCCGCTGGAAAGCGCCCCCCCTGACGAGTTGCGCGTCGCGACCGACCCGACCGAGCAGCTCGGGCGGGCGTTCAAGGCGACCAGCGCCGCCGTCCGACGGCTGCGAGGCCGGGAGCGACGGCGCGTCGGCGGGCTGCGCGACGCGCAGTACACGCTGTTGTTCGGCCTGTGCGAGCACGCCGAGCTCTCCTCGAGCGAGCTGGCTCACCTGGCCGAACTCTCGCCCGCCAGCGCGACCGAGATGCTCGACGAGCTGGTGCAGGCGGGACTGGTCCGGCGCGTTCGCTCCGAGCGCGACCGCCGGGTGGTGCTCGTGTCGCTGAGCGAGCCGGGCCGCGCCCTCGTCGAGGAGCACCGCGCTCGCTTCGAGCCCCGCTGGCGAGCCGCCTTTGCCGACTTCAGCGAGGAGGAGCTGGAGACGGCGATCGCCGTGCTCGACCGGATGCGAGTCCTGTTCGAGGAGTACGACGAGGAGCGGTAGGCCTCCCCGGGAACGAGCGGTAGGCGTCCCCGGGAGGCACGACGCGCGCAGCGCTACCCGAAGGTCAACCGCCCGTCCAGGTGGGCGATGTCCTTCTTCGCCCCGCGGACGCCGAACCGGACCCCGTCGCCCGCCGGACCCTGGACGAACTTGACGCTGGCGGGGAGCAGAATCGGCTTGCGGAACGCGACCTCGACGGTGTAGGCGTCGGGCAGGCGCGGCTCGAGCGCCGCCAGGCAGCGCGCCTTGGTCCACATGCCGTGGGCGATCGCCGAGGGGAAGCCGAACAGGCGGGCGCTGAGCGAATGGACGTGGATCGGGTTGAAATCTCCGGACACCGACGCGTAACGGCGGCCGAGATCGCCGGGGAGCTTCCAGGTGGCGGTGGCCGGCAGGCCCTCCGCCGACGGCACCTCTGGGGC
>DATCPD010000251.1:0-3096 GCA_036564325.1 Solirubrobacteraceae bacterium | reverse complement strand
CGGCCGGCCCGCGCCCGGTGCCGCCGCCGCCGCCGAACCCGCCGCCGCCGCCGAATCCGGCCCCGCCGCCGGGCCGGGCGCCGGTGCCGCCCAGCGTCCCGCTCGAGCTGCTCGAGGTCGACGTCGCGGACGTGAGCGGCGGCAGGGTCGTGGTCACGGCGAGCTGATCGCCTGCGCTCAGGCCACTGACGATCTGGGTGCGGCTGTCTCCCCTGAGCCCGACGGCGACCTGCTTCTGGGTCTTCTTGCCGTTGCTCTGCACCGTCACGGTCGCGAGCGAGCCGCTACCGGTGATGGCGCTGTTGGGGACGTTGACTCCCTGCGCCTGCCCGACGATCACCGACGCGGAGGCGCTCATCCCGGGTTTGACACGGGAATCCTTTTGGTCAAGCGTCAGCGTTGCCGTGTAGGAGACGACGCTGCTGCTGCTCGTGCCGACCGTTGAGATCGCGGTCACGTGTGCGCCGAGCTGGACGCCGCTCAGGGCGTCGAGCGTGATCGTCGCCGGCTGACCGACCTTGACCTTGCTGACGTCCGATTCGCTGAAGGCGACGGTCATCGTCATCTTGCTCGTGTTGACGATCTCGGCGAATGAGCTGGAACTGCCCGAGGTCGAGGACGAACTGCCCGAGGCCGAGCTGCCCGAGGTCGAGGACGAAGAGGTGCCCGAGCCGCCGAGGCCGCCGGCGGTTGTCCCGGAGGAGCCGGTCGTGGAGGAGCCAGATGACGAGGAGCCTGTGGACGAACTCGAGGTGGATCCCGCGGAGACGGCGTCGCCCGGGGAGAGGCTCGCCAGCGACACGATCGTGCCGCTCATCGAGGCGTACAACTTCGTGCGTGCGAGCGCTGTCTTGGCGCTCTGCACGTTCGCCTCGGCGCTGTAGACGGCCGCCTGCGCGGACGCCACGCTCCCCGCGGACGAGGTGCCGCTCGAGCTGCTCGCGCCGGACCCAGTCGACCCGGAACTGGACCCGCTGGAACCGGAGCCGGACCCGGAGCCGGATCCCCCGGAACCGGTTGTCGGCGATGCAGCCGGGGTCGTCGTCGTGGCCGGGGCCGTCGTCGTCTGCGGCTTGGTTGTAGTGGTCGTCGGGGTTGCGGTCTTTGTCGTCGAGGTGGTTGTCGTGGTGGTCGGTGCCGACGGCGTGGCGGATACGAATTCGGTCGTGCCCGCGCCGGCGGTGGTGTCAAGGCTGGTGCTGGTCGAGGACGAGCTGGCCTGCGCGGCCGTCAGTTGCTGCTGAGCGGCCGTGAGGCTCTGATCGGCCTGGTCCAGCGCGAGTTGTGCGGAGGTCGAGTCCAGCGTGGCGAGCAGCTGGCCCTTGTTGACGTGCTGGCCGGACTTCACGTAGACGTGCGAGAGCGTGCCGCTCGTCTGGAAGTTCACGTTGATGTCAGCCCCCGCCTGAACGTTTCCGCTGCCGGAAACCGTCGATTGGACGATCCCCTTCTCGGCGGTGACGATCTGCGTCGAGGTCCGTGCCGAGCTCGCCGGGGGCCCGATCTGGGCTACCGCCAGGACGGCGATGACGACCGCCGCCACCGCGAGCACGTACACGTGCCAGCGCCGGTTCTGGCGCCTACTCATGACGTCCCTGCCTGTGGTCGGAGCTCATACGGTCAATGTCGCCCGCCCGCCTGAGCTGCGGTGGGGGAGAAGCTGAGAGTTCGCTGAGCACGGTGCTACCTCCGTTGCTGGTCATGAGTTGTGAATTCCGGATGCACCCGACAGCTCGATCAGGAAGCTGCGCATCGCCGAGCCGGAAGGCGTCGCGGCGGTGCCGGGGTGGTTGAGGGGGTCGCCCGAGGCGTCGGAGAAGCCGATCTCGATGTGCCCGTGACCGAGGCCGGCGGCATCGCCGCTGTGGCCCATTACGGCGATCGGCTGGCCCGCGGTGACCCGCTGCCCAGCGTGCACGAGGTTCGCGGCGACGTGGCCGTAGTAGATGTAATGGCCGGCCAGCGGCCCCGAGGTGACGCGGATCACCGGGTAGTTGGGACCGAACCCGCTCGGATCGCTGGCCACCGTGGTCACCACGCCGGGCGTGATCGAGTAAACGGCGGCACCGTCGGGCGCAGTTTCGATGTCGACTCCCTCGTCGGTGCGCCCGAGCTGGGCGAGGTACTTGGCGTCGAGCGGCAGCGCGTACCCAGTTCCGTTCCGGGGCTGGTTCTTGGCGGCCCAGTCGCGGATCAACTGCCCGCGCCAGATGACGGCATCCACGTACCAGCTGGCGTGGTTGTAGGCAAAAACGGCTCCCCGGATGTCGTGCGCGCCACCGTTGGCTGCCAGCAGCCGCGCCGCGGCGAAGATCGCGTCGCGGGGGTTGTACGGATTGGGCTTTCCGGTACCGCTGGCACTGATCCCGTACTCGTTCCAAGTCGCCGGCATGAACTGCATCCAGCCGACCGCGCCCGCGGACGAGACGCTGACGTTACGGCCATAGTCGGTCTCGACGGCGTTGATCGCCGCGAGGATCTGCCAGGGGATGTGGTATTGCTGGCCGGCGCCTTTGTAGATCGGGATCAGGTAGGACGGCGGGAAATCGCCCCCGCCGATCACCTGGGTGAGGCTTCCGAGCGCGGAGGAACTCGAGCCGAGAACCGGGCTGAAGGCGCTTGTCGTCGCGGGCGCGGACGCCGCCGAGACCGGCGCCGAGACAGGCGTCGTCGACACGCTCTTCGGCCGGTCGGTCGTGGTCTTCGAGCGAGTCGAACGCTTTGACGCGTTGGAGGCCGCGGTGTGGTGGCTCGCCGCGCGCTTACGAGGGGCGGACGTGCTGCTCGAACGCTGCTTTGCGCCGGTCTGCGAACAGCTGGGAGGCGTCGCGGCGCTGCCTTTCCCGAGCTGCTGCTGCGTGCGCGAGCGTTTTACCGGCAGGCAGGTTGGCGTCGTGGCGGCCGGTGCGGCTGCCGGAGTTGTCGGGGCCGGAGTCGGAGTGGCGGTGGTGCTCGTGGTCGTGGCGGTGATCGACGTCGCCGTCGTGGTGGTGGGCGTTGGGGTCGCGGTCGTGGACGTCGCGGTCGTGGACGTCGGGGTCGTGGCGGTGGACGTCGGGGTCGGGGCCGGGGTCGTGGTGGTGGTGGTTGGGGGAG
>DATCPD010000265.1:0-17771 GCA_036564325.1 Solirubrobacteraceae bacterium | reverse complement strand
GCACCGGACCGCTCGTCGCCGGCGGCCCGCCGGTACTCGTCACCACGTTCCGGCCCGACCCGCTCTATCCGGACATGGTGGCTGGGGTCGCCTGGATCGACAGAACCCGCGCCTGGATGCAGCTCTATCCGGGTCGCTATGAGCCGGCCAGCGGCCCGGGAGGCCGGCCGGCGCAGGTCCCGCCCGCGCTGCGCGGGCGGCTGCTGGCCGCGTTCAACAGCGGCTTCAAGCTCCAGGACTCCGGTGGCGGCTTCGTCGCCTTTGGCCGCACCTACGCGCCGCTGCACGACGGGATGGCGACGTTCGTCCGGCTGCGCGACGGCACCGCTGACATCCGCACCTGGACCGGCGGCCCGACGCCCGGCCCGGAGGTCGAGTTCGCCCGCCAGAACCTGCCGCTGATCGTCCAGGGCGGCCAGCTGAACCCGAACCTGGGCAACGGGGCGCTGTGGGGGGCGACGCTCGGGAACGCCGTGCGCGTCTGGCGCTCGGGGGTCGGGATCGACGCCCGGGGCAACATCCTCTACGCCGCGGCGGATAACCAGACCGCGTCGAGCCTGGCTCAGATCCTCCAGCGCGCGGGAGCGGTGCGAGCGATGGAGCTCGACATCAACTCCGAGTGGACGACGTTCAACTTCTTCGGGGGCTGGAACGCGGCGAGCCCGGCCAAGCTGCTGCCAGGGATGAGCCGCGACAGCACCCGCTATCTCACCCCCGACGATCGGGACTTCTTCGCCGTCTACGCGCGCAACGGCGGCTGACGCAACGGCGGCTGAAGGCTCTAAGCCGTGAGCAGCGTCTCGAGCTGGCGCTCGAGCCCCTTGGTCCCGACGGCCTGGATCTCCAGGGGCAGACCGATCCGCTCCGCGGCGCGCTCGGCGGCGGCGCGCGTCGCGGGAGTCGGACGCTGGGCCAGCCAGACGACGCGGGTGTAGTTGCGGAAGTACTCCTCGCGCAGCTCGGGATGGCGATCCAGGCCCAGCTCCCGCACGACCGTGTGCTCGAACGTCCGGGCCAGGAAGTCGGTGAGAAAGTACGTGCCCGGCTGCTCGGCCAGCGCCTCGCGAACCTCGTTCCGGGCGAACACGTCGTAGCAGTGCTCACCCTCCAGCCGACGAATCGCGAATTGCCTGAGCACCTTGTCGATCGCGCCGTAGCTGCCGCAGTCCCCGTAGGCCACGGCGAGATGGTCGTAGCGCTCGCGCAGGTCCACGATCTCCCGCTCGAGCTCGGGGGCGATCCGCTCCGGTCGATTGTGCAGCAGCGCCGGCACCGGGTGGACGTCGATGTCCCAGCCACGCCGCCGCGCGATCAGGCGCACATCGGCGGCCAGCGCGCCGCAGGCGATCACCGCGGCACTCATCCGGGAAACGCCAGCTGATCGATGAACAGGTCGTTGAAGTCCGCGCGGCCGGAGAGCTCGACGTACTCGACCTCGCGCAGGATCGAGGCGGCCTCCGCGCGCTCGCGCAGCGACAGCGCGGCGATCTTGGCGCCCTCGCCGGCGACGTTGCCGGCGGACACGATCCGAGGCAGTGCGAGCTTGGGGACCAGGCCGATGCGCACGGCGCTGATCGGGGACAGGAAGGCGCCGAAGCTGCCGGCCAGCAGGACCTGCGAGATGTCCTCCGCCTGCACGCCGAGGTCCTTCACGAGGATCTGCCAGCCCGTGGCGATCGAGGCCTTGGCGAACTGCAGCTCGCGGACATCGCGTTGGGAGAGGAACACCGACGTGGCCGGGTCCTCTCCTCGCCACTGCAGCACGAACACTCGCTCCTCGCCGATCTTGGTCAGGCGAGTGGCCAGCTCCGGGAACAGCTCGGACGCCTGCTCGTCGGGGATGAAGCGCCCGGAGTGGTCGAGCAGGCCGCTGCGGACCAGCTCGGCCACGGCATCGACCAGTCCCGAACCGCACATTCCGATCGCCTCGGTGTCGCCGATCACCTGCAGCGTGAGCGCGTCCCCGTCGACCTTCACTCCCTCGATCGCACCCTCGGCGGCTCGCATGCCGCATTTGATCTGAGCGGCCTCGAACGCGGGGCCGGCGGGGGCGGCGGTGGCCAGAACCCGCTCGTTGGACCCGAGCGCGATCTCGCTGTTGGTGCCGACGTCGATGAACAGCCGCAGCCGCTTGTCCCGGGTCAGCCCGGTGGCGAGCATCCCGGCCACGATGTCCCCGCCGACGTAGGCGCCCAGGGAGGGGAACACGAAGGCGGGCGCGCGCGGATGGACCTCGACGCCGAAGTCGGCCGCGCTCGCGGGCGGGAAGGTGTGGGTGGCCACGACGAACGGTGCCATCGACAGCGGCTCGGGATCGATCCCGAGCGCGAGCTGCATCATCGTCACGTTGCCGCAAACGGTGATCTCGTACACCTCACGGGGGTCGACCGCGCCCTCGACGCAGACCTCATCTACGAGCTCGGCCATCGTCTCGTGCGCTCGCTCGCGCAACGCCCCCAGTGCGTGGTCGTCCATCATCGTCGCCGAGATCCGAGTGATCACGTCGGCGCCGTAGGGCTGCTGGCGGTTGAGCATCGAGCGGACCGCGACCGGCTGCCCGCTGTCGAGATCGAGCAGGGTCGCGACGACGGTGGTGGTGCCAAGGTCGAACGCGATCGCGAAGCGGCGCGCAGTCGTGTCCCCGGGCTCGACGTCGATCAGCTCCTCGTCGCAGACGACCGCGGTGACGTCGAAGTTCGACGTGCGCAGGGTCTGACCGAGCGTTCGCAGCAGCTCCACCGAGGTGGTCGGCTCGAGGTCGTCGATTCCGTCGAGCACCCGCTGCAGGTCCGACCGCTGGTCCTCCATCGTCGGCTCCTGCAGCACCAGATGGCGCTTCTGCACCGACGGGCGCAGGATCACGTGACGGCCGACGCCGACCATCGCCGCCTTCGGGCGCGTCTGCAGCGGCGGCACTTCGATCACAAGGTCGGCGCGGGCCGGCGCCCGGCAGGCAAGGCGCCAGCCCTCCCGCAGCTCGTCGCCGGTGAACGCGCGCGGGTCCACGCTTGAGATCGGCATCTCGCCGGAGACGATCCTCACCTTGCATTTCTTGCATGTGCCGTGGCCGCCGCAGGTCGAATCGATCGCGATGCCGTTCCAGCTCGCGGCGTCGAACACCGGCGTCCCGCTGGGGACGCGGACCTCGCCCCCGTCGGGCAGGAACCGCAGGCGTACCCGCTCGGCGCCGTCCGACGGCTCGGGCTCGAGCTCGCTCGACAACGGCCGGGTGGCCCTACGTGGCGTCGGCGCGCTCACGAGGCAGCCGCGGTCTCCCGCTCGGCCGCCTGCCGGGCACGATGGGCCGCGATCCAGCTCGCGCCCCACGGATCATGGCCGAGCAGCAGATCGGCGGCGCGCACGCTCTGCACGCACACCTCGGCGGTCGACATGATCGCGCTGGTCAGGCCTGCCGCCATGGCCATGGGGAGGAAGGCGGCGTTCAGCACGTGACGCTGCGGCAGCCCGAAGGAGACGTTGGAGGCACCAAGGCACATGTTGACGCCCAGCTCGTCCCGGATCAGGCTGATCGTGGCCAGCGTCGTGGTCACGGCCTCGGTGTCGGCGCCCACGGTCATCGCGAGCGGGTCGATCACGATGTCCTCCGGTCCGATCCCGAAGTCGTGCGCGGCGCTGACGATCTTCCGCGCGAAGCCGAGTCGCTGCTGGGGTGTCTCCGGGATTCCGGTCTCGTCGTTGACCAGCGCGATCACCGCCGCGCCGTGGCGTGCGACCAGCGGCAGGATCTCATGGAGCCGATCGTCTTCCGCGGTGACCGAGTTGACGAGGGCGCGCCCCTCATAGACCGACAGCCCCGCCTCGAGCGCCTCGATCACCGAGGAGTCGATGCAGATCGGCAGATCGACGGCGTCCTGGGCGGCACGGAGCATCGCCTTGAGCAGCTCGGGTTCGTCGACCAGGGGGATCCCGGCGTTGATGTCGAGCATGTCGGCTCCGGCCTCCGCCTGGGCCAGGGCGTCTGCGGTCACGGTCGAGATATCTCCGCCGCGCAGCTCCTCGGCGAAGCGCTTGCGCCCGGTGGGATTGATCCGCTCGCCGATGATGCAGAACGGCTGCTCGGCCCCGATGGTGACGGTCCTAGACCGCGACCGAAGCACTGTGTCCATTGGATTCCCTTTCGGCTCGGGGCGGGATGCCCAGGCGTTGACAGAGTTTTGCGATGCCCGCGTCCTGGCGGAACGAGATGAAGTGAAGACCCGCGACGCCGGGCTGCGAGAGCGCATGGGAGGCCAGTTCGTAGGCGATGTCGAAGCATTCGGTTTCGGGATCGGCCGCCTGCTCGACCCGCGCGACCGTCTCGGGCGGGACGTCGATCCCCGGGACGCTGGTGGCCACGAACCGCATCCCGCCGACCGTGCGCAGGATGCAGATCGAGGGGATCAGGGCCAGGCGCTCGCTCAGCCCGGAAGCGTGAGCCTCGTGCATGAACCGCGCCAGCAGCTCGGGCCGGTAACAGATCTGGAGCTGCAGAAAGCGCGCGCCGGCGGCCGCCTTCTTGGCCGCCCGCCGCACCCGGTATTCCAATGGTGGCGCGCTGGGGTTCTCGACCGCGCCGATCAGGAAATGCGGTGCGGGCGTGACCGCGCGTCCGGACAGGTACTGGCCGCTCTCGAGTACCCGCGCGACGGAGATCAGCTGGGGCCCGTCGAGGTCGAACACGCGCCGGGCCTCCGGTTCGTCTCCGGCCGTCACGTCATCCCCGGTCAGGCAGCAGATGTTCTCGATCCCGTGCAGCGAGGCGCCCATCAGCTCGGCCTCCAGGGCGAGCCGGTTGCGATCACGGCAGGTCAGCTGCATGACCGGCTCGGCGCCCACCTGCATCAGGCCGATCGCCACGGCCAGAGGGGAGACGTGCGCGTGGGCCGACGGGTTGTCGGTTGCGTTGAACGCGTCGACGAACGGGCGCATCGGCTCGAGCTGACGCTGAATCTCCGCATGACCGCCGCCGTCAATCACCGGCAGCTCGGCTGTGACTACGAACTCGTGCGCGTCGAGCTTGCGCTCAAGTGCGGACATCCGCGCCCGACTCACGGCTTGGTCGCGTGTTCTCCCATCCGGCCGGCACCTGCCGGTCGCGCCCGGTGACCAGGTTGATCCACGAGGAGGTGCCCTTCAGCTGATTGTCAACCGGCGGGCGGAGGTGGTCGATGTGATTGCCCCACAACGGCATCCGCTCCGAGCGCTCGTAGGCCTTCAGCCAGACGCACCGCATCTCCGGCTTCACCTCACAGTGGCCGTTGGCCCGAACCCCGCCGCAGGGCCCGTTGCGCAGCGTCTTCGGGCACGTCATCGGGCAGGTCAGGCCGGTCGAGTGAAGGACGCATTGGCCGCACATCTGGCAGTCCCACACCGGACCCTTGACCGCGTGCTCGACGCGCGCAAGCGCTGCCGCGGCGGCCTTCACGCCGGCACCTTCGCCCGGCGCAACTTGATCAGCTCCTTGGCCTTCTTGACCGCCGAGGACGCATCGGCCGAATAGCCGTCGGCCCCGACCGCGTTCGCGTATTCCTGGGTCACCGGCGCGCCTCCGACCATGACTATGACCTTCTCGCGCAGGCCCGCCTTCTCGAGCGCGTTGATGTTCGCCTTGAACATCGGCATCGTCGTGGTCAGGAAGGCCGAGAACCCGACGATGTCCGGGTTGTGCTCCTCGATTTGGGCCACGAACTTCTCTGGCGGCACGTTGACGCCGAGGTCGATCACGGTGAAGCCGGCTCCCTCGAGCATGATGTTGCAGAGGTTCTTGCCGATGTCGTGGACGTCCCCCTTGACCGTGCCCATCAGGAATGTGCCCACCCGCGAGGCGTCGCTGTCGGCCAGCAGCGGGCGCAGGATGTCCAGCGCGCCCTGCATCGCCCGCGCGGCGATCAGCATCTCCGGCACGAAGTAGTCGCCGCGCTCGAACCGCGCGCCGACCTCCTCGAGCGAGGGGATCAGCGCCTCGAACAGCATCCGCTCCGGCTCCATTCCATCTTCGAGCCCCTGGTTGACGCCGTCCTTGACGGCGGGAGCGTTACCGACCAGCGTTTCCTCGAACAGCATCTGCAGGATCTCTTCGTGCGTCATGCGGCGTGTTCTCCTTCCTCGCGGTAGCCGAGGCGGCGGCTCAGCGCCTGTGCCTCCTTAAGCAGGACCTTTTGCAACTCCAGGATCCGCAGCGGCGTCATCCGGACCGTCGGCCCGGTGATGCTCAGTGCTGCCACCACGTCTCCTCGCGCGCCCCGGACGGGAGCCGCCATCGCGGCGAGTCCCGGCTCGAGCTCGTCGACGGCGGTCGCGAACTCCGTGTCCCGGATGACCTCCAGCTCTGACCGCAGCCGGCGTGGATCGGTGATCGTCGCCGGCGCGTGCTGGGTCAGCGGCTGGGCCGAGATCGTCGCGCGGCCGAAGGCCATGAACACCTTTCCGACCGCAGTGGTGTGGTAGTCGACGGAGCGCCCGAGCCATTGACCGGTGCCGAGGAAGTGGCGGCTGTCGACCTGCGCGACGTGCTCGACGCCATGGCGCGCGGGTACCGCCAGGTTGATCGTCTCGCCGGAAGCCTCGGCCAGCGCGTCGAGCGTGGGACGCGCGAGCTCGACGACGTTGCGCTCGAGCATGCTCCGCTCCGCCACGCGGAGGATCGCCGGGCCAGGGCGCAGCCGGCCCCGCTCACCGTCCTGCTCGACGAGTCCGCGCCGCTCCAGGGCGCTGAGCAGCCTCGACGCCGTGCTCTTGGGAATTCCCGTCGCGGTGGCGAGCTCGGCGAGCGCCACCGGCTGCTCGCTCTCGAGCACGCGGAGCAGCAGGTCGGCGCCGCGGTCGACCGCCGCTGTTCCATGACTTGGAGTGGCTTGGAACTCTTGTTCCACGAGCGGTATATTACGGCTCGCGACCGTCAGGTCAAGACCAAACCCCCGGAGGAGGTCAGCTTGTTCGTCAATGACATGCCGCGCTACGAGATCCTCAGCGAGGATGCGATGGCCACCCTCGACCGGGGCTGGCGACGGATCGTCTCCGAGCTCGGAATCGAGTTCCTGCTGCCCGAGGCGGTCGAGCTGTTCCGCGATGCCGGCCAGATCGTCGAGGACGAGAACCGGGTCCGCTTCGACCCCGAGTTCATCCTCGAGCAGGTGGCGAAGGCGCCCGCGGAGTTTGAGCTGCAGGCGCGCAACCCGGCCAATACCGCGCACATCGGCGGGCAGAACATGGTCTTCGCGCCCGTCTACGGGTGCCCGTTCATCCGTGAGGGCGACGTGCGCCGCGACGCGAAGATGGCCGACTTCGAGAACCTCGTCAAGCTCGCCCAGGCCTTTCCCGAGCTCGATTCCCCCGGCGGCACGATCTGCGAGCCCGAGGACCGGCCGCTGGACTCCCGCCACCTCGACATGGTGTTCGCGCTGCAGACGCTGTCCGACAAGCCGTACATGGGGTCGGTCACCTCCGGGCCCAACGCCGCGGACACGATCCGCATGAGCGAGATCCTGTTCGGCGGCCGCGAGGCGATCGAGCGCGCCCCGGCGTCGATCTCGCTGATCAACGTCAACAGCCCGCTGCGCTACGACGACCGGATGCTGGCGGCGATGTTCGAGTACTGCAAGGCCAACCAGGCCGTGGTGATCACCCCGTTTCTGCTCATGGGGGCGATGTCACCGGTCTCGCTGCCGTCCACGCTCGTGCAGCAGATGGCCGAGGGGCTGGCCGGGATCGCGCTCGCGCAGCTGATCCGCCCGGGCTGCCCGGTGGTGTTTGGGTCCTTCTTGTCGAACACCGACATGCAGTCCGGCTCACCCTCGTTCGGAACGCCGGAGTCGGGGATCGGTGTGCTCTGCACCGGCCAGATCGCGCGGCATTTCGGTCTGCCGTGGCGTGGGGGCGGCGCCTTGAATGCCTCGCAGACCGTCGATGCACAGGCGGCGTACGAGTCGCTGATGACGCTGCTGCCGACGTTCCTCGCCGGGGCGAACTTCGTCATGCACTCAGCCGGCTGGCTCGAGGGCGGGCTGGTCTCCTGCTACGAGAAGTTCATCGTCGACGTCGAGCTGCTGAAGGAGCTCCGCCACGAGTTCACGCCACTGGAGATCGACGAGGCATCACTCGCCTTCGACGCCCACCTGGAGGTCGGGGCCGGCGGTCATTTCCTCGGCGCGGTGCACACGCTCGAGCGCTTCCGCGAGTGCTTCTACCGGCCGATGCTGTCGTCGACCGAGAACTTCGACCGCTGGACGAAGAAGGGCGCCCGCGACACGACCGCCCGCGCCGCGGAGATCTGGCGGGCGACGCTCGAGAGCTACGAGCAGCCTGCTCTGGACGACGCGATCCGGGCCGAGCTTCAGGAGTACGTCGTGCGCCGGCGGGCGGAACTGGGGGACTGAGGAGAGCGGGGTGGCCCGAACCGATCGGATACGGTTCCGCCGTGCGTTTGCTCCGCTTCCTGGCCGGCCCGACGTTCATCTTCGCGGGCGTCATGCACTTCGTCATCCCCAAGGTCTACCGGCGGATCATGCCGCCCTACATACCGGCGCCGACCGCGATGGTCTATGCCAGCGGGGTGGCCGAGATCGCCGGCGGCGCGGCCCTGATGCGCCCGAGCTCACGCCGATGGGGCGCCTGGTGGCTGATCGCCACCCTGATCGCGGTGTTTCCCGCCAACGTGCACATGGCGCTGAACCCCGACGACTATCCGGATATCCCGGGCCGGGCCGTTTCGCTCTGGGCCCGGCTGCCGTTCCAGGCCGTGTTCATCGCCTGGGTCCGCGCCGCCGGTACCGCGCCCTAGCCTGCGTCACTCGCGTTCCCGGCGCACCTCGTAGCCGGCCTCCTCGAGCGCGGCCACGATCGCGTCACTGTGCTGCTCTCCGCGGGTCTCCAGCGCGATCTCGACGCCCGTCTCCCGGACATGCAGGGGAACCGCCTCACGCACGTGGTCGGCGTGCACGACGTTGCCGCCGGCGTCGGCGACCAGCGCCAGCAGTGCGGCCAGGCCGCCGGGACGGTCCGGGATCCGCGTGAACAGTCGCAGCCTCCGTCCCGCCGTGGTCTCGTGGCGCTGGGCGATCGCCGCCAGCAGCCCGGCGTCGACGTTGCCGCCCGAAAGCACGATCACCGTCGATCCCTCGCCGGCCGGGGTGATGCCGCCGCCGAGCAGCGCGGCGACGCCAACAGCGCCGCCGCCCTCGACGACGAGCTTGGCGCGCTCGAGCAGCCACACCATCGCCTCGGCGATCTCGTCCTCGCCGACGACCACCATCTGGTCGACCCAGCGCTCGACCAGCGGCAATGTGACTTCACCCGGGCGCTTGATGGCGATTCCATCAGCGATCGTGGGGCGAGCGGCGAACGCCACCGGCGTGTGCTGTCTGAGCGACTCCGGAAACGCGGCGCAGGAATCGACCTGCACGCCGATCACCGTGACCTCGGGCCGCTGCGCCTTGACCGCTCCGGCGATGCCGGAGATCAGCCCGCCGCCGCCGACCGGGACGACGATCGTGGCCAGGTCGGGGACGTCCTCCAGCAGTTCGAGGCCGAGCGTCGCCTGGCCGAGGATCACATCGGGATCGTCGAACGGATGCACGAACACGGCTCCGGTCTCGGCCGCCCGCTCACGGGCGGCGGCCACGCACCCGTCGACCGAGTCGCCGCCCAGCGTCACCGCGCCGCCGAACGCCTCCACGGCCGCGACCTTGGCCACCGGCGCGTCGCGCGGCATGAACACCTCGCACGGCACCTGCTGGGCCCGCGCCGCGTAGGCCAGCGACTGCCCGTGGTTGCCCGCGCTGCCGGCCACCACGCCGCGCGGGTGATCGAGCTGCGAGAGCTTGTGAACCGCGCCGCGGAGCTTGAACGAGCCCGTACGTTGGAGGTTCTCGGCCTTGAGCAGCACCTGGCCGCCGCACCGCTCCGACAGGCTGCCGGAGCTGAGGACCGGCGTGTGCCGGGTGAGCTGGGCCACGACCTGGCGGGCCGCGCTGGCCTCGCCCGCGGCCAGCCGTGCCGCAACGCTTTCAGCCTGGCTCTGGGGGGTAGTAGAACTCATGGCAAGCGCCTATTCGGACGCTTGGCGGGGGCGAGGTCCATTGTTAGACTCGTAATCGATGACTCATATATCAGTCGTGTGCAGCTTAGGTCAAACCTGGCTCCGGTGATGACAACTCAGTCGCCGCCGCCGGTGAGCGGCATCGCCTCGCCTCCGCCGCGGCCCGGCCATCCGCCGCGTGAGCTGCTGGCCGACAGAGCCTACGCCGAGCTCCGCGACCGGCTCGTCACGCTGCGCATCGCGCCCGGAGCTCCGATCGATGAGGACGTCCTGGGGACCGAGCTCGAGATGGGGCGCACCCCGGTCAGGGAGGCGATCAAGCGACTCGCGCTGGAGAACCTGGTCACCGTGTTCCCGCGCCGCGGGACGTTCGCCTCGGAGATCAACATCACCGACCTGGCGCACATCTCCGACGTGCGCACGCACCTCGAGGCGCACGCCGCCGCGCGAGCTGCAGAGCGGATCACCGAACCGCAGCGGGCCGAGCTCGAGCAGCTGCTGCTGGAACTCGGAGAGAGCCAGGGCAGCGACGACGTGGAGGCGCTGATGGCGCTCGACGCGCGCGTGCACCGCTTCATCTATCGCTGCGCCGGCAACCCGTACCTGGAGGAGACGCTCGGGCGCTATCTCAACCTGTCTCTGCGGATCTGGCACCTGGTGATCGACCGGCTGCCGCATCTGTTCAACCGCGTGCATGAGCACGACGATGTCCTGCACGCGATCGCCGCCGGCGACGCGACGCGGGCTCGCGAGATCGTGGCCGAGCACGTCGGCACGTTCGAGCGCGAGATCCGCGCGGTGCTTTAGTGGACCGGGCGGCACACTAAGCCTTGGTCGCCCGTCTGCTGATCTCCTGCGCTGATCGCAGCGGGATAGTCGCCGCGGTCTCCGGGGCGCTCGCCGCCGCTGGCGCGAACATCATCCAGTCCGACCAGTACTCGACCGACCCGGAGGGCGGGCGCTTCTACATGCGCCTCGAGTTCGCCGTGGAGCCGGACGGGCTGGAGCAGTTCCAGAGCGGGTTCCCCGCGGTGGCCGAGCGCTTCGAGATGAACTCGCGGCTCTGGCACTCAGGCCAGCGCAAGCGGGTCGCGCTGATGGTCTCGCGGCCCGATCACTGCCTGCTCGACCTGCTGTGGCGCTGGCGCCGCGGAGAGCTCGAGTGCGACATCCCGCTCGTCGTCTCAAACCATGAGGACCTGCGGGCCGACGTGGGGATATTCGGCGTGCGCTACGTCCACGTCCCGGTCCCCCGTGACGCCAAGGCGGCGGCGGAGGCGAGGCTGCTGGAGGTCCTCGGCGGGGGGGAGTACGACCTGATCGTCCTGGCGCGCTACATGCAGATCCTCAGCGCCGACTTCCTCGATCGCGTGGGGGCGCCGGTGATCAACATCCACCACTCGTTCCTGCCGGCCTTCGCCGGGGCCAACCCGTACGCCCAGGCGCGGACACGCGGAGTCAAGCTGATCGGGGCGACCGCCCACTACGTCAACGAGATCCTCGACGCTGGGCCGATCATCGAGCAGGACACCGCGCGGGTCACCCACCGCGCGAGCGCCGAGAAGCTCGAGCAGATGGGCCGTGACATCGAGCGGACGGTGCTGGCGCGAGCCGTCGCCTGGCATCTCGAGGATCGGGTGCTCGTCGACGGCAGCCGGACGATCGTCTTCACTTGATCCCGAGCCCGGCGCGCGAGCCCAGGTACTCGTCCAGCGGAGCGTCGTAGCCGAGCCTGGTCGACAGCGAGTGCGCCTGCTCCAGTGCCACCCGCCCGAGTAGGCGCAGCCGCTGGGGCGCCAGCCGCAGGGATGAGCCCGCCGCCGACAGCGCGGCCACGACCTCGCCGTCACGGTCACGGACGGGCGCTGCGACCGCGGAGAGCCCGGCCTCGAGCTCGTCGACGATGGTGGCGTAGCCCTGGTCGCGAACCGCCTCGAGCTCGCGTTGCAGGCGCGCGCGGTCGGTCACGGTGGCGGGGGTGAGCCGCTCGAGCTCACCGCGCGGGAGCTCGGACACGCCAAAGGCCAGGAACACCTTGCCGGCCGCGGTGCAATGCAGCCCCAGCTCGCGGCCGAGCCAGTTGGTCGCGCCGAGCAGGTGACGGCCGTCGATCTGCGACACCGCCTCGGTTCCCGCCGGCCGCGGCAGGATCAGGTTCGTGCTCTCGCCGCTCTCGTCAGCCAGCCGTCTCATGCTCGGCTGGGCGAGCTCGACGAGATCCTCCCGGCCGACGCCCGAACGCGCGAAGCGCAACGCCGCCGGACCAGGCCGCAGCCCGGTGCGCCCGGAATCCCAGGCCAGCAGCTCGTGCTGCTCGAGCGCGCTGACCAGCGGCCCGAGCTCGACCGCCGGCACGTTGACCACCTCGGCCAGCTCGGTCAGCCGCCGAGGCGAGCGCTCGAGGACCGCGGCGAGGAGCTGCGCGGTGCGGTCGGCGGACGGATCCGGGGGCGACGTCAACATGGGGTGTGGGGCGTCAGCACCACGGTCTGCAGCTCGGTGAATGAATCCATCACGTTCGCGCCGCCGACGCGACCGATACCGCTATCGGTACCGGATCGGCCGCCAAAGGGAAGGTGCGCCTCCCAGTAGTTGCTCGACTCGTTGATGTTCACCCAGCCGGTGCGGACGGCGTCGGCGAACTGCAGCCCGGCGCCCAGATCGGCGGTGAAGATCGCCGACAGCAGGCCATACGGGGACAGGTTGGTCAGCTCGATCGCCTGCTCGAGGCTGTCGACGGTCACCACCGGCGCCACGGGCCCGAAGGTCTCCTCAACCGCGACGCGCGCGTCGGCGGGAACGTCGCTCAGGACCGTCGGCTCCCAGTACAGGGAGGTCGGAAAACCCGTCGCGCGCGAGCCGCCGGCGACCACGCTCGCTCCGCGCGCCACAGCGTCGGCCACGTGCTCGTCCATCTTCGCCGCGACCGGCTCGTTGTTCAGCGGTCCCATCGTCGTCGCGTCGTCGAACGGATTGCCGAGCAGGATCCGCTCGGTCACGCGCTGCGCGAGCAGGTCGACGAATTCGTCCCGCACCGCCCGGTGCACGAGCAGGCTCTCGCCGGCCGTGCAGCTCTGGCCTGCGCACAGGTAGCAGGCGGTCAGGGTCGCCTCCACCGCGGCCTCGAGGTTGGCGTCGTCCATCACCACCAGCGGTCCGTTGCCACCCATCTCGAGCAGCGTGGCCTTGCCCGCCGCCGCCTGGGCGACCAGCCGGCCGGTCCCGGTCGAGCCGATGAACGCGACTCCGTCGGTGCCGGGGTTCCGCGCGATCTCGTCCCCGACCACCGGTCCGGGCCCGGTGACGAGGTTGAACACGCCGGGCGGCAGGTCGGCATCGGCGATGCAGTGGGCGAGCGCCACCGCGCACAGCGCCGTCGACGGGGCCGGGGTCCAGACCACAGAGTTCCCGCAGGCCAGCGCGGGGGCGATCAGCTCGGCCGGCATCGTGTAGGGCCAGTTCCACGGGCTGATCACGCCGACCACGCCGCGCGGGCGGCGCACCAGCATCACCCGTTTACCGGGAGAGAAAGAGTTCGGCAGCTCGCCGCCGAGTCGCTTGGCGTCCTCGGCCGCCATGCGCCAGTACTCGATCAGCTCGTCGACCTCGTCGTAGGCCTCGGCGCGCAGCGGCTTGCCCTGGTCCAGCGTCAGCGTCCGCGCGAGGTCATCGCGGCGCCCGGCGATCACGTCGCCCACCGCATGCATCTTGGCCGCCCGCTCGAACGCGGTCAGATTGGCCCAGTCCTCGGCCGCCGCTCGCGCGGCGCCGATCGCCCGGCGGGCGTCCTCCCGGTCCCCCTGGGGAATGCTCGCAATCACTTCGCCGTTGGCCGGGCTGGAGGCTTCGAACGTCTCGCCACTCAGGCTGGGCTGCCAATCGCCGCCTACGAACATCTGCTGCACGGTGCCTGTGGCCATCTCGGTCCTCGCGCGGAGCGCTGCGTTGACACAGTTAGACAACTGATATATAACAGGCCCATCAGCACGGGGTCAATCGTTCTTACCAAGAGGCGACAGGCCGGTGGCCGTGCGCCTCACCATGTTTTTCCGACGAGCCACGCTCGGCACCTGGCGTGGACTGGGGAGGTTCATAGATGGCAGCCGTAGAGGCGGGTCGCAGCACCGGAGGCGCCGAGGACAGCGGCGAACTGGCGGGCTTTGGCTACAAGCAGGAGCTCGACCGCTCGCTGGGGAACTTCTCTTCGTTCGCCGCCGGGTTCAGCTACATCTCGATTCTCACCGGCGTTATTCAGCTGTTCGCGTTCGGGTTCCTGTTCGCTGGACCGGCCGTGTGGTGGACGTGGCTGATCGTGTTCGGCGGCCAGATGATGGTGGCGCTGTGCTTCGCCGAGATGGCGGGGCAATACCCGCTGGCCGGCTCGGTCTACAACTGGTCCAAGCGCGTCGCCGGAGACTTCGCCTCGTGGATGACCGGCTGGATCTACGTCGTCGGTTCGATCGTCACCGTGGCCGCCGTCGCCGTGGCCTGGCAGGTGGTGCTCCCGCAGGTCTCGCCAAAGATCTTCCAGATCCTCGGTTCCAAGGCTGACGCCGGCTACTACTTCACCGCCGGCGGGGCGCACAACGCGCTGCTACTCGGCGCGATCCTGGTCCTCTTCGGCACCGTGGTCAACATGCTCGGGGTCAGGATCATGGCCCGGATCAACAACTTCGGCGTGATGGCGGAGCTGATCGGCGCCTCCCTGCTGGTCATCCTGATCCTGTTCAACGCCCACCGAGGACCCGGCATCGTCCTGCACAACCTCGGACTCGGAAAGGGCCACAGCTGGCACTACTTCGGGGCGTTCATCATCGGCGGGATCATGAGCGCGTACGTGATGTACGGCTTCGACACGGCGGGGACGCTGGCCGAGGAGACCAACGACCCGCGCCGTGCCGCCCCGCCCGCGATCATCCGCGCGCTGATCACCGCCGCGATCATCGGCGGCCTGCTGATCCTGTTCGCGCTGATGGCGGTGAAGAACATCAACGACCCGAACATCACGGCGCTCGGGCTGCCCTACATCATCAAGCAGGCGCTCGGCAACACCGTCGGCAACGTGTTCCTGGTCGATGCGGCGATCGCCATCAGCGTCTGCACGCTCGCCGTGATGGCCTCCTGTATCCGGTTGCTGTTCGCGATGGCCCGCGACGGGCGACTGCCGTTCGGCACCCACATCGCCCGGGTCTCAGGACGCCGGCGCGTCCCGGTAATCCCGGCCCTGGTGGTGGGCTTCCTCGCCCTGGCCATCCTGGCCGTCAACTACGGCAACCAGAGCGCGTTCCTGGCCCTGACCTCGGTGGCCATCGTGATGTTCTACCTTGCCTACCTCGGGGTCACCGCCGGGATGCTGATCAAGCGGATCCGTGGCCAGTGGCCGCGGCCGGACCACGGCCCGTATTTCTCCCTGGGGCGGTTCGGGTTCCTGGTCAACCTCGGAGCGGTGCTCTACGGGGCGATCGTGGCCATCAACATCGCCTGGCCGCGCTCGGCGGTCTACGACTCGCTGGCGGGCACCAAGGACGCGGCGGGCCACCTGATCCCGGGTCACTGGTACTGGCAGTACATCGCGATTCTGTTCATCGGGATCACGTTCCTGGTCGGCGCGGCCTACTACTTTGCCGTCCACAACCGCAAGCCGATCGAGGTGCTGGCCGAGCACCGAGCCCAAGTTCCATCGCTGCCCGGCGTGCCGCTGGGCGAGATGGCTCCGTGAGCGACGCTGGGGAATTCGACTATGTGATCGCCGGTGGCGGCACCGCAGGGTGCGTGGTCGCCGCTCGGCTCTCCGAGGACCCCAACGTCACGGTGTGCCTGCTCGAGGCGGGTCCCTCGGACGTTGGCGACGACAGGATCCTGCGCCTGGAGGACTGGATGTTCCTGCTCGACTCGGGCTACGACTGGGACTACCTGGTCGAGCCCCAGGAGAAGGGGAACAGCTTCCTGCGTCATGCCCGGGCGAAGGTGCTCGGCGGGTGCTCCTCGCACAACTCGTGTATCGCGTTCTGGACGCCGAAGGAGGATCTCGACGAGTGGGCCGCGGCGGGCTGCGAGGGGTGGAGCTCGGCCGAATGCTGGCCGCTGATCAAGCGCCTGGAGACCAACGACGGACCGGGCGATCACCACGGCCGCGAGGGCCCGGTGAACATCCGCACCGTGCCGCCCGAGGATCCGTGCGGGGTGGCGGTGCTCGAAGCTGCCGCGCAGGTCGGGCTGCCGACGTCGCGGTTCAACGAGGGCCATACGGTGACCAACGGCGCCGGCTGGTTTCAGATCAACTCCGCCGCCGACAACACCCGGATGTCGTCCTCGCACGCCTACCTGCATCCGATCATCGGCTCGCGCCCGAACCTCGAGATCCGGACCAACTGCTGGGTCAGCAAGGTGGCCGTCGAGGGTGGGCGGGCCACCGGAGTGCAGTATCTGACGCCGGACATCCTCACCCATGACACGGTCCGCGCCCGGCGCGAGGTGATCCTCAGCGCGGGGGCGATCGACACGCCAAAGCTGCTGATGCTCTCCGGCGTCGGACCGGGCAAGCATCTGCAGGAATTCGGAATCGAGACCCTGGTCGACTCGCCGGGCGTCGGCGCCAACCTGGATGACCACGTCGAGGGGATCGTCCAGTGGCGGGCCAAGCAGCCGATGGTCCGCCGCTCGACCCAGTGGTGGGAGATCGGTCTGTTCGCGACCTCGCAGGACGACCTGGACCGGCCGGACCTGATGATGCACTACGGCTCGGTGCCGTTCGACATGAACACCGTCCGGTGGGGTTATCCGACGACCGAGAACGGCTTCTGCCTGACCCCGAACGTCTGCCGCGGCCGCTCGCGCGGGACGGTGCGACTGCGCTCCCGGGACTTCCGTGACCGCGCGCGGGTCGATCCGCGCTACTTCACCGATCCTGACGGCCACGACGAGCGCGTGATGGCGTTCGGGATGCGGCTGGCGCGGAAGATCGTTTCGTCGCCGGCGATGGCGGAGTGGGCGGCCGAGGAGCTTGCCCCCGGCCCGGATGCGCAGACCGATGACGAGCTCGTCGACTACATGCACAAGACCCACAACACGGTCTACCACCCGGCCTGCACCGCGAAGATGGGACCGGACTCAGACCCGCTGGCGGTCGTGGATCCGCGTCTGCGGGTGCGCGGCGTGCGCGGGCTGCGGGTCGCGGACGGATCGATCCTGCCCTTCCTGCCGGCGATCAACCCGTGCATCACGACGATGATGATCGGCGAGAAATGCGCCGACATGCTGAAGGATGACGCTCGGCAGGCAGCCGGCGACGTCGCCCCGCCCGCCTTAGCTTGAGCCATTCCGAACCGCCCTCGGACTCGCTCAGCATCGCCGAGTTCCTGGCGGCGCACCCTCCGTTCGACTCGCTACCGGCGGAGGACGTGCCGCGGATCGCCGACGCCGTCGAGGTCGAGCGCTTTCCCGCCGGGGCGACGATCTTCTCTCAGGGCACACAACCCGTCGAGCACCTGCGGGTCGTGTGGGCCGGCGCGGTCGAGATCATCCACGACGGCCGCGTGCTGGATCTGCTCGGGGTGGGGGAGCTGTTCGGGCACGCCTCGATGCTGTCCGGACTGCCCGCGGGCTTCTCGGCCCGGGCGGCGGAGGAGACCGTCTGCTACCGGCTCGACGCCGACTCGGCGCGCGCGCTGCTGGCCGGCGCGGCGGGGCTGCGCTTTGTCACCCGGTCGCTGCTCCAGGCGCCGCTGGACGTGGC
>DATCPD010000205.1:0-5621 GCA_036564325.1 Solirubrobacteraceae bacterium | reverse complement strand
CCCCTTAGCCAACCGGCCGCGCGTGCTGGGTTGGGGCTCCCTCGATCGAGATCAGCTCGCCGCCCTCGTGGTCGATCTGGAGCGTCGTGTGCTCGAGCCCGAAGCGGGCGTGCAGCATCGCCTCCAGGCACCGGCGCGCGGCATGGCAGTTGGCGCTGGCGGCGACGGTCACGTGCGCCGAGAGCGCCGGGAAGCCCGACGTCACCTCCCACACGTGGAGGTCGTGGACCTCGACGACGCCCGGCTCAGCCGCCATCGCCCGCCCCACCTCGTCCGGCGCCAGCCCCTTCGGCGCGGCCTCGAGGAACACCCGTCCCGAATCACGGAGGAGGCCGTAGGCGGCTCTCAGCATGATCGCCGCGATCACCAGTGACGCTACCCCATCGGCACGCCGAAAGCCTGTCGCGAGGATCACCCCGCCGGCGATCGCGGTGGCGATGAACGCGAACAGGTCGGTGAGCAGATGCTGGAAGGATCCCTCCACGTTCATGCTCTGCCGATTGGCCTTCGACAGCGTCCACGTGGCGGCCAGGTTGACCGCGATCCCGGCCAGCGCGACGACCAGCACCGTCGTTCCCCCGACGCCGGGCGGGGAGACCAGGCGGCGGATCCCCTCGTAGATGATCAGCAGCGCGAGGACGAGCAGCGTCGCTCCGTTGAACTGCGCCGACAGGATCTCGCTGCGCTTGAACCCGTAGGTCATCGCCCCGGCGGCGGGACGGCGGGCCAGTCGCACCGCGAGCAGCGAGAGGCCGAGCGCGGCCGCGTCGGTCAGCATGTGGGCGGCATCGGAGAGCAGGGCGAGCGAGGAGGCGAGGATCCCCGCGATCACCTCGACGCACATGAAGCCGAGGATCAGCCCGAGCGCTATCCCCAGCTTGCCCGTGTCCGCATCCGCCGCGACGCCGTGTGCGTGCCCGTCGTGCCCGTCGTGCCCGTGCGCGTGTGCGTGTGCCACGTAGCTCATGCTAACGAGCGTTTTCGAGCGCGCGGCCCCTTTCAGCCTCGCAACTTCAGCCGCCGCTGCGGGGTTCAAACCGTCAGTCGTCCAAATTGAAAAGGGGAACCACTTGTCTCGTCTACGTACCGTGACCGCCCTCGCGGTGGTCATCTGTCTCGCGCTCACCGGCGCCGCGCTCGCGGCGTTCTCGAAGGTGACCGGCGGCAGCACCCAGATCACCGCTTCACCCGCGGCAGCGAAGGTGCTGGCGGACAACAACATCACGGTCACCCCCGTGGCTCCAGCCACAGCATCCGGGACGACGTTCACGTTCCCGATCGCGGGCGGACGGCTGAATCCGAAGACGCTCCACGGCGTGATTCGCAACAAGGGCGCCCTGAAGCTGTCCAACGGCACGAGGACCGTGACGCTGCGCCGGCCGACGATCGTCTCGACGAAGCGCGGAGCCTCGCTGTACGCCATGGTTCGGTGGCGCAGCGAGCGCATTGCGCGCTTCTCCAACGTCAGCGTCAACGGCACCTCGGCCACCGCCACGCTGACACTCACCTCCGCGTCAGCGCACCTGATCAACGCCCTCGCGGGCAAGCACGTCGCCGTCGCCGGCGCTCCGTTCGGCACCGGCACGATCACGCCGACACTGAAGTAGCAGCAAGCGGGAAGCCCCCGGCGGTCGCGACGGCCGCCGGGGCCGTCCCGGATCAGTGGATGTGCAGGTTGATGCCCAGCAACAGGAGTGGCCAAAGCACGACTGCCAGCACCGCCGAGACGACTGGCTTCAGCGCGCCGGCGTGCCTGAAGTAGTGGTGCGAAGAGGCCAGCAGCAGACCGACGATCAGGTAGATGATGGTGCCGATCCGGTGTCTCAAGCTTGCCTCCTTCTGCTCACGCCCGCGCTCACAGTCGCTGGTAGCGCGCCTCGAACAGCGAGAACGCGACGAACACGAACATGCCCGCGGCCACGAGACCGAGCAGCCACTCGCTGAGCGGGAGTTTGTGGACGGCGGCCAGGGTCCCGTCGATGCCGAGGCCGCTCGAGGTCTTGAAGTCGATCACAGTCCGCACGAGGAAGCAGCCGACGAGGGCGAACACGAGCGCCCGCGCGGTGAGACCGGTCCGGCCGAGCACCAGGAAGAGCCGTCGCGGCCGCTCGTCCATCTCCCCGATCTTGTTGTCCGCTGTCGTCACTCCTCCTCGCTCTCGGCCAGCTCACGCTTGAGCACCTTGCCGGTGGGGTTGCGCGGGAGCTCGTCGAGGAACCGCACCTCACGCGGGACCTTGTAGCGCGCGAGGTTGCTCTTCACGTGGTCCTTGAGCTCTGACTCGCTGACCTTCTTGCCCGGCTCGAGTACGACGAACGCCCGCAGCCGCTGGCCGAACTTGTCGTCGGGCACGCCGATCGCGGCCGCTTCGGCGACCGCCTCGTGGCGGGTGAGCAGGTCCTCGACCTCCTTGGGGAACACGTTCTCCCCGCCGGAGACGATCATCTCGTCGTCGCGACCCTCGATGAACAGCCGTCCGGTCTCGTCGAAGCGACCGACGTCGCCGGTCGACATCATGCCGTCGAGCTGATCCTTGCCGCCGCCACCGGTGTAGCCCGCGAACAGCATCGCGTTGGCGACGAAGATGCGGCCCGTCTCGCCCTGCTGAACCGGGGCGCCGTTCTCGTCGAACAGGCGGACCACCGATCCGCGCGCCGGCTTGCCGGCAGTACCGGGGGCGGCGCGCATGTCCTGCGGAGTGGCGAGCGTCACCGAGGACACCTCGGTCGAGCCGTAGAGGTTGTAGAGGTTCTCGCCGAACTCATCCATCCAGCGCGTGGCCAGGTCCCCGGGCAGCGCCGACCCGCTCGCGCAGACCGCGCGCAGGGAACCGGTGTCGTATTTCGCCCGGGTCTTCTTCGGGAGCTCGAGGATCCGCTGCAGCATCACGGGCACGGCGACCAGCACCTCGCAGTGGTGCTCCTCGATGTCCCGCAGGCACTCCTCCGGGTCGAACCGGCGGCGCAGCACGAACGTGGCGCCGAGCGCCATCCCGAGCGCGAAGTTCGAGAACCCCCAGGCGTGAAACAGCGGCGCGGCGATCCTTATCCGGTCCCCCTCGTGCAGCGGGATCCGCTCGAGCAGCGCCGCCGCCGGGTCGAGGGTGTGCGGCATGTCCCCGCGCTGTGCGCCCTTGGGCAGGCCGGTCGTCCCCGAGGTGAGGATCGTCACCCCGCCCACCCGCCCGGGCGGGGACAGTCCCGCGGGGTCGCCCTCCCGGACCACCTCTCCGATGGCTCGCCCATCCGGATCGTCGCCCTCGCGCCAGGCCACGAACCGCTTGCGTCGCCGTCCCGCGTCGTGCACGAGCTCTTCGAACTCCTCGTCGTAGATCAGCGCGGCGACCTCTTCCCGCTTGCAGACCTCGGTGATCTGCGGCGCGGCGAACGAGGTGTTGAGCAGCAGCACGTCGGCGCCGAGCTTACCGGCGGCGAAGATGCCGTCGAGGAAGCCTCGGTGATCTCGGCACAGCAGGCCGATCCGGTCGCCCTCGCAGACGCCGTCCTGCGCCAGCTCGTTGGCGACCGCGTTCGTCCGCGCGTCGACCTCGGCGTAGGTCAGCGTTCCGAGCTCGTCGATGACCATCGGGCGGTCGGGGTGCCGGATCGCTCCGACTATCACTCCGGTCGCGGTCGAGCCCCGCCAGCGCGCGCCGGCCAGCGCGATCCGCGCGAGCTTGTCCGGGCGCATCGGCGCCACCAGCCCGGCCTGGGCGAGGATCCGGACGTTGTCGCCCTCGTGCAGGAGCCGGCTGAGGGGATTCGGACCGTCGGGCGCTGACGGCTCATCTCCCTCCAGCTCGCGCTTGGCCTCCTCCAGCGAGCGCCGCAGGTTGCTCGAGACCATGCGGAACGACAGCAGCTCGGCGATCGAGCCGAGCACCACCCCGGGCGCGTTGTAGGACAGGCGGACCGTCACTCTCGTGCGCCCGCCGCCGGCCGCCCGCATCCGGATTCGCCCTCGCTGCTCGATCCCGGTCACGCTCGTCCACGCGAGGTCGCGTTGCTCGTCGTACTCGACCACCTCGATCAGCCCGCCCACCTCGGCCGAGCCGACGCGCAGGCGCATCCGGTAGCGCGCGCCGGCGCCGGGCTCCCGCTCAGGCTCCTCGGGCTCGAGGTCGGTCACCCAGCTGAACACGCGGGGGAAGTTGGCCGGGTCGGCGAACAGCTCCCAGACGTCCTCGGGATCGGCGGCTACGAGCTGGCTGGCCTGGGTCCTCATCCGACCACCGGCAGGCGGCGCTCCTGGCCCAGCGCGGTTAGCACGTCCTGCATGCTCGCAAGCAGCTCCTCGTTGATCTCCTCGACGTCGGGATCCTTGCCGAAGCGCTCGTGCAGGTCGATCGGCGGCATCACCTGGATGCTGATCTTGGCGGGCAGCGGCAGGTGTCCGATGACTCCCGGCATGAGTCCGAATGGGAGTCCGAACATGATCGGGACCGTCTTCAAGCGGAGCATCCGGTCGACCCGCATCAGCTTCGCCAGCCGCTCGCCGCGGGTCAGGAACAGGGCGGTCTCCTGGCTTCCGATCGACACCACGGGCTGGATCGGGACGCCCAGGCGCAGGGCGAGCCGGATGAAGCCGGTGCGGCCGCCGAAATTGACCTTCGCGGACTCCCAGCTCGGGCGGAACACCTCATAGTCGCCGCCCGGATAGACGAGGACGGCCGCGCCCGAGCGGAGCGCCAGCTCCGCGTTGTTGGGGTCCGCGGCCACGGTCCCGTAGCGGCGCACCATCCAGCCGAGCGGTGAGGTCACCACGCCGTTGTGGGCCAGCTGGTAGAAGCGGCGCTCGACGCCGAAGTACGTGCTGAAGGCCAGCACGAACACGAACAGGTCGGGAGCGACCATCCCCCCGGAGTGGTTTCCGACCAGCAGCACCGGGCCCTCGCGCGGGATGTGGTGCAGCCCGCGCACGTCAGCGCGGAAATACAGGCTCGCCAGCGCCCACAGCCCGGGCAGCGTTTCGCGAATGTAGTCGGTGTCACGCTCGTCGAGATCGGCAGCGGGCACGAGGTTCGCGAGCCGTTCGGTCACCGCGCCGACCGCTCCCGACAGCAGTCCGCCGGCCCGAGAAGCTCCGTTCGTACGCTCGGCCAAGGCGCAAGGCTACCCCGTGTGCGCTTGGTCACGCTCGCGCGGATTGACCGGAGCCTCTGCGAAACTCGTCCGCGGGGACAGGTGCACTGATGACACAGCTCCCACCCACACTCCAGCAACTGACCGACCGCTACGACCCCCGGGTATTCGAGCTCGGGCGTACCTCGGCGCGGCTTCGGCTGACCGGTGCCGGGCCCGAGGACGCCGATGTGGTCCTCGATGGACGCACCGCCAAGCTGGTCCCGGCGGATCGGTCGCGGCGTCCCGACGCGATCCTGAGCGCCGACGCCCGCACCTGGAAGCGGATCGTCGAAGATCTCCGCGGCGGGATGGACGCCTACCGGGCGGGGCGCCTCCAGGTGCGCCGGGACCTGCATCTCGGCGTCGGGTTCCTCGCGGCCACCGCGGCCGGTCCGGACGGAGGCCTGCGCTTTCGCCGTGTGGAGACGGCCGTAGGACCGCTGTCGCTGACCGAGGCGGGCGCCGGCGAACCCGTCCTGATGTTGCACGGCCTGGGGG
>DATCPD010000259.1:0-9107 GCA_036564325.1 Solirubrobacteraceae bacterium | reverse complement strand
GCCTGGCCTTCTCGTTCGAGGCCGCGCGCTGAGTGGTCATGCCGGCGACGGCGGCCCGGCCGCCGGCCAGCCGCCCGAGCCACGCCGGCACCCGGAAGGGCGGCCTGGCGCCGACCGCGGCGGCGTACACGGGGATCCACTCCTGCGCCGGCGCGGGATCGTCATCGACGATGTTGTAGACCCCGGGCGATCCGCGCTCGAGCGCAGCGAGGGTCGCTACCGCGGCGTCCTCGACGTGAATGAACGACCAGCGACCCACTCCGGAACCCACCACTGGGAAGCGCCGCTTGCGCGCCAGCTCGGCGTAGAACCCATCGGACGCGAACTGGGTGCCGGGTCCGTAGAAGAATCCGTAGCGCAGCACGATCCCGCCGGCTTCGAGCACCTGTCGCTCCAGCTCGGCCACCGCGCGGATCGAATCGGACATCGGTGGCGGCGAGTCCAGCGCCAGCGCGGCGTCCTCCCGCTTACACCAGTCCCCCTCCGGCGCGTAGGCGAAGGCGATGCTCTGGGCCACCAAGCGCGTCGCCCCGGCCTCCCGCGCGGCCACGATCAGGTTCCGCGTGCCCTCGCGCCGGAGCCGGTTGGTCGCGGCCAGCTGCGTTGCGTACTTTCGCGGGTCTAGCCGGGTTGGGAGGTCGGTCAGCTCGTGGATCACCGCCTCCGGTCGGGCAGCTACCACCGCCCGACGCAGCGCGTCGGGCTCCAGCGCATCGCAGACGACTACGTCGGCGCCGCGTGCGCGGATCTGCTCGGCGCGCGCGGCCGATCTGGTCATCCCGGTCACCTGATGCCCGGCCTCGAGCAACTGCATCGTCAAGCCGCGGCCGACGACGCCCGATGCCCCGGCCAGGAAGACCCTCACCCCTTGAACCTCAGCGAGAAGCGCAGTCCATGGCAGCGTCTGGCGGCCGCGCCGTGAATGTGGCTGGGGAAGACCTTCCAGCCGTCCTTCAACGGGTAGATGTTCACCAGCGGGCTCGGGTGCAGGCGCTCGTGCTTTTGGCTCACGTACAGGGCGCCGATCTTCAGGCCGGTGTACCAGGCGAAGATGCTCTGGTAGCCGATGGGGATGTTCGGCTGGCCGCAGGAGAGCAGGCGGGCCGTGCCGATCCGGCTGATCACCGTGTGGAGCCGGTTGATCTCCTTGGTGCGCGCGCGCTCGTGGGTCAGATCGGCCCGCTCGATCCGCTCCCGCGAGCGCGCCGCGGGGACGAGCGAGCCCACGAAGACGAGCACGATCACCCCGGCGAGCGCCGCCCCGATCTGGGGCGCGAGCCGCGGTCCGAAGCGTTCGAGGGCGGGCGTGGCGTCGAGGAGCACGCGCCCCACGAATACGCCGGCGAGCACGCAGAGGATCGCGACCGGTTCGAACAGGTACCGGGGAACACCGGGGTACCCGTGCAACACGAACGCGACCTCGAGCACCACCCACACGAGCGCGCCGGCGACCAGCAGCAGGATGACGCGCTGGCGGCGCAGGGCGGCGATCGCCGCGGCGAGCGTGCCGGCCAGCCACACCGGCAGCTCCTGCAGATCCAGAAACCGATCGAGCGTGCCCAGCAGCTTGTTGCTGTGCAGCTCGCGCGGGGAGTGCAGGGCATTGTCGCCCGCGATGAAGGCGCTCTTTGCCGTCAGGGCGGGGATTCCGAACCAGAACAGTGGGATCAACACGAGGCCCGCCCCGAGCATCCGGCGCCAGCCGGGGAACGCACGCCACGCCCATACGGAATAGACGCCGAGGAACGGCCAGACCTCGGGCCGTCCGAGCGAGCCGAGGATCCACAGCCAGAACGCCCATCGGTACCGGCCGGCGAGCTGGCAGTCGATCGCCGCCAGGCACAGCGAGACGATCATCGTGTCCGACTGTGCGCTGAGGATGAAGTGCGTGTAGTCCCGGATCCCGAGCAGGGCGAGGGCGGCGAAGGCCCCCGCCGCATATCCGGCCCAACGGCGGGCGGGCGGGGCGTCCGTCAGACGCACGGCTATGCGCCACGCGAACACCAGCCCGCTCAGCGAGACCGCGACCGAGAGGATCATCCACAGCCACAGCGCATAGTGGCCGACCAGCGCGAAGGGGACCGTGACCAGGAACGGAAGCGGCTTCCACGAGGGGGCACCGTTGGTGTCCAGGTTCGCGTGGATCGTCAGCTTGCCCCAGACGAGCCATCCGTAGGGGTCATAGCCCGGACGGGTATCGGCCCACAGGACCAAGGCGGTGGAGAGGATCAGCAGGACCGCTGCGCCCAGCAGCCATCGAGACCGCGGACCGAGCGCAGCCAACATCGCGCCGCGCAGGCGGGCGTTGGGAGCAGGCCGGGGGGAGACCGGGATCGACTGTGCTTCGGCGGTTTCCTGAGACACGAGACCTCTTGCCGAGAGCAGGACGGGGCGTCCTGCCGGCCGAGACGGAGCAGCGGCGGACGGTATCAGCCGGAAAGCCGCCGCTGCCGAACTGCCGTCTGCCGTAACCTTATGGCCCGACCGGCCTACTTCCCTTTGGCCGGTCGGCTATCCTCCTGCGCTCGCAAGCTGGCGATTCTTCAGCCCTTGCCGATTTCCAGGCCGCCTGGCGGGTCGAGCGCGCTGAAGATCCACATCGAGTTTGAAGGGTATTGGAGCGTCCGTATGCAAATCTTGGTTCTTGGTGGCGACGGGTACCTCGGGTGGCCGACGGCCCTCCACTTGTCGGCGCTCGGTCACGAAGTGGCTGTGAACGACAACTTTGCCCGCCGCGGTTACGACGAGGAGATTGGGGTCGAGAGCCTTGTGCCGATCGCCACGCTCGACGAGCGCATCGCCGCGTGGTCCGAGATCAGCGGGAAGACGATCAAGAGCTACGTCGGCGACCTCTGCGATGCCGCGTTCACGCATCAGATGATTGGCGACTTCCGCCCCGAGGCGGTCGTCCACTTCGCCGAACAGCGCGCCGCACCGTATTCGATGATCTCGCAGGCCCACGCGGTCTATACCCAGACCAACAACGTCGTCGGCAATCTCAACGTGATGTACGCGATCGCTGACACCGACATTGACATCCACCTGGTCAAGCTCGGGACGATGGGCGAGTACGGGCAGCCCAACATCGACATCGAAGAGGGCTGGATCGAGATCGAGCACAAGGGCCGCAAGGACCGGATGATCTATCCCAAGAAGCCGGGCTCCTTCTACCACTGCTCGAAGGTCCACGACAGCCACAACATCGAGTTCGGCTGCCGGATCTGGGGCATGCGCGCGACCGACCTCAACCAGGGCGTCGTCTACGGCGTCGACACCGAGCAGACCAAGCTCGATCCACGACTGGCCACCCGCTTCGACTACGACGGCGTATTTGGCACCGTGCTCAACCGGATGGTCATCCAGGCGGTGCTCGGCCACCCGCTCACCGTCTACGGCAACGGATCGCAGACGCGCGGACTGATCAACCTGGTCGACACGGTCGAATGCATCCGCCTGGCGTGTGAGAACCCGGCCGACCGCGGCGAGTTCCGTGTCTTCAACCAGATGACCGAGACGATGTCGATCAACCAGATCGCCGAGACGATCGCTAAGGAATTCCCCGGCGGGGTTCAGATCGATCACGTCGACAATCCCCGGGTGGAGATCTACGACCACTACTACAACGTCATCCATACCGCACTCGAGGGGCTCGGCCTGAAGCCGACGCTGCTGTCCAACGCGTTGATCGACCACATGTTCGACGTCGTCGAGCAGCACAAGGAGCGCGTCGATCTGGCGGCGATCACGGCGACGGTGCGCTGGGATCGGACGACGAGCGAGCTGCCTCAGACCGCGAGCGCGCTGGCGCAGACGTGAGCGCCGACGCGGCGGGGGCCCTCAGCGGGCGGCGCGTTCTCGTCACCGGAGGTTCCGGCTTCATCGGCCGGCACATGGTCGCTGAGCTGGCTGCCGACGGCGCGCATGTGCGGGTCATCGACCTGAAGCCCCACCCCGATCCGGCAGTCGAGATCGTCCAAGGCGATCTTGTCGACCCAGACGTCGTCGCGGCGGCCCTCGAGGGCGGCTTTGACGCCGTGGTTCATCTCGCCGCCGTGACGTCCGTGCTCCGTTCACTCGAGCAGCCGGAACTGACCTTCAGCACCAACGTCGCCGCGACCCACGGTCTACTCGAGGGGGCGCGCAAGGCCGGCGTCAAGGCGCTGGCGTTCGCCTCGACCAACGCCGTCACGGGGCCGATGGATGCTCCCGCGATCACCGAGCAGGCCACCCTCAAGCCGATGACGCCCTACGGCTCCACCAAGGCCGCCGGCGAGATGCTGATGTCGGCGTACACCGCCTCGTACGGGATGCGCTGCGCGTGCCTGCGCCTGACCAACGTCTACGGGCTGGGTATGCAGGCCAAGGACAGCATCGTGGCCCGGCTCATGCGGGTCATCCGGATGGGCGGGAGCTTCGAGGTCTATGGCGACGGGACGCAGGTGCGGGATTACGTCAATGCCGCCGACGTGGTCGCCGCCTTCCGGCTGGCGCTGTCCAGCGAGAGCTGGCAGGGACCGGTGGTGATCGGCTCCGGTCGGTCGCTGTCGGTGCTCGAGGTGCTCGACGCGGTACGGACGGCGACCGGTGCCGAGTTCGTGGTGCAGCACGGCCCCGCCAAGCCCGGCGAGATGCCGGCGGTGATCGTCGACCCCGCGAAGGCTCACGCCGGCGGCTGGTCACCGCGGCTCACCTTCGAGGAAGGACTCGCCGCGGTCTGGGAGGAGTGGTCGCGCGCTGAGAAGGACACGATTGCCGGCGGAGCCCCCGGAGCACCTGTCGTCGCGGGCGGTAAGGCGTGATCCTCATGACCCAGCAGCCGTTCGAGACTGAGCAGGAGCTCGCCCGGCTCGAGCCCGCCGAGCGAGGGGCGGCCGCCGCGTTCCTCGCCGCCCATCCCGCCGGGGCGGGCGCGCCGCTGGCGATCGTGATTCCCGCCTACAACGAGGAACCGACCGTTGCCGAGGTGGTCGCGGAGATTCCCGGCGAGGCGGCCGGCCTGCAAACCGAGGTGATAGTCGTCGTCGACGGAGCCAAGGATGCGACGGCGAGCCAAGCCGCCTCTGCCGGGGCGCTGGTGTGCGACGTCCCGATCAATCGCGGGCAGGGCGCCGCGTTGGCGCTCGGGTATTGGCTGGCGCGGGCGCGCGGGGCCCACGTGATCGCCACGATCGACGCCGACGGGCAATACGAGCCGGAGGAGCTGGGCCGCGTGGTCCAACCGATCCTGGACGGCCGCGCCGAGTTCGTCTCGGGATCCCGGCGCCTCGGCGCCGAGCTGACCACCGACAAGGTCCGGCATCTGGGGGTGCTGGTGTTCGGCGCGCTGATCAGCGTGCTCGTCCGCCACCGGGTCACCGATCCTGCCTGCGGCATCCGCGCGATGCGCTCAGACGTGACCGCGGCGGTGGTTCTCGAGCAGCCCCAATACCAGGCTTCAGAACTGATGATCAGCGCGGCGCTGCATGGCTACCGGCTGGCCGAGGTCCCGACCACGATGCGCGACCGCGGCCAGCACGCGACGGCGACCAAGAAGGGCGGGAACTTCGGTTACGGGGTCCGGTTCGCCCGGGCGGCCATCCACACCTGGCGGCGGGATCGCAAGGCGGCGCGAACCCGGCTTTCCCCCGAGAAGATCCAAAACTCGTAGAGGAAGTACCGCAGGCCGTAGAGCACCGCGAGCACGCCGAAGTAGGAAGCGGTCACCAGCAGCACGCGGACACCGTGGCCGGCCGGGATGCCCTGAACCTGGTGGTGGGTCCAGCCCGTCGCCAACGACAGCGCCAGCAGCGTGGTGGCCGACACGGCGATGTAGGCGAGGATCTCGCGTCCGAACGCCACCCGGCCCTCGACCTTCCAGGTCCAGCGGCGGTTGAGCGTCCAGTTCGGGATGGCGCCGGCGGCGAACGCAGCCACAGAGCACGCGGTCGTCGAGGCCCCGAGCACGTAAAGGATCGGGAACACGACCGCGCTTGTGGTGGCGGCCACCGCAGAGGAGATGGCGAAGCGGGCGAGCCGCCGTTTCAGGACACGACGACGCAGCCGCTGAATGCGATCAGACAGCACGAACCATCAATCGTAGCGGCTCTGAGGCCAGCCGAGCGCACCGGTACGGTCCGCTCGGTGCGGATTCATTCGGCAGATGCCCGGTTGACCCTCGATGACGACCTCCTCGTTTGTGCCGACAACGACGGAGTCCTGACGGACCTACCCGACGGGAAGTTCGATCTCGTGTATATGGATCCTCCCTTCAACACCGGTCGGGCTCAGACCCGGCGGACGCTCTCCATGCTGGCGGATGAGCGTGGCGTCCGTCGTGGATTCGGCGGGCGCACATACAGCTCGCGGTTGCTCAAGCAGCTCAGCTACGAGGACTCGTTCGCCGACTACCTCGGCTTCCTCCATCCTCGGCTCGCCCGGGCCCGTGAGCTGCTGGCACCCCACGGGACCCTGTACTTCCACATCGACTATCGCGAGGCGCACTACTGCAAACTGCTGCTCGACGAGGTTTTCGGCCGGGACGCGTTCCTGAACGAGCTGATCTGGACCTACGACTACGGCGCCAAGCCACGACGTCGATGGCCCGCCAAGCACGACACGATCCTCGTCTACGTGCGCACCCCGGGCGGTCACCATTTCGATGCCGACGCGGTCGAGCGCGAGCCCTACATGGCCCCCGGTTTGGTCACCGCGGAGAAGGCCGCTCGCGGCAAGCGACCGACCGACGTCTGGTTCCACACGATCGTCCCCACGAACGGGCGTGAGAAGACCGGCTACCCGTCGCAAAAGCCTGAAGGCGTGCTCCGGCGCATGGTGGCCGCATCCTCGCGCCCGGGCGGATGGTGCCTGGACCCGTTTGCCGGTTCGGGCACGCTCGGCGCCGTATGCCGGCAGCTGGGGCGGCGGTTCGTGCTGATCGACAACAGCCCGACCGCCCTGGCGGTGATGCGAACGCGGCTGGGAGCTGCCGAACCGCTGCCGTTCAGTCCCGCGAGTCTCGGACGAGCGGAACGAATCTGACCGGCTCGAGCGTTGTCGTGCGGATCCCCACCGCAGTCCGACGAGCCAGGATCAGGTGCTGCTTGGCGCCGCCGACCGGGGCGATCAGCCGCCCACCCACCGCGAGCTGGTCGGTCAGCGCCTGCGGAATGCGCTCAGCGGTTGCCGCGGCGACGTTGATGGCGTCGTAGGGCGCGTGCTCAGGGAGGCCCTCCCATCCGTCGCCGACGTACAGCTCGACGTTGGAAACGCCGAGTGCGGCAAGGGTCAGCTGGGCCTGGTCGGCCAGCTCGGCATGGCGCTCGATGCTCCACACGTGTCCGGCGAGCCGCGCGAGCAGCGCGGCATGGTAGCCCGACCCGGTTCCGACGTCGAGGACTCGATCGTGGGGCCCCAGCTCGAGCAGCTCGAGCATCCGCGCGACGACCAGCGGCTGCGAGATGGTCTGGTTGCAGGCGATCGGCAGCGCGGTGTTTTCATACGCGCGCGCCAGCTGGGCGCCGGGCACGAAGCGCTCACGGGGAAGCGAGGCAATCGCCGCGAGCACGCGTTCGTCCGAGATGGAGGCCCGCAACTGGCCGGCCAGGTCTCCCGCTTCTGTCATATCGCCAATTTTCGAGCCTCTGGCAAGATCGAGCCCGATGACGACGACGCTCGAGGAGCAGGCGAGCTACCCGGGCTCAGGCCAAAGCGGCGGACGGGCGAGCAGCACGAGCGCCTCGCTTTGGCGGATTGCCCGCACGATCCCGTGGCCGATCTGCCTGGTCACGGTGATCGCTGCGGTCCTGCGATTTGCTCAGCTCGACGGCGTCAGCGGGAATCAGTTCTACGACGCGGCGGTGAGGAGCATGTCCGGCTCCGTCCACAACTTCTTCTTTGGGGCGTTTGACCCAGCGGCGATCCTCTCGATCGACAAGCCGCCGCTGGACCTGTGGCTGCAGGTCATCAGCGTGAAGCTGTTCGGCTGGAGCGAATTCGCGCTGAAACTCCCCGAGGCGCTCGGCGGGACGCTGGCCGTTCCGCTTCTCTACGACGCGGTGCGACGGGCGGTGGGCCGACCGGCGGCGATCGGCGCGGCGGTGGCGCTGGCCCGACCGGCGGCGATCGGCGCGGCGGTGGCGCTGGCCGTCCTGCCGGAATCGGTGCTCACCTCACGCAGCGACACGATGGACTCCGTGATGATGCTGCTGGTCATCGCGGCGCTGTGGCTGGTGGTTCGCGGCTCACAGACCGGGGAGCGCCGGACGATCGTGCTCGCGGGCGTGGCGCTGGGGCTCGCGTTCAACGTGAAGCTGCTCGAAGCGCTGATTGCCGCGCCGGCGCTGGCCATCCTCTACCTGTTGGCGGGCCCGGGCTCGCCGGCGCGAAAGCTCCGAGACCTGGGCCTGGGTGCTGCGGCGCTGGTCGGGGTCGGGCTGGCCTGGGCGATCCCGGCCTCGCTGCTGCCCGGCAGGCATCCGTGGCCCGTCGGATCCACGGACGGGAGCGTGTGGAACGCGATGTTCGTGTTCAACGGCTTCGGCAAGGTATCGAGCGTGGCCAGCACGAAACCGGGCGGCCCGGGTCCGTTCCGCCTGATCGTCTCGACCGGATGGCATTACGACATCCTGTTCGGCTGCGTGCTCGTCGCCGCGGTCGTGATCGGCCTCGCGGCCGCGCTCACCGCGGTGACGCGACGCCGCGCGGCCGGGCCGGGAGCCCCGCGCGATCTGGCCTGGGCGTTTTCGGTGGCGACCGCCGCCTGGATCGTGTTCGCCGTGTTCGTGTTCGACGTGATGCAGACCGTCCACGCGCGCTACCTGGAGGCGCTGGCGCCGGCGCTGGCCATCGCGATCGGCTACGGAGCCGTGGTGCTGGCCGGGCTCGGAACCAAGCGCCGACCGTCGATCCTGGCCACATTTGCGGCGCTGCTGCTGATCTGCGCCTACACCTTCCATTTCACGCCTCCGGCTCTGGGCTGGAGCATCGGATCGCTGATGATCGCCGTCGCCGGCTCGATCCTGATCACCCGCTCCGGTGCCGTCATCGCAGGCCCGGCACGATGGTTGCTGGCCGGGCTGATCATCGCCGCCGGACTTGTCTTCCCCGTGCACGAGACGCTGTTGCTGGTC
>DATCPD010000252.1:0-3649 GCA_036564325.1 Solirubrobacteraceae bacterium | reverse complement strand
CGGTATGGCTGCGCCTAACCGATCAGCGGTTCTCGCAGGCTGAACCGGCTCCTATGCTCCGTGAGATGTCGAGTTTGCCGGCGATTGAGACCGCGCGCGTCAAATTGATCTCTCGGGCGTATGGACGCCCAAGCATCGCGTCGTTGGTACCGGTGGCGTGCCCGGCCGCCCTGCTCGCGGTCGTGCTGGCCGGCATCGGCCGAAACATTCTCGTCCCGGACACCTGGGTGGGGCTGGTATCCGGCCGTGAGATCGCACACCACGGCCTCCCGACGGTCGAGCATCTCACTGTGCTGGGTCAGGGGAACCAGTGGGTGGATCAGCAGTGGCTGGCCCAGCTCGGCCTGTATGCGGCAGAACGTGCCGGCGGTGTTGGCTTGATGGTCGCGATCTGCCTGATCGCCGTTGTCGTCGCGTTCGGCTTGGCCGCGCGGGCTGCGCAACAGCGAGGAGCTTCACCACTCGCAATCCTCGCCTTCTTCGTTGCCGCGTTCGTCGCAGCTCCGTGGGGTGTCCAGGCACGCACGCAAGCGCTCGCCCTGCCGCTCTTCTCCCTGATTCTCTGGCTGCTCTTGCGCGACCGGGACGCGCGTGGAACTTCGACAATCTGGGCTCTGCCCATCTTGTGCCTCTGGGCCAACGTTCACGGGTCGGTCGTGCTGGGGGCCGCCCTCGTTTCCGCCTACGGGATACAGGCGTTGGTCCGCACCGGTTGGCATTGGCGTGCCGCGGCGCTCGTGGCGCTCGCCCCCGCAGCGGTGTTCGCGTCACCGTTTGTGCTGCGTCTGCCCGCCTACTACAGGTTGATGCTGTTCGATCCGCCGTACGGGCACGAGATCGTGGAGTGGCAGCGGACGACGCCGTCGGGCTTGACGGCTCCCTTCTTCACGCTCGTTGCCGTGACCTGCGTCCTCGTTGTCCTCCGGCGCAGAAGAGTCACGGCGCTGGACTGCCTCTTGCTGGCGATCACGCTGGCAGCGGCGTTGTCGGCTGTCCGTCTCATTCCGTGGTTTGCGTTGACGATGCTGGCGGTGATGCCGGCGCTTGTCTCCCGAGCTTCCGGCGCACCGAGCTTTAGGGGCCCGGCCGCAACCGTCCTCGCCGCTCTCGGAACCACGGCCATCCTCGCTGCTGCCGGATTGGCGGCTTCGCGGTCCTACGAGGTCTCATCCGAGGCCCGCGGCCTTGCTGTCGTTCGCGAACAGATGCGGGGCGGATTGGTGTTTGCCGACCTCGACCTCGCGGACCGGCTTCTCTGGAAGATCCCGACCCTTCGTGGGCGAATCGCCTACGACGGCCGGCCGGAGCTGTTGAGCCGTCGTCAGTTCGACGGCGTGATCAGGTTTGCCCGCCAAGAGCCGGGCTGGCAGGAATTTCTCCGCGGATATTCGCTCGTGGTTACGAACGCCGCCATAGCGCGCAGCATGAGCGAAACCGGGCACTGGCGGCGCGTCTACGCCGATCAGACGTTCGTGGTGGTCCGCCGGGCCGGAAGCGGCTGAGCGCCGGCTAGCCGAGCAGCTCGAACTGGAGCTCGGGCCGGCGCGCGCACCACGCCTTGACGAAGAACGCCAGCTCGATCTTGGCCTCCGTCTCGTCCGTGGCCAGCGGGTGAAGCACGACCAGCGTGCTGTCGTCGGCCCGCACGGACACGATCTCGGCCTCACGCAGGGTTGCGTCCAGCTCATCGACGTGGATCGGATCGCTGAGCTTGATACGCATTACCTGGCGGCCTTTCCCGTACGCACGAGAACTGCAAGATCGGGGCTGATGTAAGCCTGCCTGATCCGCGGGTCACGGCGCAGCGCCAAGCGCACAGCTTCATGGGCATCCCGGCCCAGCACGATCACCTGGTAGCCGCGCGCGGCTGCCTGCCAGTTCGGTCCGATCCGTCCGAAGTAGTTGGCGAGCCTCCGGAGCTGTGTGCCGGAGTTGAGCTCGAAGCGAATGTCGAAGGCCACGCGGCCGGCGAGCTTCGGGTCGCGCCAGAGCAACCAGTCGGCGTATTTGTCGCTGGCGAAAACGCGGCTGGCGGGGTCGTGGGCGGCCGTCGAGATCGCCGCTCCGGCAGTCTCGTTGGGCCAGAGGTGGTCGTACCAGCCGGCAGGCCTTGCCGCCACGATCACGAGCGTTACCGCGAGGCCGGCCAGCGAAGTGACGCCAAGGGCTCTGCGAACCGCGGGGTGGGCTGCGGTTGCGCTCGAGATCCGGGTCTCGTCGACCAGTACGGGCAGCAGGACAAGCGCAGCAAGCCCGAACCAGACGATGTTGCGGGTTGCGCTCAGCGCGGAGGCGAGCGTCACGAGCAGGGCGAGGCATTCGAATGCGCTGAGCCTGCGGCCCCATCGTCCGAGCAACCACACCGTGACGAAGGCGAGGACGTAGAACAGTGCGGTGACCAGTCTCGGTGTCGGCGCCATCCACTCGACGATGAGATTGCGGAACGGCGGGTTGATCAGCAGTTTCCTGTAGTAGTGGACGAGCGAGAGCCCGTACGGTGAGCAGAGCACCGCGAGCGGCGCCAGCACCATGAGCGCAAGCCCCTTGCCCGTCTCCCGCCGCTTGCGGTTGAGCACCTTCACGAGGCCGTACAGCGCGACCAGCACCGCGGCAAGTGCAACGGAACCGTGCAGGTTCGCCCAGAGGGCTAGCAGCGGTAGGACAAAGAACACTTTGCGCGAGCCGGCGCGCCCGTCCGCGATCAGGAGCCAGAAGACGCCGACGAAGAGCAGAGGGGCGAAGCTCTGCGCGCGCAGCTGCCAACCCCAGGGCGCGACGAAGAAGCAGGTGCAGGCGACGAGGAACACGCTGAGCGGCGAGGCGCCGCGGTGCCTGGCCGCGACGAGGGCCAGCCCGAACGCGGAGGCGATCAGCGCGACGTGCACGAGCAACATCAGGCGATACCCACCAGCCCGGAACACTTCGTAGAAGAGGATCTGCGCCAGCCACTGCTGGTCGATCCACCTCACCCCGTGAGCCATCACCGTCAACGTCTCCCTGTGCGGGAGGCCGTGGTTGGCGATTTCGCGTCCGCCGACGAGCGTCGACCAGCTGTCCTGGACGAGCTCGCCTGGCATGAGCAAGAGGAGGACGATCCCGTAGAGAGCGCCGATTGCCACCGGGAACGCCTCGCGCTCCAGCCAAGCGAACGGCCGCGCCCGGGTCGACGCAGGTAGGTCGAGGCGCCTGCGTCGGCCCCCGAGCGACTCAGCTCTGGCCGCCATACGCTCATGGAACCGCATCGAGAACCGAACGATAAGGGCCGAAAGGTCAGGCTTCGCCACGCACTTTGGGGGGTGAGCCCACACCCATGGCCCGTCTAGACCAAAGGGCTGGCCAAGACCAGCCTTTTAGCGGGTTCCCTCGGGGCTGCTTCGACACACAATCCTCGCAAGGGCCGATGGAAGGCCTCATGACCATCCTGGGGAGGAGGTCAGCGTTGCTCAAATCGACTCGGTCTCACACGAGCCGGAAGCTCCGCGAAGACGTCGCAGTGCGGCATGCGGAACGCGGCGAGGGGGCGAACGAGGAGGGCTAGCGCGACGTCTCGAGCAACGCTTCGGTATTCGCTCAGGGAGGCGTAACCGGTAGGGGAAGTGTCAAACGAGAGGGAAGGGAGAGCATCAATGTCTGAGCTGCTTCTCAAGCT
>DATCPD010000250.1:0-9730 GCA_036564325.1 Solirubrobacteraceae bacterium | reverse complement strand
GACCAGCACCCAGTCCCGAACATTTTTCCACCGCCCCGCTGGAATTCACACAACACCGGTCGCCCGCTGCCTGCCCTGATAACACGAACCTACCGGCGCCCGAAACGATCGCGTTCTGACATATCGCACGCTTGCTCCGAGCATCCCGGCCGGCCACCAGGGCCAGGCAACATGGGTACCGGGTGCTCCCAACATGGGGAGTCCTCCCGATGCGCCCGCCCGTGTGCGCTCGTAGGTTCATTTCCGGCAGCAGATCACTAATCAGGAGGACCTACATGCCGCGATACATGGTGCAGCGCAGCTTCCCGGACGGACTCAAGATCCCGATCAGTGATGCCGGCGCCGAGGTTTGCCGCGGGGTCATCGACCACAACGCGGACGAGGGCGTCACCTGGGTGCATTCGTACGTCAGCGCCGACAAGCACACGACGTTCTGCATCTACGACGGACCCACGCCTGAAGCGATCCGCAAGACCGCCACGCGCAACACGTTGCCGGTCGACCAGATCACCGAGGTGCGTGTGCTCGACCCGTACTTCTACGCGTAGCAAACGAACAAACCACAGGGGGAACATCATGTTCAAGCTCATCAAACTCAGCCTGGCCGCCACGGCGGCGGTGTTGGCCCTCGGCGCTCCCGCCACGGCCCTCGCCCGGTTCAACCTCAATCCCGACCCGGGGCCAGTGGCGAGCGCGGTGCAGAGCCCGCTCCCGCAGCCGCCGTCGACCACGTCCTCTGCCCAGGGATTTCAGTGGGGCGACGCCGGTATCGGCGCAGCGGGCGTCCTGATCGTGGTGGTGCTGGGCTCCGGCGCCGTGGTCGTGCGCAGGCGGCGGCCGCGTCATACGCTCGCGAGTTGATTGCCGCGCGCGGATCCGAAACGGCCGGGGACCGGGGGTTCCCCGGCCGTTTTTCTGTCCGCGTTCCGGCCGCGGCTGCGAGACTGCCGCGCATGCCGCTCCTCGAGCGCGACGGTGCCATCGCGACGCTCGACCAGCTGCTGGCTGGCGTCCGAGCCAGCGCCGAGGGGCAGCTCGTGCTGGTGGGGGGCGAAGCCGGCGTGGGTAAGACGGCACTTCTGCGCGGATACTGTGAGGTCCAGGCGGACTCGGTGCGCGTCCTTTGGGGGGCTTGTGAGCCGCTGCGGACGCCCCGGCCGCTGGGGCCGTTCCAGGACATCGCCGAGGCAGCCAGCGCAGAACTGACGCAGCTGCTGGACGACGCCGCACGGCCGTACGAGGTCGCCGCGGCGCTGCTCCGGGAGCTGCGGACGAAGCGCTTGACCGTGTTGATCGTCGAGGATGTGCATTGGGCCGACGAGGCGACGCTCGACGTGCTCACGCTGCTCGCGGGCCGGATCGCGTCGGTGCCCGCGCTCGTGCTGGCGAGCTACCGAGACGATGAGCTCGGCCGCGCTGACCAGCTCCGCGTGCTGCTGGGTGAGCACGTGCGTCGACCGGGGCGGCTCAAGCTCGAGCCACTCTCCCCCACAGCGGTTGCAGGGTTGGCGCAGCCAAACGCAGTCGACCCCGACGAGCTGTACCGCCGTACGGGCGGGAACCCGTTCTTCGTCACCGAGGTCCTGGCCGCGGGAGGCGACCAGATGCCGGAGACCGTGCGCGATGCGGTGATGGCGCGCGCGGGACGGCTGTCCGGCACGGCGCGGAGGCTGCTCGAGGCGGTGGCCATCGTGCCGGGACAGGTCGAGCTCTGGCTGCTGGAGTCGCTGGCCGGCGAGCTCGTGAACCGGCTCGATGAATGTGTCCGATCCGGAGTCCTTGACGCGGGCCGCACGCACGTCGGGTTCCGCCACGAGCTAGCCCGGCTGGCCGTCGAGGCGGCAATCTCGCCTGACCGACGCATCGCGCTGCACCGGAAGCCGCTGACCGCGCTCGAAGCGCGGGCCAACGACGCTGCCTACCTCGCACGCCTAGCTGACCATGCCGAGGCGGCCGGTGACCGGGAGGCTGTCCTGCGCTGGGCACCGGCGGCGGCCGAGCGCGCGGCGCAGCTCGGCTCGCACCGCGAGGCGGCGGCGCAGCACGCACGCGCGCTCCGCTTCGCGGACGGCCTGCCGCTGGCCGAGCGGGCGGACCTGTTGAAGCGGCGCGTCCACGAGTGCTGGATGACCGACCAGTTCGACTCGGCGATCGCGGCGCAGGTGCAGGCGCTCGAATGCCGCCGCACCCTGGGCGACCGCCTCGGTGAAGGCGACGCCCTGCGGACGCTGTCAAGACTGATGTTCTTCGTCGGGCGGGTGCGCGAGGGCGAGGCACTGGCCCTGCAGGCGGTCGAGTTACTCGAGTCGCTCCCTCCGGGACACGAGCTGGCGATGGCGTACGGCAACGTCTCGCAGCGGCGCATGGTGGTGGAGGACGTCGACGGCGCGATCGAGTGGGGCACGCGCGCGCTCGGAGTCGCCGAAGCCCTGGGTGACACCGAGGCGCTCGTCTACGCGCTGACCAACATCGGAGCCGCCGAAGTCAGCGCACCGGACGCCCCCGCGAAACTCGAGCGCGCGGTGGCGCTGGCGCGCGAGCATGGGCTCGAGGATTACGTCGGCCGCGCTTTCCAGACCATCGTCTTCTGGGGTGTACGGAATCGGCGGTTCGAGTTCGCCGATCGGTATCTCGAGCCCGGGCTGGCCTTCTGCCACGAGCGCGGACTCGATACGTGGCGGCTGTACCTGCTCACCGCCCAGGCCCAGTTGCACCTCTACCGCGGCGACTGGGAGCGTGCGGGCGACCTGGCCGGGCTGGTTCTGCGCGACCTGCGCACCGCGCCCTTCGCCCGCGGCCTGGCCATGACCACGCTGGGTCTCGTCCGGGCACGCCGCGGTGACCCGGGCGCCGACGAGCCGCCCGGAGGAGCGAGCGCTCGCCGAGTCGACCGAGGAGATCATTCGCATCGGCCCCAATGCGGCGGCGATCGCCGAGGCCGCGTGGCTGACGGGCCAGAGCGCCAACGTGGAGCGGGAGACCGACGCAGCAATCGCCTTGGCGCTGTCCCGCCGGACGCCCTGGTCGGTGGGTGAACTGGCGTTGTGGCGCCGGCGCGCCGGCGTCGACGAGAAGCTCCCGCCGGACTCCGCCGCGGAGCCCTTCGCGCTGTCGCTGGCGGGAGATTGGCGCGCGGCCGCCGAGCGCTGGCGAGAGATCGGCTGTCCCTACGACGCGGCGCTGGCGCTCGCGGACGGAGGCGACGAAGACGCGCTGCGCCAGGCCATCGACGAGCTGCAGACGCTGCGCGCCCACCCCGCCGCGGCGATCCTCATGCGCCGGCTCCGTGAGCGAGGGGTCCGCGGCGTCCCCCGAGGACCGCGGCCACGGACCCGAGAGAACACCGCCGGCCTCACGGCGCGCGAGCTCGAGGTGCTGGCGCTGGTGAGCGAAGGCCTCCGCAACGCGGACATCGCGCAGCGGCTTGTCGTTTCTGTGAAGACGGTCGATCACCATGTCTCGGCGGTCCTGCGCAAGCTCGGCGTCCGCAGCCGCGGGGAGGCGGCGGCAGTGGCCGGGCGGCTCGGCCTGATCGCCGTGCGCTAGGCCCCGGGGAGCGCGGTCACCCGAGACCGGCATCCTCGTACGGCAGGTGTCCCGCCGGCTGCGTGGGATCGACGTGCGCGCGCAGCGCCGTGTCGCAGATCACGTAGCCCCAGTTGATCAGCCGCATCTGCACCTGATCGCTGAGGCTCGCCAGGCGCGTGGAGACACCGGCGAGCGCGTTGACGGCCTGATCGGATGGGGTTGCGATCGGGGCCTTCAGCCTGAAATCCCGCACGTGGCTGCGGATTCCCCAGTACGCACCGGTGCGGTGGCCATCGATGAACGAGACCACCGCCTGACGCTTGCGCAGGTCGCGAACCTGGTTGTCGATCACGGCCAGAACCCGGATCAGCTGGAGTGGCCAGAACGACGACGGCGAGCGCGCATTGCCCATGTGGCCGCCGGCGTCGCTGATCAGAACCTGCTTGAAGCGGGCCCACACCGCCTCCAGACCGAGATTGTCGTAGACGCCCCCGTCGCTGAGCACGACCTTCGTCGTGTACGGCGGGGAGTTGACCTCGTCGTCGCTGCCCCCCTTCAGCGCGCCGGCGGGGAACGAGAATCGCGCGGGCGAGAGTATGGGCGGGAACGCCGAGGAGGCAGCCACCACGTGAGCCAGGTCCGTGTCCGGGGCATGTCGCGTGCCCACGCGCCAGTCGCCCTCGGTGCTGGACGAGAACCTCCAGAGATCACCTGACTGGAGGCTCGTCGCATCGAAGACGAACTCGGGACGCGACGGCAGATCGCGCAGCGTTCTCACGCCGAACAGCTTCCGGTAGCTGCGCGCCAGACGTGCGTTGATCGTCACCCCGGGTATCAGCGTGCCGAGCAGCACGGCGGGCACATCGATCGTCTTGCCGGCAAAGTCTCGGAGCGGCTTGGCCACCACGTTCTCGAACTCGTCGTCAGCTGCCACCCCCGTGTCGCCCAGGTTCAGTTCCTTCCAGCGTGAGGCCAGCACCGCTGCCGTGATCGATCCGCCTGAGACGCTCGAGACGCGATCCAGCTTCGCCAGGTACCCCGCCTGATTCAGGCGCCAGAGGCTCCCGACGTGAAACAGCATCGCCCGGTAGCCGCCGCCCGACAGGCACAGCCCGGTTCCCGGTACCGGACCACCCTCCTCCCCATCGGGAGGCCGCCGGATGGCGGGTGTTCCGATCCCTTTCGGCGTTCCTGAGCCTGGCTGTGACGGTGGTTCACGGGCCGACACGGTGCACCTCGTCCGTGAGCGGGCCTCCGTTTCCCGACTCCGGCATTCGCCGGTGCCGGGGGACGAAATCGTTGGCCTCGGTCCGAGCCGCGTCGTAGGTCTCGCACTGTCTCAGCCGGGTAATCTTGCCGGCGCTGTCGAACGTCCATACATGCGCCAGCTGATCGCCGTTGTTGCCTTCGTGGAGTGATGCGAGCATTCCCGGTCGGCCCGCGACGAGCTGCCGGGGATGCGTCGCGAGCGAGCGGGTGAACACGAGCCGGTAGGCCACCCGACCGCTCCGCTTGACCCGCTTCCCGCCCAGGGGCTCGTATTTGCAGTTCTCGTGCAGCAGGCCCCGGATCTTTCCGATCCTCCCCGTGCGGATGGCCTTCACGAGCAGGTGAACCTGCTTCGAGTTCCGTGCCACGGCGGGATCCAGGCCGCGCGCGGGAGGCAGATCGATCTTCCTGGCTTTGATTCCCCAATCGCCGGGGGGCACGGTGATCGCATCGGCGATCGCGAAGTCGAGCTCGGCCCCCCATACCTGCGCCTCGAGCTCGAGGGCGATGTTGGCCACGAATCGCTTGGCTGACGCGGTGCTGATCCCGACGGCCCCGAGCGCGGTGAGACCGGATCCGAGCACCTTGCTGGCGGTGCCTTTCTGTCCGACCAGGAAGTAGATCCCGACCGCCACCAGTGCCACAACCGCCACACCGACGGCCAGGATCCACGGCTGTGACTTGATCAGGCGCCAGGTCAAGCTCTTCCCGGCGGTGACGTAGTCCTCCGCTCGGAGCATGTCCTTCCCGAGCTTCTCGCCGCACAGGAGCGATCGCCACACCTGTCCCTGGCGCTCGAGGGCGGTCTGCACTCCGTCGTTCGGCCACTCGACATCCTGCTTGCTCAGCCTCGGACGGTCGGCCCATTCCTTCCATCGGGCCAGCGACAGGCTGACCGCGCGACCGGCATGGTCAGGCAGGTTGGAAGAAAGGTCCGCCAGCGCCTGCTCAACCGCGATCAGGCGCTTTCCGAACAGCTCGGCGAACGGGTCTTCGAGCACGCCGGGCGGCATCCGGCACATGTTGGCGAGATCGAAGCCGAGCCCATACGCCGTGCCCAGACGGGTGTCGGCGGCCGTGAGCGCCTCTTGGACCAGTCGCTCCAGTCGCGCGACGGCGTTGGCCACGTCTTGTGAACGTTTGTCGGGGTCGACGTCGGATGACTTGTGGCGTCCCTGATCGCGGGAGCGTGACTTGCCGGATCCACGTTCCCGACCGGATGCCCGCTCCCGCGGAAAGGCCGCGATCGTTTCCCCCAGGGCCTTCGCGAGCGCGTCGAACAGCGCGGCCGCGGGACCGCCTTGCCGAGAGCCGCCATTCTCGCGGGCTCCCCACAGCGCTTCCGGGAGCCCAGCCTGCCTGAGGTCAGGCTCCAGCTGGTTGAGCTTGGCCTGGATCTGTCTCACCAGCGTGCTGCTCGGCATCGGATTCGACAATGCCGACGAGCTCGCACGCGCGCCCGTGCCGTTTCCGGCGTTCTCGCCCCGAGCAGCCAGCTCGGCGATCAGCCAGCCAACGTTGAAAGCGGTGGTCATCGACGCTTCCGAGGCCAGGCGCCGCGCCGACGCGGAACTCTCGGAGCCGGGCGCCGAGACGACCCGGGGTACCGCGGAGGTGTCCTCCGAGGACACGCTCAACCCCATCCACCACTATGAGTCCGACCCCACCCCAGGACAAGCAGCATGCCGCGTCCGCCCCTTATCTCCGCGCCCCGCTGGCTGATCTATCTCGGTCCCCAGGACCTTCTTGGAAACGCTAATCCGGTGGAGAGGCCTGGTCAAGCCTGCTTAACGATCGAGAGCGTTTTGTGGAGGTTTCGCTGCCGCGGTCCGTCATACTACGCTGGATCGTAGTTTGTTCGTCGAGCCCGGAAGGTTTGTTCTGCCCGAGGGGTCTCAGGTTGAAGAGCGTCCACCTCTCGGCCACGATTTAGACCGAAGTTCCCCCTGTAGTCAGCCGGTTTAGAGGCCGGGATCCCTGTAGTTGCCGGAGATTCCGGCCTTTTTGTGATCTTTGGATGTACCCACTACTAATCGGCCGGTGGATGCGATATTGTTCGGGTATGGGCCGTCCAGCGAGGCAGAGCGGTGCGATGCATGTGAGCACGACTACGCGGCGGTCTGGGGATCGTGAGTACACGGCGACGTTGCTGCGGCGTTCCTACCGCCAGGACGGGAAGGTCAAGAAGGAAACGCTCGCGAACCTGTCGCATCTCCCGCCGGAGGCGATCGACGCGATCCGGCGGGTGCTGGCCGGCGAGACGCTGATGAATGTCGAGGACGCGTTTGAGATCGAACGGTCGCTCCCGGCCGGGCACGTGAACGCGGCGTTGGCGATGGCCCGGCGGCTTGAGTTGGCGAAGTTGTTGGACCGCTCGCCATGCCGGGAGCGGGATTTGTGCATGGCGATGATCGTGGGCCGGGTGATCTGCCCGGGATCGAAGCTCGCGACCGTCCGCACGCTCTCCCAGTCCACGCTCGCGAGCGAACTGGGGGTGCAGAGCGCGGACGAGGATGACCTGTACCTCGCGATGGATTGGCTGCTTGAGCGCCAAAACCAGGTTGAGGATCGTCTCGCTGCTCGTCACCTTCGGGATGGGGAGATGGTGCTCTATGACGTGTCCTCGAGCTACTTCGAGGGCAGGTCGTGCCCGTTGGCGAAGCGGGGGTACTCCCGGGACGGGAAGCCCGGGCTTTTGCAGATCATCTACGGCCTGTTGTGCGACACCGACGGGCGGCCGGTCGCGGTTGAGGTGTTCACCGGCGAGTTGCACGACGACAAGACGTTGCCCGCGCAGATCACGAAGCTGAAGGACCGGTTCAACCTGTCGCGGATCGTGGTCGTCGCGGATCGCGGGATGGTCACCAAAGCGAACATTCAGCTGCTCGCCGAGACCGACGGGGTTGACTGGATCACCGCGTTGAAAGCCCCGACGATCAAGAAACTCGCCAGATCCGGGATCTTTCAGCCCTCCTTGTTTGACGAGCAGAACCTCGGAGAGATCACCGACGTGGAGGAGTTTCCCGGCGAGCGGCTGATCGTGTGCCGCAACCCGTTGGTCGGCGCGCAACGCGCCCGCAAACGCTCAGAGCTGCTCGCCGCGACCGAGACCGATCTCGCCGCGATCGCTGACCGGGTGGAGAACGGCACCCTCCAGGGTGCTGATCAGATCGGGCTGGCGGTCGGACCAGCGTTGAAGCGCTACCGGATGAAAAAGCACTTCCAGATCACGATCACTGACACCACATTCACCTACACCCGCGACACTGCCGGGATCGCGACCGAAGCAGCGCTTGACGGGTTCTACATCCTGCGGACCAGCCTCACCGAAAACGATCTGGCGGCCGGGGATGTCGTGCGCGCCTACAAGAACCTCGAGCAGGCCGAAACAGCGTTCGGATCGATCAAAGGCCCCGATCTACAGATCCGTCCGATCCATCACCGCCTCGAGGATCGTGTCCGCGCGCACGCGCTGATCTGCACGCTCTCCTACTACCTCACCTGGCACCTGAAAGCCGCATGGAAACCGTTGCTGTTCACCGACGAGCACCGACCCACCAGTCCCGATCCCGTCACGAAAGCCGTCCGCTCCACCAGCGCGCAACAGAAAGCGCAAACGAAACGGACCAGCACCGGACAACCCGCGCACAGCTACCGCACCCTCCTGACCGAACTCTCCACCCAAACGCGGAACACCACCCGCCTGCACGGCCACAACAGCACGTTCGAGAAACTCACCCAGCCGACCGCGCTGCAAGCCGAAGCGCTCGATCTCGCCCAACACGCCCCGGTCGTGATCGATCGGTAGACACGACCCGAACACCGCAAACCACCCGCGATCCCTGTGAATACAACGGATTCCGCCATTTCACCAGGGGGAACTTCGGTTTAGATCGGAGAAACGACATGCACGCACAAGCGCCCAACCGTGTCCTGGCCCTCAGACGCTCTGGCCTCCCGGCGGCTCTCGCTCTCCTCGCGTTGCTGGCCAGCGTCGTGATCAGCGCCTGCGGCAGCAGCGCTAGCGGCCGGATTACCGCGGCTCGGGCGGTTCGAAGCGCCCGGTGGAGCTCGTTCGTTCGGGTACGCCGTCCGCTCGATGTCGCCGGTCCGCGCCGCGACGGATCACTCGTCCTGGCCGCCGACGCCCGGCTATGGCTGCTGACTGCCGGCGGACAGGTCAGGCCGTTCGCCTCCGGCCCGGGCGGATATCACAGCCCTGGTGGCGAGGAGCCGTACATCGCTGTTTCGCCCGGCGGCTCGTTTGGGAGCGGAACCGTCTACGCCCTGCGACTCAAGGGCGGGCGCGGCGTGGTCGCGATCAGCGCGAGCGGCCGCGTCCGGCGCCTCGCCAGCCTGACGCTCCCCGGGCTGATCGACGGGATCGCGTTCGACACGACCGGCCGGTTCGGTCACAGGCTGCTCGTGACCATCAACGCAGGCTTCGTCACGGCTGTCGAGGCGATCGACCGCCACGGTGTGGTGAGCACGATCACGCGGGTTGCGCCGCGCGTGGAGGGAGGCATCGCCGTCGCGCCGTCCACGTTCGGCCGCTTCGCCGGTGACCTGATCGCCCCCAGCGAGAACACGGGTCAGATCTTCGCGATCACGCCTGGTGGGAGGAGCTCGCTCCTCGCCAACTCCGGTCTGCCCCACGGCGGCGACGTCGGCGTCGAGAGCGAGGCCTTCGTTCCCCGCGACCCGCGCGCGGACGCCTTCGTCGCGGACCGCCTGACTCCCGGCAACCCGCACCCCGGCGACGACGAAGTGCTGCGGATCAGAGCTCGCGCGCTGCGAAACGCCGGCGTGCGCCCGGGCGACCTGCTCGTGAGCACCGAGGGCGGCGCGCTCGTCGATGACGTCAGCCCCGTGGCGGGTGGCTACCGAGTCCGTCTGGTCGCACGCGGGCCGGCGATCGCACATGGCGAAGGCC
>DATCPD010000071.1:0-10228 GCA_036564325.1 Solirubrobacteraceae bacterium | reverse complement strand
GCTCAGGAGAGATCCAGACGCGGGCCCGGCGCGAGGCCGGCACCTCGCCCGTCCGGGGCCAGCCATCGACGTCGGCAGCGGGATCGACGTCCGCCCGCGGCTCGAAGCTCTCGTCGGTGACGGAGGCAGACTTGATCCGGTCCAGCCGGAAGTGCCGCACGCTCTCACGCGCCGGATCGAAGCTCGCCACGTACCACCCCTCGCGGCCGTTGATCAGCGCGTAGGGCTCCACCAACCGGGTGGTGAACTCGTCCTCGTTCTCCTTGTAGTACTCGAACGAGAGCATGTGTCGGGTGGAGATGGCCTGTGAGACGACGCCGGCGATCTCCGCGTCATCGCCGCCCGGAGAGGCGATCTGGAGACCCTCGTGAATCGGGTCCTCGCCGAGGGCCGCCACCACCTTGTCCCGCACGGAAGCCAGGGAGCCTTCCGGAATGTGCTCTCCGATCAGATCGATGGCCGCGATCAGCGCCTTGGCCTCGACGGGCAGCAGACGCGCCGGGCGGGCGAATGAATCGCCGTAGGGCTCGGGATCGACCTCGATCATCCCGTCGCTGCCGATCTCCGCGTACAGGACGTATGTGCCGGCTCCGAAGTTGACCACGTTCAACACCGAGATGTCCTCGCGCAGCTCCTGATCTGAGATCTTCAGGTCACGGCAGATCTGTGCCGCGTCGATTCGCCGGGTGGCCCGGCCCGCCTCGATCAGGATGCTGGCCAGCGTCACCAGGCGGGCAAAGCGCTCGGGCCGGATCGCCACGTCCGGCTGATGGCCGTTGCTGTCGGGATCGACAGCGTCCGGGCTCGACGCGGCCGGGTCGCTGCCCGGCGCCGGCGCCGGCGCCGCGGGTCCAACCTCGGCGCCGCCGCGATGGCGCTCGATCAGCAGTTGCACGCGGTCGCGCATCTCCTCGAGCAGCTCCGGCGGCCCGGAGATCCGGGCATGCTCGCCCAGGCCGAGGACCCAGGCGATCAGCTGGCGGGCATTGGCGTAGACGGTCAGGAAGATGCGGTCCTCACCGTCATCGCCGGGGCGCATCTCCCCGTAGCGCCCGAAGTGCCGTGCGATCTGCCACGCGATCCGGCCGCTGATCCAGACTTCGGCCGTCCCGATCGGATCGCCGAACTGCCAGTCGATCCGGTTCCCGTACGCCCGTGGGTCGAATTCGCTGGGTCGCTGAAAGTCGTGCTCGGCCTTGGTCGCGTAGCCGACCTTGCCGCGGATCCGGGACAGCCGGAACACCCGGATCGCTCCTCGCTCGTGGGAGGTTCCGACGACGTAGAACTGGCCGCCCTGGAAGAGCAGCTGATACGGATCCACCTTGCGTGCGCCGATCTCGTCGCGTTCCATCGTGTAGTAGTCGAACACGATCGTCTTGCGCCGGAAGATCGCAGTTTCGATCTTGGCCAGACGTTGTGAGACGTCATGTCCCCCGGCCGAGCCGGTGATCCCCAGGGCGACCGTGTTGTGCTCGGGCGAGGTGAGCGGGCTCGGTCGGCCCCACGAGATCTGCTGCAGGGCCAGCCGCAGCGGTTCCGCGTAGGCGAATTCGCCATCGAGCAGTTGCAGGGCGGTTCGCAGGCCGGCCAGTTCCGCGTCGCTGAACTCGATCGGCGGCAGGTGGAAGTTCTCCGGGGGAAGCGAGTAGTTCTCCTGCTCGACCAGCCCCTCGGCGGGCTTCTCGACCGTCAGCACGATCCCCAGCGCCTCGAGCTCCGAGCGGTCGGCGTAGAAGCGCCGCGCGAACGCGTCCTCGTTCATCACGCTGTAGCCCTCGACGTCTCGCCGGATCTCCGGGGCGGTGACGGGCCGGCGCTCGGCCATCAGGTATGAAATAAGCGACAGCTGCCGGATCAGCTTTTCCGTGTCTTTTGCCATGGCTGCCACTCTAGTTGGGCCAGCCCGAACCCAGAGCTTCTGGACGGCGATCGACGCGCTATTTGCGCGGATTTGGAGCGACGCTGTGACCGGGCGTGAGGAAGGCGGCACTCAGCGGCTCAGGCCGCCTCGCGCTCCTGCCCTTCAAGTGGCGCGAAGTAGGCGCCGCCACCAATTCCCTTGTCGTAGGCCGACCACTGCTCGCCTGCCGGCAATTCCTTCTCCAGGCGATCGAAGCTGCCGAGCCGGCCGCCGAGATTGTCGATCATGTGCACCAGGGTGGCCTCGCGGGTGCAGGGGACGACGGGACTCCCGTGCTCCAGTGAGCCGTGATGGCTGAGGATGATGTGCAGCAGCGCGCGCTCGAGGTCAGGCGGGAATCCCTCCAGCCGCTCGATCTCCCGTCGCACGCGGTAGTACCCCAGTGGAATTTCCCCATACAGCCTGCCCGGATCTGACATCGAGATCGCATCGCCCTCGAGCTGGTAGGTCTCGAGCTTGCCGATGTCGTGGAGCAGCGCGCCGGTCACCGCGACGTCGCGATCGATTCCGGGAAACGTGGCCGAGATCGCCCCGACGGCCTGGGCGACGGTCAGGCAGTGCTCGAGCAATCCGTGCCGGTAGGCCTGGTGGTAGCGCTTGGCCGCAGGTGCGTCCCGGTAGTCGGTCCAGGTCGGCGAGTTCTCGCCGAACACGAGCGCCAGGAGTCGCTGCAGGTGCGGGTTCTGAACCGTCGCGATCAGCTCGCGGAGGTCGGCCTCCATCTGGTCGGCGCTCCGCGTCGGCCCGTCGAGCAGCTCCTCGCGGATGAATTCGTGGGGGGGCAGGGCGCGGATCGTCTGCACGGCGAGCTGTGGCCCGAAGCGGGGGTGAATGGAGAAGCGGCCGCTGACGTGCACCACCGCGCCGCACCGGCACAACTCACGAGTCTCGGCAACGGACTCCCGGACGATCGCCTCCAAGCTGCCGGTGCGGTCACCGAGCTGCAGCTTCAGATACTCGCTGCCGTCTCGCCTTGTGCGCACCTCTGCATCGCGCACGAGCAGCGCCTGCGCGATATCGATTCCGTCTGCAAATTCCCGGACTTTCATCGCAGCGCGAAGATAGAGTGGGGGGCGGACGGCAGTTGATGACTTCCTCGGCAATCGTTACCGGCGGAACCGGCGGACTCGGGTCCGCCGTGGTCGCGCGGCTGCTCGACGATGGCTGGCGCGTCGTGGTTCCGTGGGTGGCCGAGCACGAGCTCAAGCGTGCCCCACAGCATGATCGCCTGCAGCTGATCCAGGCCGATCTGTTCGACCCTCAGGCCGTCGCAGCGGTCGCGGCCGCGGGCGCGGCAGACCCGACGGCGCCGCTGACGGGGCTGGTCAACCTGGTCGGCGGCTTCGCGGCCGGGAGCCGCGTCCATGAGACGCCGATCGACACATTCGAGGCCCAGTTCCGGCTCAACCTGCGGCCCACATATCTGATGACCCAGGCCGTGCTGGGCGGGATGCTGGAACAGGGCGACGGCGCGATCGTATGCGTGGGCACGCGGGCGGCCGTGCAGCCGTTCTCCGGGGCCGCGGGTTACGTCGCGTCAAAGGCGGCCGTGATCGCGTTCGCCCAGGCCGTGGCGACCGAATACCGGCAGGACGGGATCCGCTGCAACGTGATCCTGCCGAGCGTGATCGACACGCCCGCCAACCGAGCCGCGATGCCCGACGCCAAGCACGAGCGCTGGGTGAAACCGGCCGAGATCGCGGGTGTGGTGGCGCACCTGCTCTCCGCGGACGCGAGGCCGACCAGCGGGGCCGCTGTTCCGGTGTACGGACGCGCCTGAGCTTCCTTTAGGATCCGCGCTTATGGAACGTAAGTGGTGGACGCTGCTCGTCGTCTGCGTGGGCACTTTCATGCTCCTGTTGGACATCACGATCGTCAACGTGGCGCTTCCCAAAATCGCCGTCGAGCTGAAGGCCAGCTTCTCGGACATCCAGTGGGTGATCGACGCCTATGCGCTGACCCTGGCCTCCGTGCTGCTCACCACCGGCGCCCTGGCCGACCTGTTCGGACGCCGCCTGGTGTTCTCCATCGGCCTCCTGCTGTTCGCCTTCACCTCGTTGCTGTGTGCACTGTCGCCGAGCGCGCTGTTCCTGATCCTGGCCAGGGCCGGCCAGGGAATCGGCGGCGCGATCATGTTCTCGACCTCGCTGGCCCTGCTCGTGCAGGAGTTCCACGGCAAGGAGCGCGGCATGGCGCTCGGGGCGTGGGGGGCGACGATCGGCGGAGCCGCCGCGGTCGGCCCGCTGCTCGGGGGCGTTCTCACCGAGGGGTTCGGCTGGGCCTCGGTCTTCTACATCAACGTCCCGATCGGGATCGCGGCCGCGGCGCTGACGATGACCAAGATCGCGGAGTCGAGCAACCCCGGGGCCACGCGTGTCGACTGGATCGGCACCGCCACGTTCACCGGCGCCCTGTTCCTGCTCGTGCTGGCCATCATCCGGGGCAATTCCGAGGGCTGGGGCAGCACCTTCATCGTCGCGCTGTTCGCCGGAGCGATAGTCCTCCTGGCCGCGTTTCTCGTCGCCCAGTTCGTCCAGGAACACGCGATGCTCGACGTGACGCTGTTCCGCAAGCCGACCTTCGGTGGGGCCTCGATCGTCGCCTTCGCGCTGTCCGCGTCGATGTTCGCGATGTTCCTGTATCTGACGCTGTATCTCCAGACGAGCTTGGGCCTCTCGCCGCTCCAGACCGGCCTGCGCTTCCTGCCGACAACGGTTCTGTCGTTCTTCGTCGCGGCGCTGTCGGGCAACCTGTCCTCGCGCGTTCCGGTCAGGTTCCTGCTCAGCCTCGGGCTGCTGCTGGTCGGGGTCGGGCTGCTGCTGATGCGCGGACTGACGGGCACCTCCGGGTGGACCGCGCTGCTGGCCGGTTTCATTGTCGCGGGCGCGGGCGTCGGCCTGGTCAACCCAGCACTGGCGTCTACCGCGGTCGGCGTCGTGCCCCCGCAGCGCAGCGGGATGGCCTCCGGCATCAGCTCGACCTTCCGTCAGGTGGGGATCGCCACCGGTATCGCGATCCTGGGGGCGATCTTCGAGAGCTCGATCTCCTCCAAGCTGGCGCCGCAGCTGGCCGGCACGCCTGTGGCCGGCCACACCTCTCAGCTCGCGCACGCGATCGCCGCGGGCGGCACCCCGGGGGTGCTGCACGCCATTCCGGCCGGGCAGCGCGCCCATGCCGCAACCGCGATCCACAGCGCGTTCGCGGGCGCGATGAACGACATCCTGCTGGTCGCCGCGATCGTTGCCCTGGCCGGGGCCGTCCTCGGCCTCGCGCTCGTCCGCGGCAGCGACTTCGTCACCTACGGTATGCCTGAGCAGGAGCCCGAGGCGGCTCAGGCGGCCGCCTAGTTGTAGTGCCGGTGAGCGCCCGCCGATGATCCAGCCGCTGTTCGAGCATCGGCGCAGCTTTGCCGGCTACGCGACCAGAGTGCTCGAGCTCGAGGGCGACGGCGTCCCGATGGTGATGTTCCACGGCTATGCCGACAGCGCCGATACCTGGTGGCAGACGCTGGCGCTGCTCGCACGCCAAGGGCGGCGGGCGATAGCGGTCGACCTTCCCGGTTTTGGCACCGCGGACCGGCTCCAGCCGGATCCGATCCTCCCCCAGCTGGACGAGTTCGCGGCGGCGGTGCTGGCGTACGCAGCCGGGCGCCCGCGCCAGCCGGTCATCGCGGTCGGAAACTCACTCGGGGGCTGCGTCTCGCTGCGGCTCGCCGAGCGCAAGGGAGCCCGCCTGGCCGGGGTGGTCGCCATCGCCCCGGCCGGCTTGGAGATGTCCCGGCTGCTGAATCTCGTGCAGGCCGACCCGGTGCTGCGCTCGCTGCTGGCGCTGCCGGCGCCGGTCCCGGCGGTGGTGATTCGTGCGGCGGTGGCGCGGCTCTACCTCCAGCTCGCGTTCGCGGCGCCCCGCTCGGTCGATCGCCGGGTCGTGTCGGCGTTCACCTATCACCATCGCCACCGGGCGACCGTCGCGGGTTACCTGGACACGGCGCGGCGACTGATCCCCGAGCTGCGCCGCCCGTTCTCGCTTCAGCGGATCACGATTCCGGTACTGCTGGTCTGGGGTGACCGCGATCGCCTGGTGTTCCACAGCGGGGCCGAACAGGTGCTGAGCACCGTTCCCGGCGCGCGCCTCGAGCTCCTCCACGGGATCGGCCACTGCCCTCAGGTCGAGACGCCCGCGCGTTTGGCCGAGCTGCTGCTCGAGTTCTGCCAAGCGTCGCTGCCGGCGGTGGCCTGAGCAGCGGCTGTCGTCGAAGTCCGTCGGCAGCGACCAACAGAAGTGCGCATCGACAGGGGTGGCTGACCGCGCGGTGTCCCTTCCCAAGCCGCAGTCGCTCGCGCTCCACGCGCAACCCCGGCTACAACCCCGCCGGGTGACGAGCCACGAACGTGCGCAGGTCGGGCTCGTTCGCCGCCTGATTCGACCACCGGCTGCCGGTCTGGGCCAGCGCCACGGTGTCAAAGCGCATTCCGGCGACGTACATGAACGTGTGGCCGTTGTTGGCGAACACCGTGATCCACTTTCCCGGCCCCGGTTTCCCCCAGCTCATCAGCTCCCCTGAGGTCATCGTTGTGTTGAGGATTCCGGCGGCCGCGAACACGAAGCTGAGCGAGCCCGAGCAGTCGTAGGCATTGTCGATGAACGTCCCGTGGCCGCCGCCGAAGCGGTACGGAAGGTGGGCGATCTGGTTGCCGGCATTGATCACCTGTTGGATGATCGCCGGAGCGTCGACCGGTGCGAGGGCCAGGCCCTGCGGAGTCACGGTCCCCACGCCCTGGTGGGCGGCCAGGCCGCTGACCGCCAGCTCGCGGCGGACCTGGGCATCCGAGATCGGCCGGGGGAGCGAGGGGTTGGGCGGGCCGACACTGACGCCCGCCGCCTCGTTCGGGGCCGGCCCGATCGCTGAGGCGGCCCCGGCCACTGGTTCCACCGCTTGGGGGTGAGCGTGGAGCGCCGGCGTGGTCGGCAGCGAGGGCAACGCGCCGCGCTTGGCCGGCGGTGGGTTGCTCTGGCGGGCTCCGCAACCGGCGAGGAGCACCGCCACGGTGGCGAGACACACCGTGGCGAGCGCAGCGGCGAAGCGAGTACGCACAGGCCTCATTATGCCGCGCGAGCTGGGTGCGGACGCCGGCTGCCGGCGCCCGTTTCTAGTCCTCGAACCGGCCCTGGTACAGCGCGAACACCGCGCCCTGGGGATCGCTCGCGGCGCCCAGCGTCATCCCCTCCCCGATCTCCATCGGGCCCATGATCGCGTTGCCGCCGAGCTCGGACACCCGGGCCAGGGTGGCCTGCGCGTCGTCGGTGCCGAAGTACACGAGCCAGTAGCACGGTTCGGTCTCCGAGGCGGCGCGGACGCCGCCGTTGGTCCGCCCATCGCGGTTCTGGATCGTCATGTAGGGCATCCCGAACCCTTCCACCGGCGTCAGGCTCCAGCCGAACAGCTCGGCGTAGAACGACGCCGAGGCCTCCATGTCGGTGGTGACCAGCTCGTTCCAGCTCAGCGCGCCGGGTCCGTTGACCAGCGAGGCTCCCGGGTTCTCCTTCGGCTCCCAGACGAGAAAGAAAGCGCCCTGCGGGTCCTGCACCACACCCATTCGCCCGGCGTCCATGACATCGGACGCCGGCGCGTGCACGGTTCCGCCGAGGTGTTTAGCGCGCTCCAGCGCCTCGTCGGCGCTCTCGACGGTGACGTACGAGTTCCACACGGGCGGCACTCCCGCTTCCCGCTGCTGCTGGGGCTGGGGAGAGATCGCCGCGACGGTCTCGCCGCCGAGCTTCATCATCGAGTAGACGAACCCGTCGGCTACGGGCTGGTCGTCCGCGGTCCAGCCGAACAGGTGGCTGTAGAAGACCTTCGCGGCCTCCTGATCGGTGGTGGTCAGATCCGTCCAGCTGAAGGTCCCGGGGGTGTACTGCGTTCGCTTTCCCATGGTCAGACCATACACTCGATCCATGCCCAACTTCACGATCAAGAACCTGATGGAAATCGACGACGCCGCCGCTGACCGCGGCCCGGAGATCGAGGCCCGCTTCGCCCGCAAGCATCTCGACTCCGAGCACCTCGGGGTCAGCCTGTTCCGCTATGGCTCCGGCTACCGGGCGCCCTATGGGCACCGCCACCGCGAGCAGGAGGAGGCCTATGTGGTGGTCGGCGGATCGGGACGGATGAAGCTCGACGACGAGATCGTCGAACTGCGCCAGTGGGACGTCGTCCGGGTCGCACCGAACGTGCTCCGCGGGTTCGAGGGCGGACCGGACGGCCTCGAGCTGATCGCCGTCGGAAACGACCGCCCCGAGGGCGGCGACGGCGAGATGGTTCAGGACTTCTGGACTGACTGAGCGGGGCGAACCGTTGATTCCATGCGACTGCTGATCACGGGCGCCGCCGGGATGCTCGGGCTCGATGTGGCGGCTGCGGCGGCGGATGACCACGAGGTGTTCGCCGCGCCGCGGGCCGACCTGGACATCACCGATCCGGAGGCGCTGGCGGCGTCCGTCAGCCACGCTCGTCCAGATGCGGTGATCAATTGCGCGGCGTACACCAACGTGGATCTCGCGGAGCGCTCGATCGAGGCGGCGTGCGCGGTCAACGGTGACGGGGCGGGAAACGTGGCCCGGGCGGCGGCAGCGGCCGGCGCGTGGACGATCCACGTCTCCAGCGACTACGTGTTCGACGGGACCAAGCGCCAGCCGTACTTGGAATCCGACCCGGTCGCGCCGGCGTCGGCCTACGGGCGCTCGAAGCTGGCCGGTGAGCGGGCGGTGTCCCGGTCCGCGCCCGGCTCGCACACGATCGTTCGCTCGTCGTGGCTGTTCGGGGCGGGTGGCCCGTGCTTCCCCGCCACGATTCGGCGGCTGGCCGCCGAGCGCGACGAGCTGAGCGTCGTCGATGATCAGCGCGGCTGCCCCACCTTCACCGGCCACCTCGCCCGGGCGCTCCTGACCGTGGCGCAGCAGCGCCCGATCGGCATCGTGCACGTGGCCGGATCCGGAGACTGCACGTGGTTTCAGTTCGCCCAGGAGATCGTGGCCCGGTCAGGTTCGGCGGCGGAGGTCAGGCCGACCACCACAGCGGAGATGGCGCGCCCAGCGCCGCGGCCCGCGTACAGCGTGCTCGGCACCGAGCGAGCCGCCGAGGCTCCATCGCTGCCACACTGGCGCGACGGACTGGCCGAGTACATGACTGCGACTGTGGGAATGGCATGAGACTGCTCATCTGCGGCGGCGCCGGCTTCATCGGCTCCACATTTGTTCGCCTGCGCGTGAACGAGCACGGCGATGAGGTCACGGTTCTCGACAAGCTCACCTACGCCGGGCGGCGCGAGAACCTGCACGACGTGATCGACCAGATCCGCTTCGTGCACGGCGCGATCGAGGATCCGGTGGCGGTTGCCGATGCGCTCAGCGGCTGCGACGCGATCGTCAACTTCGCCGCCGAGACCCACGTCGATCGTTCGATCTCCGGCCCGGAGGCGTTCATCGTCACCAACATGCAGGGGACGCACGTGCTGCTCGAGGCGGCGCGCGAGCGCGGTCTTCGCTACCTGCAGGTCTCGACCGACGAGGTCTACGGGTCGATCGAGGAAGGCTCGTTCACCGAGGAGTCTCCGCTCGCCCCCTCGAGCCCCTACAGCGCCACCAAGACCGGCGCCGATCTGCTGGTGGCCAGCTACTTCCACACCTACGGGCTGCCGACGGTGATCTGCCGGGGCTCCAACAACTACGGCCCGTATCAGTACCCGGAGAAGTTGATCCCGCTGATGGTCCTGAATGCGCTGGCCGGAGATCGGCTGCCCGTGTACGGCGATGGGCGCAACGTCCGCAACTGGCTCTACGTCGAGGACTTCGGCCGCGGCATCGGTCACGCCCTAGCCCATGGAACGCCGGGGGAGGCGTACAACTGCGGCGGTCCGGACGAATGCGAGAACCTCACGGTCGTCAAGCGTGTGCTCGAGCTGACGGGGGCCGACGAATCGCTGATCGAGTACGTCACCGACCGCCCCGGCCACGACCGCCGCTACTCGCTCGCCTCGGAGAAGCTGCGCGGCCTGGGGTGGGAGCCGCAGGTCCGCTTCGCCGATGGGCTCGAGCGGACCGTGAGCTGGTATCGCGACAACGCCTGGTGGTGGGAGACGATCCGCACCGGCGCCTACCGCGAGTACTACGAGCGTCATTACGGACGCGCGCTCAAGGTCTAGTGCCCCGATCCGGACACTAGATGGCGGGTGAGTCCGCCGCCCGTGGGCGCCACGCCCCGCCGCCCGAGGTCCGCGTCCCGCGCCAGCGCGAGCGGCTGCTCCGGGC
>DATCPD010000068.1:0-2761 GCA_036564325.1 Solirubrobacteraceae bacterium | reverse complement strand
GTCCGCTCCCGCGCAGAAGACCGGCCCCGAACCGGTCAGCACCACGGCCGCCACATCCTGGTCCGCTTCCGCGTCGTCCAGCGCCGCTTCGATCGCCGCCGAGAGCTCCGGGCTCATGGCGTTGCGAGCCTCGGGACGATTGAGGCGCAACAACTCGATGTGGCCGCGCCGCGCTCGCTCCAGGATGGATCCAGCCATCCGTCGACCCTACTGGTGGCTGGTTGGTCCAGATCACCCCCCGGACGCAACGGACGCCGTCTCAGGGTGTCCGTCACGGGTCGAGATCGCCTCGCCCCCTGCCCCCGCGCGGTACCGGCCCTCGGCGGTCTCGCGCTGGTCTGCGGTGAGGACCGGAACGCGGTTGACGTCTGCTGGCCGTTTTCGCCTCATGGGTGGGCGTCAGCATGGTCGGGGCCCGACCAGCAGTCCCGCACTTAGACGTCAAATATTCGCCCGCGCGCATCGGCTCAGCAACGAGTGATGGCCCACGATTGGGCTCGTGCACGCCGACCTTGGGCGCGAGATCGGGAAGCCTTTCAACCGGGCCTGGACCGGCATAGCCTGTACCGACGCGAGTTCCCCCGGCTCGCGCTGGGCAGTGGGCACCTCATGAAAAGACTTGCTGGCCGAGTTCTGGCCATGGCGGCCGCGGCAGCGCTGCTCGTCGGCTGTCTTCCACCGGCTCCCCCGCCCGCGGTGCTGTACTGCGCGCCGTCAACACCCTCATCCGCGGCTGGCTACCAAGCGGCGTTCGACAACCTGCGGCTGACGTACACCGAGTGGATCACCGCCGACGGTGCTTTCCCCGTCTCATTGCCGGACGGACGGGTGCTGTGGCTCTTCGGCGACACGCTGACCGGGCACACGAACCCCGACGGCGGGGTCCCTGCGAACGCGGGACTCATCCACAACAGCTTCGTCGTCCAGTCCGGCAACTGCTTCGCGCCCCTCATGGGCGGTGCTGCGCACGCACGCTCGAGCACAATTCCCGACCCCGCACCCAACCAGTGGTACTGGCCGGCCGGGGCGGTCGTGGATGGCGGCGCTCTGCGCGTGTTCGTCTGGCACATGCAAAGCACTCCTCCGTCGGGCGCTGCGCCTGGCCTCGGATTCAGCACGATCGACATGGAGACTGCGTCCTACTCGCTTCCGTCGCTCGTGCTGCAAGGCGTCCAGCCCCTCCCGTTCCCGACCGGAACAACGGGCGCGACTGCCCCCTACGGTGCGACCGCCCTCTCCGCTCCCGATGGCTTCGTCTACCTGTACGGGGCGGAGCAGGGCAACGCATACGTGGCGCGAACCCCGGCGGGCGATGTCGCGGCCGGCCCATGGCAGTTCTTCGACGGCTCGAGCTGGTCGAGTGACCCCACCGCGGCGGCCCCGATGAGCTGGCCCAACGCGCCGCCCCACCTCCCCGCATTCGGGGCCGGGTCCGGCCCGGTCGCCCAACCCTGGGTGGTCCCCTACAAGTCGGGGTACTTGGCCACGGCCGAGCCTGTTGATGCCTTCTCCGACCAGATCTGGGGCTTCACCGGCCCGACACCCGCCGGCCCCTGGACCTACCAAGGAGCGATCGCGCCGGCACCACAAAATCTGCCCTCCTATGGAGCGTCAACGCGCTTCAACCTCCCGGGAACCACGGACCCAGTCATCATCTACAGCGTCAACAATGATGTGTTCACCTCGGCGCCGACGTCGATCAGCCTGTACGGCCCGCGCTTCACCGCACCCACCGCGCTGCCGTAGGTTCCGGGGTCGCGACGTCAGTGAGCGCTCGATCGAAGTGGGGTCGCCAGGCTCGGAGGCCCACGAACGTCGCCGCGAGGAGGACCGAGGCCCCGACGGTCGTGGCCCGCAGCCCCACCTCATCGGCGAGTGTTCCCTGCACCACGCTCCCAATCGGGTAGAGCAACCCGAGCAACACCATCAACGCGCTGAGCACCCGGCCGCGCAGCTCGGGCGGCGCTCGGAGCTGAGCGATGGTCGTGAAGCTCGACAGGCAACCGAGGTACAGCGCGCCCACCAAGAAGATCGCGCCCGCAGCCACGGCCAGGCTGGGCGCGAGCGCGTAGCCCACCAGCGCCACGGGCAGCCCGGCGAGACACAGCAGCACCGTCACCCGGTGGCCATACCGGTACGCCAGGCCACCGAGTGAGAGCGCCATGACGACCGCGCCGACACCCTGCGCGGTCACGAGCGCGGCGGTCCCGCCAGCAGCGTCTCCGAACACCCGCAACGCGACCGCGGGAACCAGCGCGATGAACGGCGCCGCGAGTAGCGAGTTGAGTCCGAGGTACACGATCGCGGCCCGGATGCCGGGCTCCCGCCACGCGAACCGAGCTCCGGCGGCGATCGCCGCCCGGATGCTCTCCCCAGGAACTGGGTGCGGTTCGGGCAGGCGCAGCGGGGCGATCGCCGCGATCACCGCGAGGAAGCTGACCGTGTTGACGGCGAACGCCCACGAGTAGCCGCCGATGCCGATCACGATCCCGGCGAGCGCGGGACCGACCACCCGCCCGAGGTTCCATTGCGCAGCACCAAGCGCGACCGCCCCGGTGAGATCCTCCCGGGGAACCAGGTCGGGCATGAGCGCCTGGTACGACGGGAGCCCCAGCGCGCCTGCGCACCCCGACGCGAAGACGATCAGCGTCACCGCCCACGGCACCGCGGTGTCGGTTGCCGCCATCGCGGTCAGCGTGCCGGCCAGGATCGTCTGGACGGCCGTCGTCGAGAGCAGCAGACGCCGGCGGGGGATCCGATC
>DATCPD010000022.1:0-5578 GCA_036564325.1 Solirubrobacteraceae bacterium | reverse complement strand
TCGGCTCGTCGCATCCTGGGGCTGAAGTAGGTCCCAAGGGTTGGGCTGTTCGCCCATTAAAGCGGTACGCGAGCTGGGTTCAGAACGTCGTGAGACAGTTCGGTCCCTATCTGCCGTGGGCGTTGGAGAGTTGAGAGGATTCGTCCCTAGTACGAGAGGACCGGGATGAACGCACCTCTGGTGTATCTGTTGTCCTGCCAAGGGCATCGCAGGTTAGCTACGTGCGGATCGGATAACCGCTGAAAGCATCTAAGCGGGAAGCCGGCCTCGAGATGAGCTCTCCCATCCCCATTGAGGGAGTAAGACCCCTGGTAGACCACCAGGTTGATAGGCCGGATCTGGAAAGGTGGTAACACCCGTAGGAGACCGGTACTAATGGGTCGAGGGCTTGACGGATATTTTGATATCCGTGCATTGGCACTGTGTGGTTTTGAAGGCCCGCGGAGGGGGTGTCTCTCACCTTTTCCGGTGGCTATGGCGAGGGGGAAACACCTCTTCCCATTCCGAACAGAGCAGTTAAGCCCCTCAGCGCCGATGGTACTTGGCCCGCAAGGGCCTGGGAGAGTAGGTCGCCGCCGGTTCTTTTCTGACCCCGCCGCCCTCAGCGTTGAGGCGGTGGGGTCTTGTTTTGCCGTGAGCATCGCGAGCGTGACACGATGGCGCTTGGCATGCAAGACATCATCAGGTTCTTCAAGGCCAACCCGCAGGTGCTGGTCCTGCTGCTGATCTGCCTGGTCCTGGGCGTCGGCACGTTTCTCGCGGTGATCTTCGGCCTGGCCAGCTCGGGACCCGGCCACGTAAGCGGCGAGCCCTCAGGCGTGATCCTGGGGCTGTGAGCGCGGGGACGATCGCATTCGAGGCGCCCCTGGCCGCGCCGGCTCGGGCCTGCGGCCCGCTCGGCATCCAGCCTCGCCAAGACGGGCCGCGCCCGAGTCATCCGGCTGTCCTCAAATGCTCATGCACCAGAGGTGCACATCGCATCCTGCGTCCTCGCCCGGCATCCACCAGTGCCACCTCTCGGTGCGACCGTACTCACGTTGGCGACCACTATTCAGCGGGTGGACGTGCGCTGAGCATCGGTCTCGTGCGCCGCGCGCACGGGGGAGATGCAGTGCGCCGGCCGCGCGGCCACGGTCCCGGGGCGTCGGGGACGATCCCATCGCAGCTCCCGGCGGTGCGGGTGGTTGCGGAAGTCGCTCTCCCACGGCCGCGTTTCGTCAGGATGGTCGGCGAGAAGGTCGTCGAGCCGGATCACCCAGGCGCGCAGGCGGTTTGTCGAAGACTGGAACATATGTTCGTAAGGCTACGGACGGGGTCGGACGGAAGGCTCGAATTCCTGCAACTTCCCTTGCAGCTTCTCCCGCACCCGTTCGACGGTGGCGGTGGTGAACTCGGTCGTCCCGACGTGACCCCCGAGATCAGGCGTCTTGATGCCCGCGGCCACCGCTTCGAGCGCCGCCGCGTAGATGGCTCGCGACGCGCGCTCGGCCTCGTCGCCGTGCCGCTCGGCGGCAAGGTGAAGGACCGCGCCGCAAGCCAGGATCATGGCCAGCGGATTGGCCAGGTCCTTGCCCTGGAGCGCCGGGGCCGTGCCGTGGGGCGCCTCGGCCATCGCCACCGTCGTCGCGTAGTCCTGATCGAAGGCGAGGAGCACCGACTCGGCGCCGGCGATCGACCCGAACATCGGCAATACGAGATCTGACAGGCAGTCGCCATCGCGATTGAGCGCCGGGATGACGAGCGGTACGTCGGTGGCTCCGGACAGCAGACCGGCATACGTGGCGTCGATCAGGACCGGTTGGTAGCTGACGTCGGGATGCCGGGCCGCGGCCTCATCCATCTCCTCCTTCAGCATCCCCTCATACACAGGCGAGACCGTCCACTTGGGGCCGCCGTAGACGCGCGCGTCCGCGCCGGCGGCGGTCCGAAAGGCGTACTCGGCCACCGCGCGGCAGGTGGAGCGCGTGATCCGCTCGGTCCGGAAGGCGACCTCGTCACCGGCGCCCGGACTGCCCTCTCGCCACTGCTCGGCGCCGTAGGCATCCTCCACCGCCATTCGCACGATCGAGATCGGGTGATGAACTCCGGCGATCGTCGTGATCCCGGGCAGCCGCCGCCCGGTGCGGATTATCACCTTGCCGTCGACTGCCTCGCGCAGGATCCGGTTGGGCGACCCGACGTCATCCGCGCCCTCGGGGGTGATCGTCGCGGCCTTGAGCCCGTAGCCGGCCTCGCGCATGGCCGCAGCCGCGTCGGTGACGACCTCGTTGTTGCTCGCGCGGCGATTCTCGAGCGAAAGGTCAAAGCGCTGGAGCTCCAGGTCCAGCCGCAGCAGCTCGGGGTCGAGCAGACGGACGGCCTGCTCCAGCAGCTCCTGTCCGGTCTCGTCGCCTTCGAGGACAACTATGGTGAGCGGCATTGAGGGGACGATACCCGGCGGCCCAGCGCGCGATTCAGCCGAACACCGCATCGAGGAGGGCGATTCGTTGCGGGCACGGGGCCGAGGCATGAACATTTTGCGGCCGCCCGGCGCGAAGCGGGCCACGCCGGTCCAACCGCAACGCTCCCCTCAATGCGCAGTTCGTTCGTCTCGTGAACACGCCCCCGAGAGCGCGCCCGACCCTGCCCACCGCACGCGCACCGGGGGCAGGAGCAGATCTGGGCGGGGAACGTCCGCCGATGTCGCAATCTCTTCGTCCCGAGCGTTCGCCGGACCTGCACAGGAGGACAATCCCGGCCGTACGGCCCCGGTTCTCCGAGCTATTCATCCAACGTTGTGAATAACCGCGTCAGACCGATGGGAAATCTGTCGCGATTGTCGGATTGTTCAGGTCACGACAAGGCCCGACGGCCCAAGCCCACCTATCCGGCAGCAACCCCGATGAGCTCCTCCTGGCGCTCCGCCAGCGCCCCGATGACGATCGCCAGATGCTCGTCGAAGTCGACGCCGAGCGCCTCGGCGCCGGCGCGCAGCTCCTCGCGGCCCACGGCGGCGGCGAAGCTCGGCTGCTTGAGCTTCTTCTTGACCGACTTGGGCGTCATCCCGGTCAGCCCCTCGGGCCTCACGTAGGCCACCGCAAGCACGAACCCCGAGAGCTCGTCGACCGCGTACAGCGCTCGCTCCATCGGAGTCTCGCGGGACACGCCGAGGAAGTCCGCGTGCGAGGCCACGGCGCGGACGAGCTCAGGCGGATAGCCGCGCTCCTCCAGCTCCCGCATGGCATAACGAGGGTGACCGTCCTCGAGGTTGGGATAGCGCTCGTAATCGAGGTCGTGGAGCAGGCCGGTGAGGCCCCAGAGCTCTTGATCGCCGCCGAAGCGGGGGGCGTAGGCCCGCATCGCGGCCTCCACCGCCAGCATGTGACGGCGCAGCGATTCAGACTTTGTCCACTCGCAAAGCAGGGTCCAGGCGTCATCGCGCGAAAACTGTCCTGGCATGGCTGTTACCCTAGCTGAGCGCTCGGGGCCGGACCACGCGCCTGACGGCCCCGGCCAGGCGGATCGCGAGCGGCACCCGTCGCCCGCTGCGGCAGCAACAGAGACGCTGCAGACCGCCCTTCCCTCGACCCCGGCGCCACCGAAACCGATGGAAAAGTTCGTAATCGAAGGCGGCGTGCCGCTGTCGGGCACGATCGTCCCCGCTGGCAACAAGAACGGCGCTCTGCCGATCCTCGCCGCATGCCTGCTCACCGACGACGAGGTCACCCTTCGCAACGTCCCGAACATCAGCGATGTCGTGACGATGACGCTGCTGCTCGAGTCGCTCGGGGCCCGGGTGGAGTGGCGCGGACCCGGAGAGGTCTCGATCAACACCGCCGCGGTGGACTCCCAGGAGGTCGACCGGGCGCTGGCCGAGCGGATCCGCGCATCGTTCCTGCTCGCCGGGCCGCTGCTGGCGCGCTTCGGCCGCGCGCAGATGCCCCCGCCGGGCGGAGACGTGATCGGCCGCCGCCGGCTGGACCCGCACCTCGACGCCTTCCGTGCCCTCGGCGCCACCGTCTCCCACGAGCGCGACATCCTGATCGAGGCGCCGACGGCCGGCCTGCGGCCGTGCGACTTCCTGATGGACGAGCCGTCGGTGATGGCGACCGAGAACGCGCTGATGGCCGCCGCGCTGACGCGGGGGCCGACGGTGATCCGCAACGCGGCGTCTGAGCCGCACGTGCAGGACCTGGCGCGGATGCTGGTGGCGATGGGCGCACAGATCGACGGCATCGGCTCGAACGTGATGACCGTGCACGGGACGACCAGCCTGCGCGGCTGCACCCACACGATCGCGCCCGACCACATCGAGATCGGCTCGTTCATGGCCCTGGCCGGAGTGACCGGGGGTGAGCTGATCATCAAGGACACCAAGCCTCAGGACCTGCGGATGATCTGCCTCGTGTTCGACCGTTTGGGGCTGCGCAGCGAGTTCCGCGGCAACGACGTGATCGTCCCGGGCTCCCAGCACCTGGTGATCCGCAACGACGCCGGCGACTACACCCCGAAGGTCGAAGACGGCCCGTGGCCCGCGTTCCCGGCCGACCTGACCAGCATCGCGCTGGCGCTCGCCACCCAGGCGGAGGGATCGGTGATCATCCACGAGAAGATGTTCGAGAACCGGCTTTTCTTCACCGACAAGCTCCAGCTGATGGGCGCCGCGATCACGATCTGCGATCCGCACCGAGCGATCGTCGTCGGGCCGCGGCCGCTGCGCGGGGAGCGGGTCGAGTCGCCCGACATCCGCGCCGGCATGGCGATGCTGATCGCCGCGCTTTGCGCCGACGGCATCACCGAGATCGGCAACGTCCGACAGATCGATCGCGGCTACGAGCGAATCGACGAACGTCTGCGCGTGCTGGGCGCCCGGATCGAGCGGGTCGACGACGTGCCCGCTCACGTCTGACTTGGCCTACGCTCAGCCGCGATGATCCACCGGATTCCCAGCGGAACCCGCGATGTGCTGCCCGACGAGATGCGGGAGCTTCGCCTCGTCACCGACCGTGTGCGGTCCGTGTTCGAGCAAGGGGGCTACGGCGAGGTCTGGACCCCTGCGCTCGAGTACGAGGGGACGTTCGAGCGCGCCGGAATGACTGCAACCCAGCCGGCCTACCGGATGTTCGACGAGCAGGGCAACGTGCTGGTGCTGCGCTCCGACATGACCGTGCCGATCGCCCGGCTGGTGGCGACCCGCTACGCCCACGCCGAGCCGCCGCTGCGCTTCAGCTATCTCGCCCACGCGTACCGCGGCGTCCGGCCCCAGCGCGGGCAGTCGCGCGAGTTCCTGCAGGCGGGCGTCGAGCTGATCGGAAGCCCGGGGCCGGACGGCACGGCCGAGGCGCTGAGCATCCTGTGCGCCGCACTCGACGCAGCCGGGCTGAAGACCTACAGCGTGGGACTCGGGGACGCCTCGCTGTACCCCGCCTTGCTGGAAGCGCTCGGGGTCGACGTCGATCGCCACGAGCGGATCCTGAACGAGCTGGTCACCGGTGACTTCGTGGGCCTCGAGCGCGAGCTGCAGGAGCTGGGACTCCCAGCCGACGCGTTCGAGCTGCTGCTGCGGGTCCCGCGGGTTCGCGGCGGGCCGGAGGTGCTC
>DATCPD010000274.1:0-1669 GCA_036564325.1 Solirubrobacteraceae bacterium | reverse complement strand
TGGCCGTGCTCGAGGGCGCGACGCGGGACGACGCGGTGGTGGTCGCCGAGGAGATCCTGGCCGCCCTGGCCGACCTGCTGATCACCAGCGACGACGGCACCAGCCTGCCGGTCACCGTTTCAGCCGGCTGCGCCGAGATGTACGAGGAGGAACCGACCGCCGAGCAGCTGCTCCGGACCGCCGACGTGGCCCTCTTCATGGCGAAGCGGGCCGGACGGAACCGGGTGGTGGCGGCCTAGGCCACCTCCCCGGAGATCTCGAAGGCTCCGAGCCGCCGGATCGCGATCGCGGTCGCCACAACCAGCACCACGAGCCCGACCACGAGCGCCGTCCCCAGGCTCAGCTTCGCATCGAAGAGATCAGCGGGGATGCCGCCGATGGCATCGGCCAGGGCAAGCGTCACCTGCCGGATGCTGAACGTGCGGGTGCCGACGAAGAGGCCCGCCAGCAGCCCCTCCCAGATGAGCACGTAGGCCAGACCGAAGACGAGCGCCCGCCCGGTGACGAGGCTCACCGCCACGAAGACGGAGCAGTACAGCAGCGAGCCGATCGCGGCGCCCGCGACCATCCCCGGCACGAGTCCCTCGCCGAGTCCGCCGGCTGCGATCAGGCCGGCCAGCAGCATCGGGCCACAGGTGAGCGCGGCCGAGCAGACGGCCGCGACGGCCAGCTTGGTGAGGACCACCGTCGTGCGGCTGATCGGCTTGGCGAGCAGGAAGATGGCGGTCCCGTCCTCGATCTCGGCGCCGATTGCGCCCGTCCCGAAGATGAGCGCCACCAGTGGCATGAGCGTGCCGATCCCCAGGCTTGCCAGCAGGCCCGACGTGAAGTGCAGGGCGCGCGACTCCTCGCCCGCCAGCCGGAAGATTCCCGCCGCCAGGACGAGCACGCCGCCGAGCAGCAGGAGGAGCAGCGTGCGGCGGCGGGAGAGGAGCTGGCGCAGGGTGATCCGCGCGATGACCCAGCTCACCGGCGCACCAGGTAGCTGAAGACCGACTCGAGCGACTCGTCGGTGGGGAGCAGCTCGTGCAGACTGATCTGATGCCGGCGCGCGATCCCCGTCACCGCCCGGCTGAAGGCTCCGAAGTCATTGGTGCGGACGGTGAGGAGCCCGCCGTCGAGCGCGGTGCCGGCGATCGTCGGCTCGGCGATGAGAGCGGAGGCGAGCGCCCGGTCGTCGGAGGAGCGGACGGTGAAGGTGTGCGGCCGGTCGGTCATCAGGCGGCGGATCTCGCGAAAGTCGCCCGACGCCGCGAGCCGCCCGGCCACGATCACGAGCACGCGACCGGCAAGCCGCTCCACCTCCTCGAGGATGTGCGACGAGAAGAGGATCGTGCGGCCCTCGGCGGCCATGCGATGGAGGAGGTCCATCATGTGCAGCCGCTGCCGTGGGTCCATCCCGTTGAAGGGCTCGTCGAGGAGCAGGATCGGCGGATCGTGGACGAGGGCCGCCGCGACCTTGGCACGCTGCCGCATCCCCTTGGAGTAGGTGCCGATCGCACGGTCCGCGGCGTCCTCCAGCTCGACCAGGCCGATCGCCCTCTCCGCGGCCTCCGCCGCGTCAGCTGGGGTCATCCCCTGCAGCCGTGCGTTGGCCGTCGCGAACTCGCGCCCGGTGAGGAACGGATAGACCGCCTCGCGCTCCGGCACCAGGCCAATGCGCCGGTAC
>DATCPD010000241.1:0-7564 GCA_036564325.1 Solirubrobacteraceae bacterium | reverse complement strand
CGGCACCTACACGGTTAGCGTCGCGGTCGCCGACAAGGGCGGCGCCAGCACCACGGTTGCGAGTGTCGCGGACGTCACCCCCATCCCTGCCCCGACCGCGCGGTTCACGATCGTCCCGTCCGCCGGCGCCGGGGCCCCGGTGACGCTCGACGCCTCCGCCACCCACGCCCCAGGAACGCTTCCGGTCCGCGGTTACGCGTGGCAGATCGCCGGCGCGAACTCCGGCACTGATTCATGCGGCGCGGGCACGTCCAAGCTCAAGCTCTTCCTCCCCCGGAGCGGCGCGATGGCGGTCACGCTGACCGTCACCGACGTCGCCGGTCACACGAGTCAGGTCAGGCAGACGACCCAGGTCAGTGGACTGCAGTACCAGCCGAAGTTCCACATCCCTCGTGGCGTCGTCAACACCGTCACTCCGGTCGGCTGGTGCATCCCGGGCCTTAACGACCCGCCGGTCGACGTCTCCTCCAACGGCGGGCCGCCGCACGGCTGCAATCAGACCCTGAACATGTTCATCGTCGAAGCGGTGGGCTGCTTTCAGGAGATCACCAACGGCAGGGACATCCCGGCCGCGGAGGCCGCGATCCTCGACCAACAGCCTCAGTGGGCGGCGTCCGGAGCGCACGCGATCGACGGGACCGCGGCGAGCGTCCGCGGCGCGCGGGCAGCGAAGTTCAACCCGGCCCTGGTCGGCCAGCTGAGCGGCCCGGCGCTGGCCTACTTCGCTCGGCCGTTCCTCTCGCATTCCGAGGTGCGCCTCAACGGGATCGATTACATCCCGCACAACGGTGCATCGATCCTGATCGTGCCGATGCTCAACCTGGTCATCTCGGCCGATGCGACGATCTCGCTGAAGGACATCCCGCTCGGGAACGGCCAGATCGCCGAGGACGTCGGGGACACGCACGGCCAGGGCTATCAGGTGAACCTCGACAACTACCGCGTGCACGTCGACGACTACCAGCTCTCGACGTTTGCGAAGAAGATCGGGGTGGCGGGACTGCCGTTCGACGGCCAGGCCAGCGTCGACTTCTCCTTCCACCGCGCGCTGGTCACGGCCCAGATCACGATGCCGAACTTCTTCTCCACCGACGGTGGCGAGCCGTTCAATGCCAAGGTCGTCCTGCACACCGACAACAGCAGCGGGCTGCAACTCGACCAGATCGCCCTCGGACCCCTCAACGCGGACGTGTTCGGGGTCAAGTTCACCGAGGTCAAGTTCGCCTACGACGCCACGATCGACAGCTGGGATGCCCAGGGCAAGCTCGACCTGTTCGGCAGTTTCGGACTCGATGCGACGCCAGATCCGCCCAATCCGCCCGAGTACGGCGTGCACTTCAGCCACGGCGAGTTCAAGAGCGCCGGCGCATCGGCAAGCTTCGGTGACGCCGGGATCGAGATCTTCCCCGGCGTGCAGCTCAACAAGATCGGCATCGCCGTCAGCCTGAACCCGACGCTGTTCATCGGCGATGTCGGGCTGCGCGCGCTGGAGCTCGCTCAGATCGACGGGCGCGTGATCGTCGCGCTTCCTTCTGAGGCGGCTCCGTACGAGCTGACCACCGGTGACGCTGGGCCGCAATTCGCGCAGATCGCCGGTCATACGTTCACCGGCTCGCCGACGATCGGGGTCGGAGGCTCGCTGTCGCTTCAAGTGGCCGGAGTCGATGTTCCGCTCGCCAACGCCTACTTCCTCTACAGCTATCCCTCCTACGTCGCCTTCGGCGGCAATTTCCAGTACGGGGCCGATGACTTCGGAATCAGCGGCGGGGTCAACGGCGAGTTCAACGTGGCCGCCGACCAGTTCAACGTCGAGGGTCACGTGCAGATCAATCTCCCTGACCCGCTGCCGGGCTTCCGGGGCGACGCCGTCGTGTCCAGCAAGGGCATCGCCGCCTGCGGCCACGGCACGATCTACACGCCGTTCCCGATCACCGTGACGCTCGGCGCGGGCTACCACTGGGGAGACGGCGTGGTGATCTGGATCAGGAACTGCAACATCGGCGAGTTCGTCCAGCAGGTCCAGACCTCCTCGGCCCATGCCGCGGCCGGCACCCGCAGCTTCACCCTGCCCGCCGGACTGCCGAGCGCCGAGGTGAGGATCGATGGCACCGGGGCATCGCCGAATCTGACCATCCGCGGACCGGACGGGCAAACCGCGGCCACTCCTGCCAGCGGGATCGGCGTTCAGGGTCGGTTCACCCTGGTGCGCACGACGAAGCTGAACGCGACCTGGATCGAGATCGATCACCCCCTCGCCGGCAGCTACACGGTGAGCACGGCGCCCGGATCGCCCCCGATTGCCTCGTTGGCCACCGCCGACGGCCTGCCACCGGCCTCCGTCAATGGACGGATCAGTGGCAGCGGCAGCCACCGCGTCCTGCGCTACTCGGTGCGGCGCCGGCCCGGTCAGCTCGTCACCTTCCTCGAGGGCAGCCACAGGCTCGCGACCGTCAGCGGCGGAAAGGGCAGCGTGCGCTTCACCCCCGGGGCCGGTCCGCTCGGGACGCGTACGGTGCTCGCGCAGGTCACGCTCGCCGGACTCCCGAACGCCAACCTCACGGTCGCGCGCTTCACGGTCCGTCGCCTGCCGCGTCTCGGCCGCGCCGGCCACGTGCAGGTGCAGCGCCGTGGCGCCGTCCTGCGGATCAGCTGGCGAGCGGTCGCCGGCGCCAGGCGCTACGCCGTCTACGTCCACGGCTCCGACGGCCAGGTCCATGCCCTCACCATGGCAGCGGCCCGGCACCACGCGGTGGTGCGCGGGATCGCCCGCGTCTCCGCCGGAACGGTGACCATCACCGCGATCCGTCTCCGTGACCACGGACCACGGGCGAGCACACGGTTCCGTTCGCTGAGCAGCCTGCGAACCGGGGTCCACCGGGTGGGCTTCCGCCCGCATAAGCCGCACAAGTAACCGCCCTCTCGCCGGGAAAGACGCTTCCGCGGAAGCGTTACGCAACCCGATGGTTACGCCAATCCATGCTCCGGGCGGGCGCGCGGCCGTTTACGCCGGCAGGGTGACGGGTACTTCTCCGGAGCGTGAAGGCAGTAGCTGTGATGCTCGCCGCCGCGCTCCTGGCTGCGGTCGGCGTGGTGGCATCAGCGCCCGGTCTGGCCGGCGCCGCGGATTCGGCGCCGACGAGCAGCGCTCACCTATGGCTCACGACGCCTGACGGCCGCTACAAGATGAGTGACATGGGGAGCGTGCCGTTCGCGAGCACCACCCCGGCCGCGCCCACCGTCGTGGTGGATCCGTCGCGAACGTTTCAGAGGATGTCCGGCTTCGGCGGAGCGATCACCGACTCCTCGGCCGTGGTCCTCTATCGACTCTCGCCTCGCGTTCGACAGGCCACGATGCGGTCGCTGTTCGATCCTCGCGTCGGCGACGGGCTCAGTTATCTGCGTCAGCCGATCGGCGGATCGGATTTCGTGGCCACGGCGCCCTATACCTACGACGATGTGCCGGCGGGCGCGACCGACTACCCCCAGCGTCACTTCAGCATCGCTCACGACGAGGCTAAGATCCTGCCGCTTCTGCGCCAGGCCATGCGGCTGAATCCGCATCTGCAGATCATGGCCACGCCCTGGAGTCCGCCGGCCTGGATGAAGACAAGCCATTCACTGATCGGCGGGCGCCTGCTCGACCAATCACGGGTCTATCGCTCCTACGCCCTCTATCTCTACAAGTTCCTACAGGCCTACCGGGCACGCGGCGTGCTCGTGAGCGCGATCACCGTCCAGAACGAGCCGCAGAACCGCAATCCCTCGGGGTATCCGGGAACGGACATGCCCGCCCGGCAGGAGGAGAAGGTGATCGAGGACCTCGGTCCGATGCTGCGGGCTGGCGGTCTCCGCACGAAGATCCTCGGCTACGACCACAACTGGTCTGAGCATCCCAACGACATCGCCAGCACGCCGCCCGATGAGACCTCGGACGTCAACGATTATCCGCAGGAGATCCTGTCCTCTCCGGCAGCGCGCTGGGTGTCCGGCACGAGCTATCACTGCTACTACGGCGACCCCAGCGCGATGACGACGCTTCACAACGAGTTTCCGTCCAAGGACATCTATATGACCGAATGCTCTGGCAGCCAATCCGGTGACCCGGCCAACACGTTCTCGGACACGCTCAAGTGGCACGCGCGCAACCTCATCATTGGCTCGCCTCGGAACTGGGCCAAGACGGTGATCAACTGGAACGTCGCGCTCGACCCCTCGGGCGGGCCGCACGTGGGTGGATGCGCCACCTGCACCGGCATCATCACCGTGGGACCCGGCGACCAGGTCACGAGGAATGCGGAGTACTACACACTCGGGCACCTCAGCCGCTTCGTGCCACCCGGGGCGGTGCGGATCGCGAGCACATCGTTCGGTACGACGGGCTGGAACGGCCAGGTCATGGACGTGGCCTTCCGCGATCCGGACGGGACAACGGTCCTCGTGGCCCACAACGAGAACGACAATCCGCAGGCGTTCGCGGTTCGTGAGGGCGACCGCAGCTTCACCTACACCCTGCCCGGCGGCGCGCTGGCCACATTCACATGGCGCGGTCAGCCCAGCCCGCAAGCGCTGCAGGAGCTCGACCCCTCGGGCTGGCACGCCACCGCCAACCCGAACGGCCCGAGCAACCCCTGCTGCCAGGGGGACGTGGCCGCCAATGCCGTCGACGACGACGCCAGCACCCGTTACTCCACGGGAACCGGGCAGCAGCCGGGCCAGTATCTCCAGGTGGACCTGGGCCGCCTTGAACCGGTACGTCAAATCGTGTTCGACACCGGGTCCGGCACCGGCGACTACCCGCGCGGCTACCGCGTACAGGTCAGCTCTGACGGAGCTGCGTGGAGCACCGCCGCCGACGGGTCAGGCAGCGGCCAGCTGACTGCCGTGCCGCTCAGCGGTGCGCCGATCCGTTTCGTCCGCATGACGCTCACGCAGTCGAGCAGCAGTTGGTGGAGCGTCGCCGACGTCCGTGCCTACGTCGCACGCTGACCAGAGGTCACCTGACGGGCGGCGGTGTCCCCTCAGCGCTCGCGGACAGCGCAGGATCCCATTCGCACACGATGCATGCGTGTTTGAACGCCGTGCGAGCGAACGCGAGTGCGGTCTCGCGCGGATCCGGGCTCGCCCGGACGTCGTCCCAATCGAGCACGAACTCGCCGAGCTCCGGCTCCCAGCGAGCGGCGGGCGGCGAGAGATCCGCGTCGGCGAACCCACTCGGCGCCGGGTGGGCGTAGGCATAGAACGCCGCCCTCCGGTAGCGGGGGTCCCCGGGCCACCATCCGATCGCCACCTCCTGGGCATCCATCGCGTTGCGCATGATGAAGTCCGCCGACGGCGGCTCGGCCGGCTGGCCTGAGAACAGGCTCACCGCCAGGTCGAAGGATCCCCACCACGCGTTGACGGGCGTCGAGCGCCCGCGATACGGCGCCCGGAACGCGGCGAGGACGAGCGCCGCGTAAGTCGCGGCGGCGAAGTACGGGGCGACCTGGTCGGGGTCATAGCGCGAGTGCTCGTCGTCCTCGTCGAGCGGGACCGTCCACGGAACCTCCTGTGGGGTCGGATCGATCTCGACGGCGCCCGCCAGGTCGCCGATCGCCTGCAGCGTTCCACGCGTGACCTCGCCGACCGTCCGATCGGGGACGAGCGGGATACGGTGTTCACGCCCGTCGCTGTGTTCGACAACCGCCTCGTGCGTTCGCAGATCGAGCACGACGACGAGCGCCCCGGAGCCGTCGGGCGCAGGCAGCGGCGCCGTCTCCCATCCTCGGGCGGTCAGCCGGAGCGCCGCATGCTGGAGCTGCGGCTCCGGGGGCGCCAGCGCCACCGCCAGCTTGCCGAGGAGCTGCGTGTGGGCGTGCAGCGTGTCGCAGGTCTCCGCCCAGGCGTCGTAGGAGAGCGCGGGCCAGCTCAAGGGCATCAGCTCACGCTACCAGCCGCCTTCCATGTTGACGCCTATGATCGCCCCCGGATGCGCCCGCTGGAGGAACAGACGATCCTGGTCACCGGCTCGACGGCCGGCCTGGGCAAGGAGCTCGCGCGAGAGCTGGCTGATCGCGGCGCGACGGTGCTCGTGCACGGCCGCAGCCAGGCCCGCCTCGACGAGGTGCTCGCCGAACTCGCTCAGGCGACCGGCAGCGATCGCCTCGTGCCATGCCTGGCGGACCTGTCTTCCCTGGCCGAGGTTCGCGCTCTCGCCGATCACGTGCAGGAGCGAAGTCGACTCGACGCGCTGGTCAACAACGCCGGCGTCGGACTGACCGAGCGGGCGGAGAGCAAGGACGGCTATGAGCTGACGTTCGCGGTCAACTACCTGGCTCCGTTCGTCCTGACCACCCGGCTGCTCCCGCTCATGCGCAGGAGCAGCCCCGCGCGAGTGGTAAACGTGGCGTCGATCGGGCAGGCGCCGGTCGATTTCGACAACGTCATGCTGGAGCACGGCTACGACATGGCGGCCGCCTACTCCCAGAGCAAGCTGGCGATGATCGCGTTCACCTTCGAGCTGGCGGAGCGTTTGCGCAACGAGCGCGAGCCAGGGGTGACGGTGAACGCGCTCCATCCGGCAACGCTGATGCCGACCAAGCTCGTGTTCGAGACCTTTGGCCGCACCGTCGACAGCCTGGAGCAGGGCGTTGCCGCAACGTTGCGACTGGTGATCGACCCTGCACTCGACGGCGTCAGCGGCAAGTACTTCGACGGCCTGAGGGAGGCCGTCGCCAACCCCCAGGCCTACGACCGCGACGCACGCCGGCGACTGTGGGAGCTGAGCGAGGACCTGTCGGCACCGCGCTAACGCGTCGACCGAGCAGCAATACTGCGGCCGTGAGCGACTGGAATGTGCTTGGTGGGAAGCTGGAGAGCTGTGGTGCCGAGCCGCTTACCGGCTTCTACCGAGACGGGTGCTGCCGCACGGGCCCGGAGGACCAGGGAAGCCACACGATCTGCGCAGTCGTGACCGAGGAGTTTCTCGAGCATCAGCGGAGCATCGGCAACGATCTCATCACCCCGGTTCCGCAGTACGGGTTTCCCGGTCTGGTGCCGGGCGATCGCTGGTGCGTCACCGCGCTCAACTGGCTGCGTGCCCACGCGGACGACGCGGCCGCCTACGTCGTGCTCGCCTCGACCCACGAACGAGCCCTCGAGATCGTCCCGCTCGCCGCACTCTCCGAGCACGCCGTTGACGTGCCCGCCGATCCCGGGTCCCTCGGGGACTGACCGTCCCCAGGGTCGCTCCGGCGCGCCCGTCAGTTCTGGTCGCCGATCCAGGACAGGATCGCGCGCGACTGAGTGATCACGGTGCCGTCCGGCAGCTTGAGCGCGGGCAGCTTCGTCGCCCCGGTCGCCGCCCGCAGCTCCTCACGCGAGCCCTTGCGCAGAAACGGGATCGGGCTGCCGTGAGCGGCGATGACCTTGTCGTATTCGATGCCGGCGGCGCGAAGTGCCTCCTGCACGCGCCGACATGGATGCACTCGTGGACCGCCGTCGTCGCCGTGACAAACGAACAGGGTCGGGTTCTCGGCCATTCGTCCTCCTGAGGGGGCGTCGTGAGCGAGTAGCGTAAGCAAGAAGC